>NZ_CAXVJM010000015.1:0-63501 GCF_964259375.1 Collinsella aerofaciens ATCC 25986
GGAGCTATTTCCGCGTTGCGATAGCTGCGGAAACGCGGGGTCCGTTCAGGCTGTTGCGTTGAGATTGAAAATCAACCGCGTCGTGTGCCGTCGTTTAATAAATAATTATCTGTGTTGATAAGAGTTTGTCATCCATCATTCGGCGAACGGCAAGACAAAGCCGCCGAGGCTTATATCCCCGACGGCATTACCCGGCGCTATCGACAAACCAAATGGATCTTACTCGCATCGAAGTGCATGCGCAGCGTCTCGCCTGCTTGCGGCAGCTCGTCGTCAGGCACGCCCACCTTGTTGACCTTCCACTGCAGACGTGTGGGCGCATCGACGCGCGGCACGTCCAGCAGCACCAGCCGCTCAAAGCGCGAATCGCTCACACGGGCCACGTGCAAATCATAGCTGTTGCGGCCCCGCTCCGCGCGATTGTCAACATGGAAGTAGCTTGCGCGAATGCCCAGGTACGCCACATCATCGGGAACCTCGCGACCCACGTTAAAGGTCATGCCCCAGTCGAGGGCCTCAACTTCTTCGTCGCCGATCTTGCGCGCCCGGCTTGTGTTCTTGCAGCCCGTCAGGCGCAGTGCCGCCAGCGTCTGCGGACGACGGACCACGTCCTCGATGGAGCCAATCTCCTCAACATGCCCGTCGTGCATCACGCAGATGCGCTGACACAGGCGGCACGCTTCGTCGATGTCGTGGCTCACATAGAGCACGGTACGGTTGCAGACGTCGAACAGGTCGAGCATGTTTTGCTCAAGCGCGCTCTTGAGATACGCATCGAGTGCGCTCATGGGCTCGTCGAACATAAAAATGCCCGGGTGCGCCGCCACCATACGGGCAAGCGCCACGCGTTGCTGCTGCCCGCCCGAGAGTCGCGCGGGGTAGCGATCGACAAAATCGGCCAGACCGAAAATGCCCAGATAGCGCTCGGCGAGCTTTTTGCGCGCGGCGGCGTCGCCAGCATCCTTTACACCGGCGCATACGTTATCGGCCACCGTCATGTTGGGAAACAGCTGATAGTTTTGGAACAACAGGGCGCATTTTCGCTCCTGGGGTGACAGGTTGATGCCAGCCGCCGAGTCAAAAAAGGTCACGCCGTTGACGACGATCTTGCCCTCGTCGGGCGTCTCCACGCCGGCAATGCAGCGCAGTGTGCAGCTCTTGCCACATCCGGAGGCACCGAGCAAGGCCACGCGCTCCTCGCCGGCCTCAAGCTGCATGTCGAGCACAAACCCGGGATAACGTTTCTTAATATCCAGAACGAGCGACATGGCCTATCGACCTCCCTGTAATGCGGCATCATCGCGCATGAGCTCGGCCAGTGCCTCGCGATCGATACGCAAGGCATCACCGCCCGCCGGGTCGAGCGAATCGCCCTGTCCGGCGAGATCTTTGGCCTGCTTACGCTCCGCACGGGAAAGGCCCCGCTCGCGGTACTTTTGCGAATGCGCCGTGTACATATTGATGAACAGAATGACCAGGAAACTGAACGCGATTACGACAACGACCCAAAAGAGGGCCACCGACGTATTGCCGCCCATCCACTCAAAATAGATGGCGATGGGAATGGTCTGCGTAATGCCGGCGTAGTTGCCCGCAAAAAACAGGGTGCAGCCAAACTCGCCCATCGCACGGGCAAAGGCGAGCACCGTGCCAGCGGCAATCGAGGGCCAGCCGAGCGGCATCATAAGCCTGGTAAAGATGCGGCGCTCGGACCATCCCAGGGTTCGCGCCGCATCGAGCATCTGCGTGTCGAGGCTCTCGAAGGCTCCGAGCGCCGTGCGGTAGACGAGCGGGAACGACACCACCACGGCAGAGATCACCGCCGCCGGCCAGGTAAAGACAACCGAGATACCGTGCGCGATGAGCCACTGGCCCACCCCGGTCGAGCGGCCAAACAGCATAAGGAGCAGAAAGCCGCAGACCGTGGGCGGCAGCACCATAGGAATCGTAAAGACCGAATCGAGCAGGCCCTTGATGCGACTCGTCGTACCCATGGTCTTCCATGCGGCAAACAGGCCCAGCGCAAAGGAGATCAGCAGGGCAAGGCCGCTCGTTTTAATGGACACCCAAAGCGGGCGATAGTCGATGTCGCCCAAAAAGGAGGCCAGAGAGGTCAAGGGCCCCTGCTCATCCCGCAACACGACGGACGATGCTTCTACCATTTGAGCGCTATCAAGCCAACGCGCGCCGCCCTTGGCATCACCCGAGGCTGATGCAATCACCACATAGCGGTCCCCATCCGCACCGCGCTCGTCAAAGCCATAGGTATACCCGCCGGCATCAAACGTTGTTTCCGCCGTGACATACCAAGGAAGATCCACGTCCCCTAGCTGCGCACCTCCCATGCAGTTTGCGCTGTCGAGCTCACTGACGAGGGCCTTGAGACCCGATACGCACTCGTTATCCTGCGGATCAAATCCATACTTCTCGACCGCCTTGGGCGATATCCACACCACAACGCGATCGGCAGCAGGTGCCACTACAAGGTCCACGTCCTCGTCAACGGGAAACCGGTAGCCCTCAGGCTGGCCCTCCATGGCACGAGCGGTCCCCCTGGCCAACCGCTCAAAACCCTCGATCCCATAGGAAAGCCCATGAGCGGTCGCAGCAACCTGGGCCCCGTCCTCAGTGTCCCCAGCAAACGCAAATCCTGGCACCCAGCAAAGCGCGAAGGTCAAAGCACAGGCGACAAGCATGCGGAATCTATTAAGCACGAAAAGCTCCAAGCGAATACAAGGACGGAGTGAAACATAAAACGATGGAATTATCGCGCCAAGCCGCTCTACGCGGAAAGCTCAAAGCCGTACTTGGCCCAAATCTTCTGGGCTTTCTTGTTGGTCAGGCAGAAGTCGATGAACGCCTTGGCCTCGTCGGCGTGCTCGGAGCTCTCGGCAACGGCACCCGGATACACGATGGGCTTGTGCGAATCCTCGGGGCACACAAAGGCCTCCTCGATGCCGTCGTAGCGGAAGATATCGGAGCTGTAGACAAAACCGGCCACGCAGTCGCCCGTAGAGACGTAGGCGGCAGCGGTGCCGACCTTATCGGCCAGGGCCACCTTGTCGGCGAGTTCGGGCGCATACTCGCCGTCGTCACCCTCGGTGCCGGTGTAGAGGCCCACGGAGGCCAGGGCCTGGTTGGCGTACTTGCCGGCGGGGACGGTCTTGGCGTCGCCAATGGCGATCTTGCCGTCCAGATTCGCGACGTCGGCGATGGCCTCGACCTTGGTGTCGGAGCCCTCGGCGCGAATGATCACGAGGTCGTTGACGAACATGTCCTCACGCGTATCGACGTCGACGAGCTCGGCGGCTTCGGCGTCGTCCATGGTGCCCTTGGAGGCTGTGATGAGCACGTCGACAGCGGCACCGGCGCGCATCTGCTCGACAAGGTCGCCGGAGGCCTTAAACTGCGTGTCTGCAAACGTGGTGCCGGTCTGCTCTGTGTAGAGCTCCTGAACCTCGGGCAGAGCCTTCTCGAGCGAGTTGGCGGCAAAGACCTGCAGCTCGACAGCCTTCTTGGAAGATGCCTTAGCAGAACCGGCATCGGATCCGGCCGGCTCGGACGTCTTGCTGCCCGAGCAGCCAGCAAGACCAAGGCCGGCAGCGGCGACAGCAGAAAGCGAGACGAATCCGCGACGAGAAACCATATCGAACATATTCAACCCTTTCGGACCTTGTGCCCGGGTACCCCACCGCGGGCTTTAATCTGCAATCAGATTATACTTTTGCGCGAATAATGTTAGTGAGAAATTATTCTCGCCAGAGAATATAGTTTCGAGTTACCGTACACCTCGGCGTCGATTCGGCGGAAAACAAAAGCGGAGCGACCGATAAGGTCGCCCCACCGCAGGTAAATAGCTTAGTTGGTATGTCCGCCGCCCGCTGTCATCTGAGCCGCGTGCTCCAGCTGGTCCGCTATGGCCTCCCAGCTTTCGCGGGCGGCCTTCGTGGAACCGGGAAAGTTTACGACAAGTGTATGACCTCGTTGCATGCAAATAGCACGCGAGAGCATAGCGCGGCGCGTCTTGGTCATCGAGTACGCACGAATTGCCTCTGCAATACCCGGCACATCGCGGTCGCAGACGGCACGCGTCGCCTCGGGCGTCACATCGCGCATCGAAAGCCCCGTGCCGCCGCAGGTGAGCACGACATTGGCGTGGCACTCATCGGCGGCTTCCACAATGGCATCACCAATCTCGCTGACGTCATCGCGCACGACCACATGTGAGGCGACCGTCCAGCCCTGCGCCTCGATAAGTTCCTCGAGTGCAGCTCCAGCCTCGTCCTGGGCAAGATCGCGCGTATCCGAGCACGTCACAATCGAAATCTTCAGCTCCATAGCATTCCTCCTACAACACCGTTCCCTCGGGCAGGTCGACACGCACGACATCCACGACGTCGCCTGCCTTGAGCTCACACGGCCCTTCGTCAATACGCAGCAGACAGTTGGCACGCTGCATCGTGCCGAGCAGCGCCGAATTCTGCGTCTTGGCCTCGGTCACCAGCAGCTCATCGGTCTCGGGGTCGCGCAAAACCGTGGCGCGATCGAAGAAGCGTCGGTCCTGGCGCTTTTTCACACCGTGGGTAAGAACCGCTCGCTGCACGGGGCGCGCCCCCTCGGCAAAACCACGCATCTTGCGAATCGCCGGGCGCGCGAGCATCTCAAAGCCCACATACGCCGCGGCCGGATTGCCTGAAAGCCCCAGGTAGGGCTTACCCCCGAGCAAGCCAAACGTGATGGCCTTGCCCGGACGCATCGAAATGCGGTCAAACAGCACCTCGCCCTCGCGCCGGACGAGCGCCGTCACGTAGTCGTAATCGCCCGCCGAGGCGCCACCGCTCGTAATGACAAAATCGCACTCCTGCACGGCGCGATGCACCAGTTCGGCAATCGCCTGCTCATCGTCGGGCGCAATGCCAAAGAACACCGGCTCGGCTCCTGCATCGAGCGCCTCGGCCATCAACGCCGAGGAGTTGGAGTCGCGAATCTGCCCGCGCGCCGGCACGTTACTCGGTGCGACCAGTTCCGTGCCCAGCGAGATGATGCCCACACGCGGGGCAGCGTGCACCTTCACGCTCGCGTATCCGGCGCTTGCCAGCAGACCCGCGCCCGCCGGAGCCACGACCTCGCCGGCGCGCATCACAGCATCGCCGGCATGGGCCTCCTCGGCGGCAGAGCGAACGTTCTCCCCTACCTTGGCCGGCGCCGAGAAGCGAACGTGCGAGCCCTCGTTGCCATCGCCGTCAAGCACGTCGACGATCTCGTATTTCACTACGGCGTCAGCACCCTCGGGCACCGGCGCGCCCGTCATGATGCGGACGGTCTCGCCCGTGCCGACCACGCCCTCAAAGACATGGCCCGCTGCCTCGTGTCCGATAACGTCGAGCGTCACCGGCGTCTCACCAGACGCCTGCGCCAAGTCCGCCGAGCGCACGGCATATCCGTCCATAGCGCTGTTGGCAAACGGCGAGATGTCGATATCGGCCACCGCGTCCTCGGCCAAGGGAAGACCGGCGGCCTGCCACACGGGAATCTCGACGAGATCGGTCGGAGCAACGTGCGACAGAACGATCGACTGCGCGTCCTCCAGCGGAATGAGTTTCTCTGCCATATGCACCTCTTTAATGCCACGGCGCACAACAGGGACGCCGATTCTTTATGCTTGTCTCAGTATAATCCCCCGACGCGCGACCGCGATTTGGCCTGTACCCGCAAATACACCTGTCGGCCGCAAGCCGCGAAACAGAATGGAAAGCAACCCACCGGCTCGTCGCGCTTGCCACGTTTTATAATGCTTGCGTTGCAACCTAAAAGAGGAATATATGGCTCATAACAACAAACCCGAAAGCGCAAACGAAGCGCAGGATCATTCCCAGCCGCTCGACGATGGCGGCTTTTTCTCCCTTAGCGACGTCATCATGGCCGGCAGGCGTCAACTCACCCGCTCCGAGCAGCTCTTGGCCGCCGACACACGCCGCAACGCCCGCAACCTGTTTGCAAGCGCCAAACTGCTCGCGCTCGTCGTCATCGTCTCGCTCGCCATGGGTGTTGCCGCTTGGGCATTTTTGGCCTCGCTGAATATCGCGACCGATTATCGCGAGCACCACGTGTGGATTTACGCGTTGCTTCCCGTTGTGGGCGTTGCCACCGCATGGGTGTACAAAAACCACGGCCTTGCCGCCAAACGAGGTAACAACCTGGTCATCGACTCCGCCCTGGGCACACGCCTTATCCATATGCGCATGGCCGTCCTCACCTTCGTCTGCTCCACACTCACGCACCTAACAGGCGGATCGGCCGGCCGCGAAGGCGCCGCGGTGCAGATTGGCGGCACCATCGCCAGCAACATCTCGAGCCTCGCCCACCTCAAAAAGCATGACCACCACGACCTCATGCTCGCCGGCATCTCGTCGGCCTTTGGCGCCGTATTCGGTTCACCCCTCGCCGGAGCCTTCTTTGGCATGGAGATGTGCTTTATCGGCAAGATCGACTACACCGCGGGCATCTACTGCCTGGTCGCCTCGTTTACCGGCTACTTTACATCACTTGCCCTGGGTACCGAGTACGAAGCGAATGTCATCGCCAGCGTTCCCGCTATGACGCCCACAACGGTCGTCATCGTTGTTATCAGCGCCATCATCTTCGGTCTGACGGCACGCCTCTTTGCCTGGTCGGTTCGAACCGTCAAGAGCCTGTACGGTCGTTTTATCACCAACTATATTGCTCGCGCACTCGTGGGCGCGCTCGTAGTGCTCGCGGCCTACGCGATGCTCGACGCCTGGAAGTATGCCGGCCTTGCCACCTGGCTCTCGGGTGCCGGGTTCGCCGGTAACACGACCCTTGCCGACGCAGCCATCAAGCTCGTGGTGACGGCGCTCACCCTGGGCGCCGGCTTCCAAGGAGGCGAGGTCACGCCCCTGTTTGGTATCGGTGCGGCGCTCGGCGGCTGGATCGGTTGCCTCGTCGGAATCGACCCCAGCTTTCTGGCAGCGCTGGGTATGCTCGGCGTGTTCTGCGCCGGCCTCAACGTGCCCATCACCACCTGCATGATGGCCATCGATCTGTTCCACGGCACGGCCGCCGGGTTCTTTGTCATCGTGGCCTTTATCAGCTATCTCGTCGGCGGCCACCGCGGCGTGTACCCCGCCCAGCGCATTATCTCACCCAAGCGTCGTTCGCTTATTGTGGATGAGGGCGGTACGGTAGCGGATGCTATCGAGCGCCACAACGGCCTGATAGAGTAGACGTAAGTATTCGCCGTGCAGCCACAATCGGGGGCAATTCGACCTGAGCGCGACCGCACCGTCACGTCATACGCCGGGAGTCGCCCCATGCACGTAACTGATTTTGGTCGCACGCTCATCATCGCCAACCCCGCCGCCCAGTCGGGTGCGGCGCGCGAGGTCGCTGAGCGCCTGCAGCGCTTTTTGGACATGACCGCGCGCGCATCCCAGTTTGACTTGGTGCTGACCGAACGCGCGGGGCATGCCAAGGAGCTTGCCGCACAGGCCCAGGGCTACCGCACGGTTATCGCGCTCGGCGGCGACGGCGTGATCCACGAGGTCGTCAATGGCTTGATGGCGCAAGAAGAGGCGGTTCGACCGGCGCTTGCCGTCCTGCCCGTAGGCTCCGGCAATGATTTTGCCCAAACACTCGGCATCGACGATTTCTCCGGCAAGGATTTTGGCGCGCTGCTCACCTGCGAGCTGCAGCATCAGGACATCGGGCGTATTCGCTCGTGGAGCCCTGCAAGCGGCAGCGGCGAGGCTGCCGCTGAGTACTACGACCAGACGCTTTCGGTCGGCATCGATGCCGCCATCGGCCTTGGCACCACCGAGCTGCGCAAAAAGACGGGCCTCGCCGGCGCTCCGCTCTACACCCTATCGGGACTTGAGCAGTTTGGCCTGCGCTACCGCAACTATCCCATGACGGTCAGCTTTGACGGTGCGCCCGCAGAGCGCGTGCGGGCGATTATTATGGCCATCCAGCTGGGGCCCACGTACGGCTCGGGCTATCGCATCTGCCCCGAAGCCGACCCCTGCGACGGCATGCTCGACGTCTGCTACGCCTGCGGCCCCGTCCCCCGTGCGGTCGCCCTGCCTATGTTTCTTTCGGCCAAGGACGGCCATCATACCAAGCTGCCGCCGGTTCGCATGCGTCGTTGCCGTCATGCCGAGCTCACGTTCGAGGAGCCCGACTACCCCATCCAGGCCGACGGCGAGCCCATCGTCGCCTCGCGCATCGAGGTCGACGTCCTCGGCGGAGCCCTCCACGTCTGGCGCCCCACCCGCTAACCCCACCTAAGTTGCGGTGAAATGGGGACTGTTTATGCAGCTAAAGCCGTAAAACAGTCCCTATTTCACCGCAACTTATGAGGAGATCATTCGTCTCTGCCCGGTTTGCGACGGTTGGCCTTTTTAATGGCGTTGAAGTGCTTATCATTGAGCCTGCGCTGGCGAGAGCGCTGGGGCACCTTGGTCTTTACGCGTCGACGCGGCGGACGGCTACGACGCTCAAGCTCTGCCCGCAGCTTACGCAGACAGCAGCTACGGTTCTGAAACTGGCTGCGGCTCTCGCGCGCCGTCACGGTAATTCCCGAAGGGATATGCTTCATGCGCACCGCGGAGTCCGTCGTGTTGACGCCTTGTCCGCCCGGACCCGTCGCGCGAAACACCTGCACCTCGCAATCGCGCGCCAACTCTTCGGCCGACATCTCGGCAAAGCGCGCATACTCGCGCCATCCCATCTTGTTCTCATCCATATCAACACTTCCCCTCATACAAAAAATGTGACAAAGGGACAGTCCCTTTGTCACATCGCATACCAATCGCTTGTGTTGCGCGCCTAGGCGAAGGCGATCTCACCGTTCTCGCAGTCCATTTCGGCGATACGGGCCAGGCTCTCAACGCGGAAGCCGCGCTCGCGGAGCTTATCGCCACCGCCCTGGAAGCCCTTCTCCACCGCAATGCCAATACCGGACACCTCGGCACCCGCAGCCTCGCAGATCTTGATAAGACCCTCGAGCGCACAACCGTTGGCCAGGAAGTCGTCGATAATCAGGACCTTATCGCCCTCGGACAGGAAGCGCTTGCCAACGATAACCGGGTACTCCTTCTGCTTGGTAAAGGAGTAGATGGTCGTGGCATACTGCTCGCCGTCGAGGTTGATGGACTGGGCCTTCTTGGCAAAGACCACCGGCACGCCGCCAAAATGCTGAGCTGCGATGCAGGCCATACCAATGCCCGAAGCCTCGATCGTCAGGATCTTGTTGATCTCGACACCCTCGAACAGACGGGCCCACTCGGCACCCATGTGGTCGAACAGCTCAACGTCGCACTGGTGGTTGAGGAAGGCATCAACCTTAAGGACGTTACCGGCCTTTACGATGCCGTCATGGCGAATACGATCCTCAAGCTCCTGCATGGCGCAACCCCTTCTCGCGGCAACGATACCGCGCGATTAATAAACGTTGTTCGATAGTCTACCACGGACCGACCCCCGCCCGCCCCACAAGCCGCATCGCACCATAAAGCTGCAAGACCAGTAGATAAGCCCGATTCTTGGCAAGCCTGCCACCACAAGCTAATGGCGGGCGCGCATCCTCACCAAACGCACCATGGCGAGCGCAAAGCCCACAGCGGCCACAGCCATGAGCACGTAGAACACCGAGCGAAAGCCAAACAGGAACACATCCGGACGGCCTGCAACAAAACTGGTCACGGCCTCGCCCATCGCCACACTCATCTGCCCATACAGGATATTCGACGCCACCGTAATGCCGAGTGCCATGCCGGCGTAGCGCGCCAAACTGCCCAAGCTGCCTGCAAAACCAAGTGCCTCGCGCGGGGCTGAACCCATATACAGCGAGTTGTTGGGGCTCTGGAAAATCGACGTACCGCACGACATAAATGCGACGCAGCACACGATCACAGGGATAGAAGAGCGCTCGTCGAGCGTGCTCACCGCGAAGAGGCCGCACACGTACACGCCCAGACCAACCGCCGTAGGACCCTCGCAGCCAACACGGTCCGAAACCGTTCCCGAAAGCGGGCCGATAAAAGCATTCACCATCGGCAGCGCCAAAAAGAGCAGTCCGGAAATGTCAGAACCAAAGCCGTGGGCGTCCTGAAAATAGAACGGAAGAATAAACTCGGATGCGCCAATACCAACGAACACGATGAGCATGCAGGCAAGGTTGATGGTGAAGGCCGAATTTGCAAAGCAGCGACGCGCGGCCTCCGCCAACGACATGGGGCGCTCGCCAGCCTCCGGCTTAACATGCGGCAGCGTGTAGAGCCCCACGATAAACGAGATGACGCCAATGGGTAGGTTGATGAGGAAGATGCTCTCCCAGGGAAAGCTTGCCACCAGCATGCCGCCCAGCACGGGGCCACACATCATGCCGAGGGCCACGAAGGTCGCGAGGATACCCATGGCACGACCGCGCTCGCGCGCCGGAAACGACTCGGTGATGATTCCCATGTTGTTGGCCATGGCCGCCGCGCAACCAATACCCTGCACAATGCGTGCCAGAATAAGAACTTCGAGCGAGGCCGAAAGGCCGCACAACAGCGAACCGACCGTAAAGACGATGACGCCCAGCTGGAACACGCCGACCTTGCCGCGCACGTCGCCCAGACGGCCAAACGGCAACATAGCCACGCACGTCGCAAGCAGATACACCGAACTCACCAGCTGAATGCGGTCGAGGCCCACGCCCAGCTCCTTTTGCATCACGGGCAGCGCCACGGTCACGACGGTCGAATCCAGACACACCATAAACGTCATGATGAGCACGGTAAACAGAATCGCCCATTTGTTCTTGCCATGGGTGTCGCCCTCTAGAGCAATGTGCTCGCGGCGCAGCTGCTCTGCAGTTTTCTCCATATCCATCCTTTCGAGTGGCCCAACGCAAAAAAACGGGGCCCCAATCGCCTGCAAACAGTCGCGATTGAGGTCCCGCCTACGGAATCGGAACGAAAGGTCGCCGAAGCTTTCTGCCAGCATCGGCTCCTTGTGCGAACGCTAGCCTAGCACTGCTCGAGCGCCTGCTCAAGGTCGGCAATCAGATCGGCCGTGTCCTCGAGGCCGCACGACAGGCGTACCATGTCGGCGGAGATGCCACAGGCGATGAGCTCCTCATCGTTCATCTGGCGATGCGTGGCGTTAGCAGGATGCAGGCAGCAAGTGCGGGCGTCGGCCACGTGTGTAGCGATCTGGGCGAGCTTGAGGCTCTTCATAAAGGTCTCGGCCGCCGCGCGACCACCGTTAAAGCCAAAGCTCACGACGCCGCAGGTACCGTTGGGCATGTACTTCTGAGCCAGGTCATAGTACTTGTCGCCCTCCAGGCCCGGATAGCTCACGAAGCGTACCTTGGGATGGCTCTGCAGGAACTTGGCGACCGCCAGACCATTCTCACAATGGCGCGGCATGCGCACGTGCAGGCTCTCGAGCGAGCTGTTCAGGAAGAATGCCGCCTGCGGGTTCTGCATGGGGCCGAGGTCGCGCATAAGCTGCGCAGTGGCCTTGGTAATAAAGGCGCCCTCGCGACCGAACTTCTCGGCATAGGTCACGCCGTGGTAGCTCTCGTCAGGCGTGGTGAGACCCGGGAACTTGTCCGCATGGGCCATCCAGTCAAACTGGCCGTGATCGACGATCACGCCACCCAGGTAGGCCGCATGGCCATCCATGTACTTAGTGGTGGAGTGCGTAACGATATCGGCGCCCCACTCAAAGGGACGGCACATCACGGGCGTCGGGAAGGTGTTGTCGACCATCAGCGGTACGCCGTGGTCGTGCGCGGCCTTGGCAAAGCGCTCGATATCGAGTACGGCAAGGGCGGGGTTTGCGATCGTCTCGCCAAAGACGAGCTTGGTGTTGGGCTCAAAGGCCGCCTCGAGCTCCTCATCGGTGCAGTCGGGGGCAACGAAGGTGCAGGTCAGCCCCATACGGCCCATGGTGTGGGCGAGCAAGTTGTACGTACCGCCGTAGATGGCAGAGCTTGCGACCACGTGATCGCCGGCACCGGCAACGTTAAAGATCGCGAGGAAGTTCGCAGCCATGCCCGAGCTCGTGAGCATCGCGGCAGTGCCGCCCTCCATCTCGCAGATCTTGGCGGCAACCAAATCGCACGTGGGGTTCTGCAGACGGCTGTAGAAATAGCCCGACTCCTCCAGGTCAAACAGCTTGCCCATGTGCTCGGACGTGTCGTACTTCCACGTGGTGGACTGGTAGATGGGCACCTGGCGCGGCTCTGCATCTCCCGGGCGATAGCCGCCCTGAACACATGTGGTACCGATGGTCTGCTCGCTCATATCTTGCTCCCTTGCCTGGGTTACGTTTTATTCGGTTCACGATACCGCTACCCCGCACCCCTCTCAACCCATCACCAAGGTGGGTTATTGGACAAATTGATCAGAGTATTTATCTCAAGCCTTAGGCATTTGCTCGATAGATAAAAATGAGGCATACATGAAGCTCTCGATGATTACATGCCCCGTCACGGGTACCATAGGCGGGTACACCGTGACCAAGGAGACAACGATGAAGCAAATCGATACGGCCCAGCTCGACATCACCGCCTGTCAGGCTCAAGCTGCCGAATACCACGCCCGTGGCTTTAACTGCGCGCAGGCCGTCGCCTGCACGCTCGCGCCTGCCGTCGGACTCGACCCCCAGGTCGCCTTTACCCTCACCGAGGGCTTTGGCGCCGGCATGGGCGGCATGACCGAAACCTGCGGCGCCATCTCGGGCGCCGTGGCCATCATGGGGTTTGTAATGAGCGACGGCATGGAAAACCCCAAGACTAAGGGCCAGACCTACAAGCTGTCGCGCGAAATCGCCAAGCGTTTTGGCGAGAAGAACACGACAACCGTCTGTGGCACGCTCAAGGGCATCGGATCGGACAAGGGTCCGCTCCGCAGCTGCCCCGGCTGCATCGACGATGCCGTCGAAATCGCCTGTGATGTGCTAAAGCGGCTCGCAGAGTAAACGGCAGCAACATAAAACGACGGCCGGCTCGCTTGGGATCCATCCAATAGTACGCCAGCCGTCGCCGTTAGAACTCGGCAAATGCGGAAGCGCCGACCTCAATCTCCTCGCGCCCCGCCATAAGCTCGCGCATCTTGGCGCAAAACGACTCCTGCTCCCCTGCCTTAAACACCAAGTGAAGTGTCACGGTATCCGCGTAATCGGTATCCGAAACCTTGGCACCCGAATCCTGGGCCAAGCGAAGCACCTGCTCATACTGCGGATAGGCCACATGCACGTCAACCGGCACGACACTCGTCATCTCGACGATCTGCCCGGACTCCTGAGCCGAGGCCACCGCCGCCTGCGTCGCCGCGGTATAGGCGCGCACCAAGCCACCAGGACCCAACAGCGTGCCACCAAAATAGCGCGTCACCACGCAGCAAACATTTTTGAGCCCCGCACCGCGCAGCACCTCGAGCGTCGGCATACCACTCGTGCGGCTCGGCTCACCATCATCGCTCTGGCGCTCGCGCCCATCGACCAAAATCCACGCGGGAACATTGTGTCGAGCGTCGTAATGACGCTTGCAAACCATCTCGATAAAGGCATTCGCCTCATCCTCGGACTCAATATGGACCAGCTGGGCAATAAACCGGCTCTTGCGGTCCACAAACTCGCCCGAAGCCTCAATATTCGATTGCAGAGTAAAATAGCTGTCCAACAAAGCCCCTCAACAAAATAAAGCGCGGCAACAAACAGCCTCAATAATACGGCAAAGGCCGTACCGATAACCCCAGTAAATAGAACGGCAACGCCGATGATTCCGTAAACGAAAGCGAGACGGCGTCAGCTGAGTCGATTTGGCCCGAAAGAGGAGGGAGCACGCCTTATGGCGGCGACCGACGAATGAGCGCCAAATCGGCCAGCTGACGTCGTCGCAGCGTCAAGAAAGTGCTGAGTGGGCCGATAAGCCGGGTTCTGTCGTGAACGGTCATTTATCTTGTCTGCACGTTACCGTGCAGCTCCACGCACGCTACCCGAACGCGGACCGGGCCGGCCCATAGCGTTCCTATTCGCGCTTGCTCCGGATGGGGCTTGCCAAGCCGCCGTGTTGCCACGACGCTGGTGGTCTCTTACACCACCGTTTCAGCTTTTCCCTTTACGCCTTGCGGCGCAGGTGGGAGTCTTCTTTTCTGCGGCGCTTTCCGTCGGATCACTCCGCCCGGCCGTTAGCCGGCATCCCGCCCTCTGGAGCCCGGACTTTCCTCACGCGTACTGTAAGCAGCACATCGCGCGACCGTCTGGCCCACTCAGCAGTGCAAGAGTGTAGCACACCGTTGCCGCAGGCAATGGCACAACACAAGCGTTCGACACGATAAACCAAGAACCACGCTATGCAGTACAATAGTGTCGTCGATGGGCAACGTCGTCAGTCGAGACGCGACCGCGCTCCGCACCCCTCCGTCTACTCGGTGCGTTCCCGCCTCCTCCCCGAGGCGGGATGTCGGCATTTTTCATGCACCAACAACCTAATAGCCCGTGAACAGCCTAGGCGGCATTGCACACGGGCAGCATCGCGCATCTCGGCAGGAAATGCAAAAAGGGACCCGTCCATTGCGGACGGATCCCTTAAAACAAGTGATCGTCAAACCGATTTACTCGGCGTCGGTCTCCTCGTCCTTCTTCTCGGAAGGCAGCGGGGTAACCTCAATCTCGACGCCCAGAGTCTCAGCAGCAGACTTCATGGACAGGGAGATACGACGACGGTCGAGGTCGATCTCCATGACCTTGACCTGAACCTTGTCGCCCACGTGGGTGACCTGAGAAGGCTGATCGACGTGCTTGTTGGCCATCTCGGAGATGTGCACCAGGCCCTCGATGCCCTCGCCCAGGTCGACGAAAGCGCCGAACGGGACAAGCTTGGTCACAGTACCCTCGACGATAGCGCCGACGGGGTACTTCTTGACCAGTGCGCGCCACGGATCCTCGGTGGTCTGCTTGAGACCCAGGGAGATGCGCTCACGGTTGAGATCGACGTCGAGAACCTCGACCTCGACCTCCTGGCCGACCTTGACAACCTCGGAAGGATGGTTGACGTGGTTCCAGGAGAGCTCGGAGATGTGGATGAGGCCGTCGATACCGCCGAGGTCGACGAAGGCGCCGAAGTCGACGATGGAGGAAACGGTGCCCTGGAGACGCATGCCAGACTTGAGCTTGGACAGGATCTCGGAGCGCTCGGCCTTACGGGACTCCTCAAGCACGACACGACGGGAGAGGACAACGTTGTTGCGGTTGCGGTCCATCTCGATGACGCGGGCCTCGATGCGGGTGCCCATGTAGGAGGTGAGGTCCTTGACGCGACGGAGGTCGACGAGGGAAGCGGGCAGGAAGCCACGCAGGCCGATGTCGAGGATCAGGCCGCCCTTGACAACCTCGATAACCTCGCCCTCGACGTTCTCGCCGGAGTTGAACTTCTCCTCGATGCGGTTCCAAGCACGCTCGTACTCGGCACGCTTCTTGGACAGGACCAGACGACCGTCCTTGTCCTCCTTCTGGAGAACCAGGGCCTCGATGGGATCACCGAGTGCAACGATGTCTGCAGGGTTAGCGTCCTTGCGGATGGACAGCTCGCGGACCGGGATAACGCCCTCGGACTTGAATCCGATGTCAACGAGCACCTCGTCATGCTCGATCTTAACGACAGTGCCGTTAACGAGATCGCCCTCATCAAAGTCGGTAATCGTACCGTCGATGAGGTTGTTCATCTCCTCCTCATTGACATCGTCAAGAGAGAAAATGGACGAGTTCTGAATCTCACTCAAAGGTGGACCCCTTTCGAACTACGGGGCCCCGATTGCTAGGACCTACAGAAGGGTGCGACAAGCACACAACGTTTAGGAACACTCGGGAGCCGACAGATACTAATGTGACGCTTATGCAATCACGTTCGTATAGGTTACGGGGAAATGAGTTCGATTTCAAGCGTGAACTGCGTTTTTTTACTCGTGTGGAGACTTTTTCGTAATCTTATGGACAGCTGTCTCCACAACTTGACGATAAGCAGTTTGCCCATACGCCTTTGGGGTAAAGTATCCCAGACATACGATTCTGAAATGATTTTTCGAGAAAGGTGCCCGCGTGCTCAAAGCAGTCGTTTTCGATATGGACGAAACGCTTCTTAGCATCAACCTCAACGCGTTCATCCTTCGGTATTTTAAGGATGTCTCGTCGATGCTCGCGGACATCGGGCGACGCAGCCGCGGTGGCACGATGGCACGCCTCGGAACCATCCTGGTCGACCTCAACGCCAATCGCCGCAGCGGCACGGACAATCGCACCAATCTTGAGTTCTACCAAGAAGAGGTTGAGCGCCGGTGCGGCATCTGCCTCTCGGACCCACTCATCTACGAGGCGTTTACCTACTACGACCGCGAAGTTCTACCGCACAAGAACGACGATGTCATCAACGCCCACGCCATGCCCGGCGCACACGCCGCGCTCCAGGCCGTACAGGATGCAGGACTACGTTGCGCGCTCTTTACCAATCCCAGCTTTCCGCAAGGGGCCATCGAGTGCCGCATGGGTTGGGGCGACCTGGCCGACGTCCCCTTCGAGCTCGTGACGCACATGGGAAACACCACCCGCTGCAAGCCCGATGCAACCTACTATCTCGAGCAGCTTCAGGTGATGGGGCTCGAGCCGCACGAGGTCCTCATGGTGGGCAACGATCCCAAGCGCGACTTCCCCAGCCCCGCCTGCGGCATTCAGACTGCCTATGTAGGCCAGGGCAAGCCCAGCCGAGCCACCTGGCGCGGAACCATGGAAGACTTCGCCCGCGACTTTAACGCCGTAGTAGAAGCCTTCTACGAACACCAAGTAGCCGACGAACTGTCATAGGACCCCTCGCTCCAAACAAAATGGCGCCGCAGGTTGAGCACAAGTCAGCGAAAATGCCCCTAAGCGAGCAATGTGCCTTGAAAGAGGAGGGCATAGGCCTTCTGGCCATGCCCGACGATTGAAAGGCAGATTGCCGCTTAGGGGCGTTTGCAGCGTCGACTGGTTACGCGGTTTGGTAAAACCGCGCAACTAGCACACCTGCGTTTTGCCGATCATGATGTTGAGGATCTCGACGTCGGTATCTTTCATGCCCACGCGGCCTACGTAGCCCATGCTGGCAATCGTCTGCTCGACGGTATCCTGGATCAGGCCCTCGCCGGCACGGAAGCCGCGGCCCTGCATGGCCATATCGTGGCCCAGAATCGCCGCATCAACGGCAGCCGAGATCTTGGCGGCACAGCTCGCCTTGGCGCCGTCGCACACGATGCCGCCCACGTTGCCAAGCGTATTCGAGACCGTCGCGCCAATCTGCTCGCGCGTGCCACCGCACAGCCAGGTAATCGCAGCGCCGGCACCGCACGCGGCGCAAATAGCACCGCAAAACGCCGAGAGCGCACCAATATAGCTCTTGATATGCACGGCGATAAGATCGGACAGCATCACGGCGCGCACCAGGCGCTCGTGGTCGCAGCGCAGGTACTCGGCATACTCCATGACGGGCAATGCGCAGGTAATGCCTTGATTGCCCGAGCCGCACACAATGGCGACCGGCAGCGCGCAGCCGTTCATGCGGGCGTCGGACCCGGCGGCCGCACGGGCACGGGCACGGCAGGCGACGTCATCGGCACGAGCACCCAGCAGCGTACGACCCACCTCGGCGCCCCAAGCGTGCGCAAGGCCCTCGGCACTGATCGCGCCATTCAGCTCAATCTGACGCTCAACGGCAGCGCGGGCGTCCTCAATGTCGCCGTCCTCGATAAAGTCAATGATGGACTCAATCGACATGGGCGTGTCGGCCTTATCCGCCGCTCGCTCGGCCACCACGCGCTCGGCGCAGGCGGCACACTCCCCCGCCGACTTGCCGCATACCGGAATACCGTCGAGCGTATGGCACGTGACGTTGGTGTGGTGGTCGGTAATCTCGACGACCGCGGTATGGCCCCCGGCCGTCGCAGTCACCTTGATGTAGAGGTTGGGCACACCCTCGACAAGCGATACATCGCAGTAGTCGGCGTCGGCGAGGAGCTCGGCCACACGTGCACGGTCTTCATCGTTAACGCTCTCAAGCACCTCGAGCGCGCTCTTGGCGTCGCCGCCCACGGCACCCAGCACGGCCGCGGCTTCAATACCGTGCATACCGCCCGAGTTGGGCACGGTCACGCTCTTGACGTTCTTGATGATGTTGCCCGAGCAGGCAACGTCCATGTGATCGGGTTCACAGGCGAGCGTCTGGCTCGCCAGCGCCGCTGCATAGGCAACGGCAATGGGCTCGGTGCAACCGAGTGCACAGACAAGCTCGCGGTTCAAAACATCGCAAAACGCGGCATCACGAAGGGAATCGGTAGGCATAGGTATCTCCTACTTGTATAACGGACTGGGCTCTCAATAATAGTTAGCTCCTTTATTTGATAACAATGCATCAAAAACCGCAACCATGGTTCCGGCGGACGGCGCTCGAGCACAAATTGGCGGCATCATTCATGAGAAGCCGATCTTGTTGCATGCTAAAGCGTTTGACCAAAAAACGCCCGAGCGTTTACACAAAAGTCGCGCTATCATGCAGTCGAACGCGGTAAAACCTTTAGCAATTCCGCCGCACGGACCAGAGAGGAACCACTCATGAAGATCGGTATCGGTAACGACCACGCCGCCGTCGAGCTCAAGAACATCATCTCCGAGCACCTAAAGGAGCGCGGCTGCGAGGTCGTGAACTTTGGCACCGACACCTCCGAGAGCTTTGACTACCCCATCGCCGGCTACAAGGTTGGTAAGGCCGTTGCCAACGGCGACGTCGACCTGGGCATCCTAATCTGCGGCACCGGCGTCGGTATCAGCCTGGCTGCCAACAAGGTCGAGGGCGTACGCGCCGTCGTGTGCTCCGAGCCCTTCAGCGCCAAGCTCTCCCGCATGCACAACAATACCAACGTGCTCGCCTTTGGTGCCCGTGTCGTGGGCTCCGAGCTTGCCAAGATGATCGTCGACGAGTGGCTCGACGCCGAGTTTGAGGGCGGCCGCCACGAGCGTCGCGTCAATCTCCTCAACGAGATCGACCAGACCCGCGGACTCAAGGTCGTCGACGAGGCCTAAACTACTCAGTACCACAAGCTAACAGCAGGGGCCCGCTCGGAACACATGTCCGAGCGGGCCCCTTCATAGATTTTGGAATAAAACGGGCGCCGCGGATGGAATTCCGCGGCGCCAAAGCCACACGCTAACAGCTTTAAGGAGTCAAAGCTGGTTTAGCCAAAGAAGCGCTTGATCTCGATCTCGGCGTTCTCCAGGCAGTCGGAGCCGTGAATCACGTTGGCGTTGACATCGACAGCGAAGTCGCCGCGGATGGTGCCGGGGGCAGCATCAAGCGGGTTGGTAGCACCCATAAGGGTGCGCATCTTGGAAACAGCGGAGAGACCAGAAACGACCATCTTGACGACCGGACCGCTCGTCATAAAGTCGCAGAGACCGCCAAAGAAGGGCTTGTCGGCCAGATGGGCGTAGTGTTCCTCGACGGTAGCGCGCTCGAGCGTGGTCATCTCCATGCGCTCGATGACAAGGCCGCTGCGCTCAATGCGAGCAACAATCTCGCCGATCTTGCGATCGCGCACGGCGTCGGGCTTAATCATGATGAAGGTCTTCTCGATAGCCATAAGGTAGCCTTTCAAGTAGGTTCGCGCGTGCCCAAGTCCCATTCCGGCACCCGCCTGGACTGCATCGTAACAGAGTTTTAGCTGCAGTTAAACAAAAAGCTGTTTATTGAAACGCTGCAATTTATTGAAGCGTTCCATATGTGTCACTTCTGTTTCGAAGCCCGATTAGAGTACCATCCGGCCGCCCATCAACCGCACCGAACAGAGCAGGCGGTCGGTTGCCGCCCGCGAACGTATCCCCTTCACAACCTGCCCAAAGGTCCTACAGAAGTTCTCGACAAGCCCCTCCCCCATAGCAACAAAATACGGGCGCCTACATCAGCAGGCGCCCGTAAAGCGAAAACGATTTATCAATAAATGGACAATACGTCTTCAGCCAAACCTCTACTTTGCCCCGTGACCCATCTCGACGACCTTGGTTAGCGATCCAAACACGCCTTCGTCGGCCACGAACTGTGCCTCGGCACGCTGCAGCTGCACGGCAACGGCGGCAGGAGCGGTGCCGCCCTCGGTCGTGCGCGCGGCGACAATCGACGGGATGTCGAGCGCCTCGGTAATGTCGCGCTCAAAGAGCGAGCTTGCCTCCTGGAACACCTCAAACGGCAGGTCCTCAAGATTGCAGCCGCGCTTCTCGCACATCAGGACCAGATGGCCCACCACGGCATGTGCCTCGCGGAACGGCAGGCCACGCTTGGCCAGGTAATCGGCAACATCGGTAGCGGCAAGGTGCCCCACGCCGCACTCGCGCGCCATGGCATCCTCGTTGACGGTCCAAGTCGAAATCATACCGGCCATAACGGACAGGCACTGCATGAGCGTGTGAGCGGTATCGAGCGCGCCCTCCTTGTCCTCCTGCAAGTCCTTGTTATAAGCAAGCGGCAGGCCCTTCATGGTCACGAGCAGCTGCACCAGGTTGCCATAGACTCGGCCACTCTTGCCGCGGATAAGCTCGGCAAAGTCGGGGTTCTTCTTCTGCGGCATGATGGACGAGCCGGTGGAGTAGGAGTCGGAAAGCGTGATAAAGCCAAATTCGGAGCTCGACCACAGCACGATCTCCTCGGAAAGACGCGACAGGTGCATCGCCATGACAGAGCCGGCGTAATGCAGATCGAGCAGGAAATCACGGTCGGAAACCGCATCGAGCGAGTTGGGAATCACGCCCGCAAAACCAAGTTCGGCAGCCGTCATCTGGCGATCGAGCGGATAGCTCGTACCGGCAAGCGCGGCAGCACCTAGTGGACAGTTGTCGGCGGCATCAAAGGCGGCCTTCAGGCGCGTAAAGTCACGCGCGAACATCCAGGAATATGCCAGCAGATGATGCGACAGCAGCACGGGCTGAGCGTGCTGCATATGCGTGTAGCCCGGCAGAATCACCTTGTCGTACTTCTTGGCCGCATCCACCAGCACATAGCGCAGCTCAAGATTGGCCTCCATGAGCTCCTTGGCAAGCGCCTTGACGCCCAGGCGCGTATCGGTCGCCACCTGGTCGTTGCGCGAACGCCCGGTATGCAAGCGCTTACCGGCCTCACCGATGCGACGCGTCAGCTCGCTCTCGATGGACATATGGATGTCCTCGTCGTTGATATCGAAGGTAAAGTTGCCGGCATCGATATCCTGTTCGATTCCGGTCAGGCCCTCGGCGATCGCCTGCTCGTCCTCGGCACTGATGATGCCCTGGGCGGCCAGCATCTTGGCATGTGCCTTAGAGCCGGCGATATCCTGCTTATAGAGATGCTTGTCGACCGGCAACGACGCGCCAAACTCCTGCGTGACCTCGGCCACGCCCGCCTCAAAACGACCGCCCCAAAGAGCCATGGAACCGTCTCCTTTCTCCAAATACCAAAACAAGCGCCCAAAGCAATGCGCCATATCGCTAAAGCGATTTTTCAACCGCTAGTTTTGCATATTCCCCACCGTGCGCGAGGCCATATAGCTAATTTGCAAAGAAGTGACGCACCATGCACTTGGCGCCCAACGTCTCCCTCCGGATGTTGCCCTGCGAACCGTCAATCCAAGCCTTCAGGCTCATAGGAACGTCCTCGACCTTTGCAGCATCGAGCTCGGGCGCGAGGGCAAGTAAAGCATGCACGACAGCATTGAACATAATGGATACTCCTCATATATATAGGCGCAGAGCCGCCAAATTGATAGAAGGAGCCCCGCCGGACAACCCCGGCGGGGCTCGGACTCAGCCGCAGTCGCGGCGTCATATATGCGGGCGGAACGTAGGGGCCACCGATGTTAAGAAGTGTCAGCAAGCATAACGAAAGGTAGGGACCCCATGCGCCCGTTGTGTATCACGCGGATGGGCCGCGCGGATACCAAGGAAAGGAAGACTTAAGCCTGGGCAGCGGCAGAGCTGGGACCCTGGACCTTGGCCCACGTCTTGAGCGACAGCGTATCGATCTTGATAAAGCCGGCGCTGGCCTTCTCATCAAACGTGGTGTCGCGGTCGTAGGTAGCCAGACCGTAGTCGTAGAGGCTGAAGGGGCTCTTGCGGCCGACGACGTGGCAGTTGCCCTTGAAGAACTTCAGGCGGACGGTGCCGGTCACGAACTTCTGGGTGTCGGCCATAAAGGCGTCGAGCGCGTTCTTGAGCGGGCTGTACCACTGGCCGTTGTACACGGCGGTGGCCCAATCCTGCTCGAGCTTAATCTTAGTCTTGAGCAGGTCGCCCTCGACGCAAATGTCCTCGAGTGCCTTGTGGGCGGTGATGAGCGTCAGGGCGCCGGGAACCTCGTAGCACTCGCGGCTCTTGAGGCCCACCAGACGATCCTCGACCAGGTCGAGACGGCCAAAGCCGTTGTCGCCCGAAATCTTGTTGAGGGCGATGACGATCTCGGAGAGCTTCATCTTCTTGCCGTCGACGGCGACGGGCTTGCCCGCCTCAAACTCAATCTCGGTGTAAGTCGGGGTATCGGGCGTGTCCTCGGGATTCTTGGTCATAACCCAGGCGTCGTCGAGCGGCTCGTTCCAGGGATCCTCCAGGTGGCCGCACTCAATGGCACGACCCCACAGGTTGTCGTCAATGGAATAGGGGTTATCGTTGGCACCCTCGGGAACCGGCACGTTGTGGGCGTGGGCATAGGCGACCTCGTCGGGACGGCACTTCAGATCCCACTCGCGAACCGGGGCGATGACCTTAAGCTCGGGATCGAGGGCCTTGACGGCAGCCTCAAAACGAACCTGGTCGTTACCCTTGCCGGTGCAGCCGTGGGCGACGTAGGTCGCGCCAAACTCGTGGGCGACCTCGACAAGCTTCTTGGCAAGCAGCGGGCGAGACAGGGCGGAGAGCAGCGGGTACTTGTTCTCGTACATGGAGTTTGCGGCGATGGCCTTAGTCAGGAACTCATCGGAGAACTCGTCGCGCAGGTCGAGCACCTGGCAATCGAGAACGCCCAGGTCAAGCGCCTTCTGCTTCTTGGCGTCCAGGCCGGTCTCCTCCTGGCCCACGTTGCCGCAGACGCAAACGACATCGAGATTCTTCTCGTCCTGGAGCCACTTGACACATACAGATGTATCAAGACCACCGGAATATGCGAGAACGACTTTTTCCTTGCTCATGGCTGTTTCCTTTCGCCCTTGGTAGCTAGTTAGAACATCGGTCAGTTGCAAGTCATTTCAAGGTCATATACCGTGCAATATCAGGTTAAATAGCAAAAATCAGCACATACATGCCCTAGAAACATGCAGCAATGTCGTGCTAAAACCCAACGACCTCAAAATGACTCTGTTGAGGCAATTCGCCCCATGCGGACAGAGACGATTGTTATCGTCGTCGGGAAATTGCGCGCTGGCGTCGGATGGCATTGTCTGCAGTAGTGATGATCTTTACGAACTGCATCTGCCTCTCCTTTCACCTATCGCCGGGCGCAATTCAAATATCGTAAACGGTACCTTTTCCTCGGTAAGCGGCTCTTTTGCCGTCTCCGTTTTCGATGGTCGCTATATTACGCTAAAGTGCCCGCAGCACAAGCGACAAATTCAAATTTCTGAAAAGTTTTTTCATTACTTTGTGAAGCGTGGTGCAAATACGCTCCGTTCCTGCGACAATACGCTCGGTTACTGGTTGATGGTTATAACGTCTGAAACAATTTCGAAACGAAAGGCGCGCTTTTATGCAAACTTACGAATCGGACACCAATATCGGCAGCATTAAGATTCTCGCCGTTGATATGGACAAGACGCTGCTCACCGACGAGCGCGTGTTGCCGCAGGGTCTTGATGAGCGCCTGGACAAGCTCGCCGACGCCGGCATCGTGTTCTGCCCCGCCAGCGGACGTCCAGCCCCCAAGCTCGAGGAGATGTTCGAGAGCATCAAGAACCGCCTCGCCTTTTGTCCCGACAACGGAGCGTGCGTCATCTATCGCGGCAGTTATATCTATAAGAGCAACATCGATGTGGCGCTGTATCAGCAGGTCTTGAGCCGTGCCTCGGAGGATCCTCGCGCCGTTCCCGTCCTGTGCTGCTTCGACGAGTTCTACGTGCTTGCCCGCGACCATCAGTACCACGACGAGATCAGCGTCTACTACAACACAATCAACTACGTCGACAGCTTTGAGGGCATGGATTTCGAGTCCAACAAGATTTCGGTCTTCTTCCCCGGCTACGACGCCGAGCCCGCTTTCCGCGAGACCTATAGCCCCGAGTTCTCGGACAAGCTCTACGTCACCAACGCCGGGCGCGAGTGGATCGACTTTATGAACCTGGGTGTCGACAAGGGCGCCGGCGTCGCGCATCTGTGCGAGCAGCTCGGCATTGATATCGCCGATGCCGCCGCCGTGGGCGATACGTACAACGATATTCCCATGCTGGAGCGCGTCGGTCACAGCTTTATCGTGGACAATGCCGAGGAGCATATGAACGCGCATGCTAAGTGGCGCATTCCGAGTAACAACGACGGGGGCGTACTGACGCTCATCGACGCCATCTTGGCGGCTCGGTAGCCGTCCCATCGGGCCTGGCCGGGCGGCACGGGTTAACTTTTCGCTCGGTCAGGTCCTGCGCAAGACGAAAGCCACATTAAGTGGCTTTCTTTGCGTGCGGAATCTACGAAAAGTTAACCCGTGCCGCCCGGCTAGGCCCTAGGTTTACTTACCTGCCGCCAAGATGGCGTCTTGGCCTCTAGATACTAGGCTGATTTTTTGGAATGAAGGGGGCTCCTTGTTGGTAAGGAGCCCCTTCTGCTTTTGGTTACTTTGGGTATGTTGGTGCTTCTTTATTTGGCATCGGCCCAGGTTATGCCGGTGCTGGCTTCGGCGATGAGGGGTACGCGGAGGTCTACTACGTGCTCCATGACGTCGCGGACCATGGTGGTTAGGCGCTCGACTTCGTCGATGGGGCACTCAAAGTCCAGTTCGTCGTGTACCTGCAGAATCATGTGGGCGGCAAAGCCCTCTTCTTCCAGGCGGCGGCTTACGCGGGCCATGGCGATCTTGATGATGTCGGCGGCGGTGCCCTGCATGGGGTGGTTCATGGCCGTGCGCTCGCCAAAGCCGCGGAGTTGCGGGTTTTTGGCCTTGAGCTCGGGAATATGGCGTCTGCGGCCATACATGGTCTCGGCATAGCCCGTCTGCTTGGCGCGCGCCACCACATTGTCGAGGAACGTGCGCACGCCCGGGTAGGCCTCGTAGTAGCGATCGATCATATCGCGCGCCTCGGCCATCGAGATATGCAGCGACTGCGACAAACCGTAGGCCTGCTGGCCGTACACGATGCCAAAGTTCACGGCCTTGGCGCGGCTGCGTAGGTCGGGAGTCACCTCGGACACCGGCACGCCAAACACGCGCGCTGCCGTCTCGGCGTGGAAGTCCTCGCCCTCGTTAAAGGCGCGCACCAGGTGCTCGTCACCCGAGAGATGCGCCAGCAGACGCAGCTCGATCTGCGAGTAGTCCACCGCCAAAAAGACGCTTCCCTCGCCTGCCGAAAACGCCGTCTTGACGGTACGCCCCAGCTCCGAGCGCGTCGGGATGTTCTGCAGGTTCGGGTCGCTCGAGGACAGACGCCCCGTCGCGGTGATGGTCTGGTTGTACGTGGTGTGCACGCGACCGTCACCACGGCGCAGCGGACCTAGCGTGTCCAGATAGGTCGACTTAATCTTGGACTTCTCACGCCAGTCCAAAATCAGGCGCACGATCTCGTGATCGCGGGCAAGATCGCTCAACACCTTGGCGTTGGTCGAATAGTAACCGCGCTTGGTCTTCTTGAGGCCCTTGGTCGGAAGCCCCATCACATCAAAGAGCACATGCGAAAGTTGCATGGGGCTGCCGATGTTAAAGGTCTCGTCACCCGCCAGGTCGCGAATGCTTCGTTCGACCTCGGTGATCTGGGTCGCCAGACCCTCGGACAGACTGTGCAGGCGGTCGGGGTCCACGAGCATGCCCGCGCGCTCCATCTTGGCAAGTACCGGAACGAGCGGCATCTCGATGCCATCGAACACGTTGGCAGCGTTCTCACGGGCCATGCACTCGCGCAACGGCGCCACGAGCGCCAGCGTCAGAGCCGCAGTACGGGCGGCAGGCGCCGGAGCGTCCTCACCAGCACCCTCTGCACCGCGCGCCGCAGGCAACGCCATCTGCAGATAGGTATCGGCCAGATATGCCTCATCGAACTCGGAGCGATCGGAATCCAGCAGATAGGCAGCGACCACGGTATCGAAGATACGCGTGGAATCGGCAGCGAGCGGATCCATGAGCTCGGGCTCAGAAGAATCGATGGGCGAAAGCTCGTGCAGCAGCGCTTTCGTATCCGGGCTCGCCACGCGGCCCTCCATAAACAGGCGCGCAAGCACGCCGGCGATCACACCGTGAGCGAAGTTGAAGCCCTCAACCTCAGCCGCCGCACAGCTGTCGCCCTCCTCGAGCGCGAACAGGCCCTTGGACGTCGCCAACCACAGCGTGCGCGTCAGCCCAAAGAGCGCGCCCTCTTCCTTGTCGTCGTCCACCACGGCGGCGACCCACTCACCGGCACCAATCGCGCGGGAGACCTCAGCCGCAACGGCACCAAGCGCGTCGGCATCGCCGGCGGCTGCGCGAACCATAGCAGGTATCTCAAACACACTGGAGGCAGCAGCCCCGCCCTCGCCGCCGATCAGCGCCAAGAAACGGTTCTGCATGGCGGTGATACCAAGCGTACCCAGCGCCGCGGAAACCTCATCGGCAGAAAACGCCGGGAAGGACGTCGCCTCAAAGTCGAGCTCGACGGGCGCATCGGTGCGAATGGTCGCAACCTTGCGGCTCAGTAGTGCGTCATCGATGTGTGCACGCAGGTTCTCGCCCATCTTGCCCTTGACCTCATCGGCATGCGCGATGACTTCGTCCAGGCTACCGTACTTCGCAATGAGCGCACTCGCCTTTTTGGGACCGATGCCCGGTACACCGGGGATGTTGTCGGACGTATCGCCCTTTAGACCGTAAAAATCGGGCACGAGCGCCGGCGTAATGCCGTGATACAGGTCGTCCACGCTCTCGGGCGTCATAATCGCCACGTCGGACAGGCCCTTGCGGGTCGAGACCACGTTGACGTGCTCGGTCACGAGTTGATACATGTCGCGGTCGCCGGTCACCAGTAGCATGTCGCAGCCGGCCTCTTCACCCAGGCGCGCCATGGTTCCCAGGATGTCATCGCCTTCCCAGCCCTCGGACTGCAGAATCGGCACGTTGAGCGCGGCGAGCAGCTCCTTAATCATAGGGAACTGCGCATGCAGATCGGGGTCCATGGGCGGGCGTTGCGCCTTATACTGCGGCAGCATCTCCATGCGCACGCGCGGTTTACCCTTGTCAAACGCCACGACGACGCCGTCGGGGTTAAAGGCATCGATCATCTTGAGAAACATGTTCAGAAAGCCAAAGATCGCGTTGGTGGGGCGACCGTCCGGCGCGTTCATGGTCGGCGGCACGGCGTGGAAGGCGCGATGCATGAGCGAGTTGCCGTCGATAACGGCAAAGGTGCGGCGCTTGTCAGACATATTGAATACCTCGCTTTGGGCTGGGCACGGTTTGCTCACTCCAGTTTACACGCTCCCCGCCCCGCGGCCACCTCACATCAAGCTCCCCCGCCACCGTGAGCCCGCGCGTGATACGATGGCTCACGGTACATCAACCAGCACGATCGATCCGAAAGGAGCCTGCGTCATGGAGCGTCCCTGCGCATGGAAAAAGTACACGCCACAGCAAGTCGAGGAACTCGAGGAGCTTTGCCGCGGCTATAAGCAGTTTTTGAGTGAGAACAAGACCGAGCGCCTGTGCGTCAAGACCGGTATCAAGATGGCCGAGGAGGCGGGCTACGTCAATCTGGAGACCGTGATCGCCGAGGGCCGCGCGCTCAAGGCCGGCGACAAGGTGTACGCCGCCAATCACGGCAAGGACCTCATGCTCGTCAACCTGGGCACCGCCCCGCTCGAGCAGGGCTTTAACATCTTGGGCGCCCACGTGGACTCGCCGCGCCTGGACCTTAAGCAGAACCCCGCCTTCGAGGCCGGCGACATGGCCTACCTCGACACGCACTACTACGGCGGCGTCAAGAGCTACCACTGGGTCGCTTCCCCGCTCGCACTCGTAGGCGTCATCTGCAAAAAGGACGGCACCACCGTCGACATCAACATCGGCGACAAGGCAGACGATCCGGTCTTTACCATCTCCGACCTGCTAATCCACCTCTCGAGCGAGCAGATGGCCAAGCCCGCCAAGGACGCCGTCGACGCCGAGATCCTCGACGTGATCGTGGGCGGCCGTCCCGTCAAGTTTGACGAGGACGACAAGAACGCCCCCAAGGAGCCCGTCAAGCAGATGTTCCTTGACATCCTCAAGGAGCAGTACGACGTCGAGGAGGAGGACTTCCTCTCCGCCGAGATCGAGGTCGTGCCCGCCGGCCCGGCCCGTGACATGGGCCTCGACCGCTCCATGATTCTGGGCTATGGCCACGACGATCGCGTCTGCGCTTACCCCTCTATGCTTGCCCAGATCGACGTCGCAAACGTGGAGCGCACGAGTATCACGCTCATCGTCGACAAGGAGGAGATCGGCTCCGTAGGTGCCACCGGCATGACGAGCCGCTTCTTCGAGAACACCGTCGCCGAGATCATGACGCTCGCCGGCGAGGATAGCCCGCTGGCCCTGCGCCGCGCGCTCGCCCGCAGCCGTATGCTCTCCTCCGACGTGTCCGCCGGCTTCGACCCGGGCTACGCCGGCAAGTTCGAGACCAAGAACGCCGCCTTCATGGGTCGCGGCCTGTGCTTCAACAAGTACACGGGCAGCCGCGGCAAGGGTGGCTCCAACGACGCCGACGCCGAGTACGTGGCCCTCGTCCGCGACATCATGGACGAGGCCGGCGTGGACTTCCAGACCTGCGAGCTCGGCCGCGTCAACGCGGGCGGCGGCGGCACCATCGCCTACATCATGGCCAAGTACGGCATGAACGTCATCGACTCCGGCGTTGCCGTCCTGTCCATGCACGCCCTGTGGGAAGTCGCCAACAAGGCCGATATCTACGAGGCCTACCGCGGCTACAAGGCCTTCCTCGAGCGTGCCTAATCCACCCTTGTAAAACGAGCCCAAACAGCCCTTTATAACTTGCGGTGAAATAGTTCCCAGACATGCCTTTTAACAGGCAAAACAGGAATTATTCCACCGCAACTTCCTTTTTGGCAGAGGAGAGTCCGTGCTGCAGGTCATCATTTCGCCCGCCAAGCAAATGCGCGCGGCCCAAGATGCTTTTGAAGTCCTGGGCATTCCACCCTTTGTGCGCGAGACGGCTCGCCTCCACCGCGCACTGCTAGATATCGAGCGGAATGAAGGCAGAGCCGGCCTGCAGGCGCTGTGGAACGTGAGCGACAGGCTGCTGGGGCCTTGCCTCAACACCCTGCATGAGTTCGGGCCCATCCTGAAAAACGGCGATCTCGACAATCCCGCACTCGCCCGTCACCTCTCCCCTGCCGTCATGTCCTATCACGGCATTCAATACCAGAGCATGGCACCCGAGGTGATGGATGCCGCGCAGCTCGCATGGCTGCAAGACTATCTGTGGATCCTCTCGGGCCTTTACGGATGCATACGCCCCTTTCATGCCGTCGAACCGTATCGGCTGGAGATGGGCGCGAAGCTCGCCGTTGACGATGCCCGAGACCTCTATGCGTTTTGGAGCGACAAGCTCGCGCGGGCTATCGCCCCGGCAGGCTCAAACACCACGATCGTCAACCTCGCCAGCGTAGAATACGCCAAAGCCGTTCTGCCCCACCTCGCGGACGACGCCACAGCCGTCACGTGCCTCTTTGGCGAGGGCATCCGCAACGGGAGGCCCATCCAACGGTCGACCGCCAGCAAAAAGGCGCGCGGCTCCATGGTGCGGTGGATGGCGGAAAACAAGGTCGAGGACGCCGGCCGTCTCACCGAGTTCAACATCGGCTATCGCCACGCCCCCGAGCTCTCATACCCAGGCACCCTCGTGTTCATCAACGAACAGGTGCTCTAGAGCAGCCACCCAAAACTGACCGCTCAGCCTTCTCTATATAACTTGCGGTGGAATAGTTCCTATTTGAGCCTTTTATCGCACAAACGGGAACTATTCCACCGCAACTTTTATGAATTGGCTGGCTAGGCTCGACACCTATTCTGCTAGACCGTCGGCCTTTGCAATCCCGTTTGTCGAACCGTCCTGATAGACAATCTTGACGTGCTCAACCTCGGACACCGCAACACCCGTCGGAGGCTCCAGACGCCATTCCGTCAGGGCGATATCCATGGTCGTGGGCACATCTCCTTGATCTTTGAGCTTCACCGTCAGCGTTTTGAGCGCCGCGTCAAACGTCACGCGTTCGATTTCTTCGCCTGGAATGGACCCACCACTCAGCTGCAACTGCACAAACTCATCGCGCGGGTACCAATAATCGCCCGGAATGGCGAGCGTATTGGCATTACCGCCAGTACTCCTCACCGTCATAATCGGTAGGCTATCATCGGCCTCAAACTCCCAGGCAGTGCCGCCGCGACCACCAAACGTCCAGATACAAACGGCAATCACAAGCACGGCAAGCACCGCAAAACCAATCGCGACAAGGCCATGGTGCGCACGGCTTTCCTCGGCCGATACATCCCATTGCGTCTCTCGATATAGATGCTTGTCTTCCATGTTCGCCTCCTCACAGGCACGCTCGTTAGGCCAATCGTACCCATTCAGGCTATACTTGAGCCCACCACTTAAACGGGGAGCTTGCAGGACAAGACGGCAGGCTGAGACTGGGCGCGCCCGCCCTGACCCGCAAACCTGATATGGGTAATGCCAACGAAGGGAGCCGTGCCAATGAGCACACAGACCGAGCCCAAGCTCGTCACGCAAATCGACTTCGCCCGCGCCGGACAGATCACGCCGCAGATGAAGGAAGTCGCCGAGCGCGAGCATCGCGACCCCGAGTACATCCGTGAGCGCGTGGCCGACGGCCGCATCGCCATCCCCGCCAACATCGTGCACATCAAAAAGGGCATGCGCGCCTTTGGCGTCGGCGAGGGCCTGTCCACCAAGGTCAACGTGAACCTGGGCATCTCGGGCGACAAGGCCGACGCCGCCGAGGAATGGAAGAAGGTCAAGATCGCCGAGGACTTTGGCGCCGACGCCATCATGGACCTCTCCAACTCGGGCAAGACACGCCAGTTCCGCCAGCAGCTCATCGACGAGACGCCGCTCATGGTGGGCACCGTCCCCATGTACGACGCCATCGGCTACATGGAAAAGCCGCTGGTCAAGCTTACCAAGGACGACCTGCTCGAGGTCGTGCGCGCACACGCCGAGGACGGCGTGGACTTTATGACCATCCACTGCGGCATCAATAAATCGGTCATCAAAACTTTCAAGGAGACCGGCCGCCTTATGAACATCGTCAGCCGCGGCGGCTCGCTGCTGTTTGGATGGATGGAGGTCACCGGCAACGAGAATCCGTTCTACGAGTTCTACGACGAGGTGCTCGAAATCTGCCACGAGTACGACGTGACCATCTCGCTCGGCGACTCCTGCCGCCCGGGCTGTCTCTACGATTCCAACGACGCCACCGAGACCGCCGAGATGATTGAGCTCGGGAAGTTGTGCAAGCGCGCCTGGGCCGCCGGCGTCCAGGTTATGGTCGAGGGACCGGGCCACATGGCGCTCGACGAGATCGCTGCCAATATGAAGCTGCAGAAGCGCCTGTGCCACAACGCCCCGTTCTATGTGCTCGGGCCGCTGGTGACCGATATCGGCGTGGGTTACGACCACATCACCGCAGCCATCGGCGGCGCTATCTCCGCGAGCTCGGGCGCCGACTTCCTGTGCTACGTGACGCCCGCCGAACACCTGTGCCTGCCCAACGCCCAGGACGTGCTCGACGGCCTCATGGCCACCAAGATCGCCGCACACGCCGCCGACATCGCCAAGAAGGTGCCCCACGCCCGCGACATGGACGACAAGATGGGCCAGGCACGCCGCAAGCTCGACTGGGACGCCATGTGGAAGTGCGCGCTCGACCCGGTCACCGGCAAGAAGCGCTACGAGGAATCCCCTGCCGCCACCGAGGGCACTTGCACCATGTGTGGCAAGATGTGCGCCGTCCGCACCGTTAACAAGGTGTTCGAAGGCACGACGATCGACCTCGGCATGGAGGACTAACTCGTCACCGGAGCCACAAACGGCCACAAGGTGTTCGTCAATTGTTGACATGTGAACATTTGCTTGCGTTTGCGTAAAGATTGCACTACCCGCCCGGGATCGGCATACAGCCGGACCGGGCAACTTTATAATGCAGGCAGAAGACCCATTTGAATCCGACCGAACAAGGGAGCGAACATGGATCGCAGTAAGGTACCCGCCGTTCTATCCATCGCAGGATCCGATTCCAGCGGTGGTGCCGGCATTCAAGCCGACATCAAGACCATCACGGCGCACCGCCTGTATGCCGAGACGGCCATCACGGCCATCACCGCACAGAACACCCTGGGCGTCACCGCTGTGCAGAACATCTCCCCGGATATTGTCGCAGCGCAGATCGATGCCGTTTTTGACGATATCCGACCCAGCGCCGTCAAGATCGGCATGGTTTCCTCTGCCGAGATTATCGAGGTTATCGCCGACCGCCTGAGCGCTTGGGACGCAACCAACGTGGTCGTCGACCCCGTTATGGTCGCCACGTCGGGCGCTCGCCTCATTGCCGAGGATGCCGCCGAAGCGCTTACGCGTCGCCTGTTCCCGCTGGCGACCGTCATCACCCCCAACATTCCCGAGGCCATGGCGCTGCTCGACTACGAGGTCGATTCCGAGCGCACACAGCAAAACGCTGCCATGCTCCTCACCCGCCGCTTTGGCTGCGCGTCCCTCGTTAAAGGCGGGCATTTTGTCAACGAGGCCAACGATGTGCTCGCAGAGCCCGCGCCGCTCGATGACGAGGGCAACCACCTGGGTGATCCGCTCACCACGTGGTTCCGCCACAAGCGCATCGAGACCGGCAACACGCATGGCACCGGCTGCACGCTCTCATCCGCCATCGCCTGCGCGCTGGCCCAGGGCATGGATCTTGCCGACGCCGTCAACGCCGGCAAGGCCTACCTAACCGGCGCTCTCGCCGCCGGCTTTGACATGGGCAAAGGTTCCGGCCCCGTCAACCACATGTGGCAGTATTAAAGCCCGCAGCCCAAAACCACCGCAAAGGGGACAGGCACCTTTGCGGTGGTTCCCAAAAACATCTCGATCTGTAACAGTTAGAGCCCATTTTTCGGCCCACCTGTTACAGATCGAGATATTCAAATTCCGCTGAGAAGACAATCTCGATCTGTAACAGTAACTCGGCAAAATCGACCCTAGATGTTACAGATCGAGACAAACGACCGATATCGACCTAAATAATCTCAATCTGTAACATCTAGCCCGTTTTCGGCCTTACAACTGTTACAGATCAAGACAAACAGACGACCCCAAGCCACCGCAAAGGTACCTTTGTGGTGGCTTGGGGTCGCGCTACTCACCGAGCATCTCTTTGAGCTTGGCTGCCACGGCATGTCCCAAGCTCTCATGGCTTTCGGGCATCATATGCAGATAGTCGATATCGCCCGGCTCGGCAAACTCGGCGGCATTCAAAAAGTCGCAGCCAAACTGCTCGGCCACGTGCGCATAGTACTCGCCAAAATGTTCAGATGCCTCAACGGAATGCTCGTCAAAGTCGGTCATATACACATCGGCGATCTGCGGCTTGATCTTGATAGGAGCCATCAGCAGAATGTGCGGACAAGGCGCAGCGTCGGTCCACGGAAACGCGCGGACGGCGCGAATCAGTGCCATGGTGCCACGGGCGATATCGGAAGCTGTCACGTTAAAGACCGTCTTGCAGTCGTTGGTGCCCAGCATGATCACAATGGCATCCAGCGGCTTATGGGCCTCGAGCAGCATCGGAAGCGCGCGAATACCGTTGAGGTTAGTGTCCAGATGGCACATATCGTCGCGCACCGTCGTGCGGCCGTTGAGCCCCTCCTCAATCACATGCCAGCCATCGCCCAGGTCACGCTGCGCCACGCCGCACCAGCGCACATCCTGCGCATAGCGCACCGCGGTGCCATCGCGCATACCAGCCGGATCATAGCCATAGGTGTTGCTGTCACCAAAGCACAGAACGTTTTTCATCGTAAGCCCTTCCTTTAGTAAAAAGCCGACGGGAGCAGCCCTCCCGCCGGCTCGACCTATCTGTCGGCACGTACCGATTACAGGTACTTGCGCCAATCGTCATCGTCCTCGTCGTCCTCGGCAGCGGCCTGAGCCTGCTCGGCGGCACGGGCGGCCGCAGCGCGTGCGGCAACCTGGGCATAGGACTCCTCGTTGCGCTCGGGGAAGTTTGCCAGCACGTGCTCGAACTTGGCAAAATCCTCATCCCAGCGCGTAGAAGGCACGGCAAAGAACACCTGCTTGACCTTAAAGTCGCCCGATGCGAGCTCCTCGCGGAAGAGCTCTGCCACGGCCTCGGCGTCAAAGCCGTTATTGTCGCAGCCCCAAGCACCCAGCACGAGCTTCTCGCGACCCAGCTCATCGCAGATGGCAAGGACAAAGCGGATGCGGTCGCGCAGGGCATCCAACAGGGCGTCGTCGCTCACGCGGTACTCCTGGCGGGCACGCCTGACGTTGGGCGCGGCGGCAACGATTACATCGGCGTATGCGTGCACGTGGTTGCGGTCGAAGCGCACGGCGGGCACCACCAGCGCACGATTGCGGTACAGCTCGCAGTTGATGTTGCGGCGACGGTTCTCGCCGTACCACTTGCGCTGCTTGTCGAGCACGTTGTACAGGTACGAATCGGCGCAGAGCGTCGCCTCCTGGCCCAGGTAGCCCTGGATATAGCCGCCGCCCGGATTGGTAAACGAGGCAAAGGCAAGCACGGCCATATCGCAGAACTGCGCATAGCCGCGGCCGTTATCGAGGATTGCCTGCGTGGCGGAGGCATCAAGCACAGTGACCTCGGGCAGGACCGGAGCAGCCTCCTCCGCGGGCGCGGACTCAGCCTCGTCGGCCGACTCGGTGGACTCGGGTGCCGCCTCGGGCTCGACCGCAGTCTCCACCTCGGCAGTCTCCACCTCAGCGGCCTCAGCAGCCTCGACGTCCTCGGCAACCGGCTCCTCGGCAGCCGCAGCCGCCTGGGCCTTGGCCTTCATCGCCGCGACAAAACCGGCAGGCATACCATCGAACTCGCGCACGCCGGCAAGCGAACGCTCGATGTCCTTGGCGCAGGCCTCGGACACAGCCGCCACATGGCGCTCGGCGGCCTTGGCACGCGCCTCGCGCTTGGGATTGGGCTGACCCGCTCGGTTAGACCTGCGGTTACGGTTCCTGTTGTCGACATCTGCCATACGTGGCCACCTTTCCTGTCGCTGCCGCTATCGGCTTTTTCCCATCCATGATACCCCGCCACGCACAAAAAAGACGGCCCCGAAGGACCGCCTTTCGTATCGTTTTACCGTGTCCGGCAGGAAGCGTCGCAATGCCGCGCTAGTCGCGACGACCGAGAATGTTCAGGATGCGCAGGAACACGTTGATAATGTCCACGAACAGGTTGGACGCCATGAGCACCGCATTGGGCAGCGTGGGCGGCACCGTCGTGGCAACATAGGTGTCGTAGCCAATAAACCCGGCGAACACCACGATCACGATCAGATCGGTGATGGGCTGCGAGACGCCCATGAACATCAGCACGATCTCGACCAGAATCGTGGCGAGCAGAATGCCAAAGCCGATGCCATATACGCGCTGGAAAAACTTGGGGAACGTCACGCCCAAGGCACCAAAGACAAAGGTGATGGCGGCCGTGGCGATAAAGGCAGTGTTGATAGTGGGCAGGTCATAGTTGGCAAGGCCAAACGACGCGGTCAGGCCAAAGGTGCTCGCAAAGATCACGTAACCCACGAGCGACAGGCCCACGGACTGCTTGCCCGCAGCAGCCGACATCATGACGATACCGACAATAGTCAGGATAAACGAGCCAAAGACCAGCGGCAAAGCGGCGCCGCTCATCATCATGCGGGCAAACGCCATGGTGCTCGTAAAGTAAGCACCGGCGCCCATGGCGCAAAAGCCCAAGAAGATGAGAGCAGACATGGCGAGATTGTACGCGCGCGGCGACATCTCCTTGGCGCGACTTGCGCCGGTCTCGATGGGGCCGTTCTGATAGCCCTGGATATCGTTCATACTTCGTCCTTTCAAAAAGCGCACGACAGCGCCGTAGGTGACAAGATTCCTGCCATTGTACCCGAATGCCGTACGTCCTTACCTACGGCGCTCGCCCTCAAGCGTACGATCAAAGGCCCAGACCCACCAACGCATCACGTGCGCCTGCGAGCCGTCCGCCCGCTCGCGCGTCTGGTCCTCCAGATACAACTCGGTCGCGTGCCCACCAAAACGCACCTTATATGTTGCCGTACGGATGCCGTGGACCATCAGGCCAAACCCAGTGGTCGAGATAATTTCGTCGATCGTAAAACAACGGCCGTCGACCCAGCAGACGGTGACCGGCACGACCTGTCCGCCCGCGAGGATGCGAGCCACGACGTCCACATACTGCTTGTGCACGCGCCGAGTTTTGCCGTCTGTCTGTCGATATTCCATGCCCCCTATTATCGAACGCATGTTTGCATGTTGTAAAGCGAACAGACTGTGGTTTTGGAGTGTCGTAGCAATCGCACGTGTCCGCATGGCGTGTTAGCAAAAAGAACACCCGCGGTCAACAGGGCTAATATTCAATTTTAGTGCCAAAAAGTTCACTTCTCCCATCAGAACTCGGTAAAGAAACCCGCAGGAGGTGATACGATTTATCATGTTTTTGTAACGTGCCTGCAAACTTCGAGAAAGCCCATATATGGACGTAACGTTCTCAACCTTCCTCGGCCAAATTGTGTCGAACCCAGTCCTTGCCGTCACCGTGATCCTCGCGTTGGGCGCCATCTTCGTCAATGGATGGACCGACGCGCCCAACGCCATCGCGACCTGCGTCACTACGCGTTGCATGCCCGCCCGCGCCGCCATTCTCATGAGCGCCGCATTCAACTTCCTCGGCGTGCTCATCATGACGCACTTTAACGCGAGCGTCGCCAACACCATCTCACATATCGTCGACTTTGGCGGAAACAGCACCATGGCGCTCGCCTGCCTGTGCGCGGCGCTGTTCTCCATCGTCGTCTACGGCGCCACGGCGTCGCGTTTTGGCATCCCCACCTCGCAAAGCCACAGCCTTATCGCCGGCCTGACCGGTGCCGCCATCGCCCTCGGCGGCGCGAACAGCGTCAACGTCCACGAGTGGATGAAGGTCATCTACGGCCTGGCGCTCTCCATCGGCCTGGGCTTTGTTATGGGCTGGGTCCTGTGCAAGCTCGTCTCGATTCTTTTCGCCGCCGCCAACAGGCGACGTGCCAATGTCTTCTTTAAATACGCTCAGATCGCGAGCGCTGCGGCCATGAGCTTTATGCACGGCGCGCAGGATGGACAGAAGTTCATCGGCGTGCTCTTTTTAGGTGTCGCCTTCGCCAACGGCCAGACGAGCGTCGGCGATGCCGGCATCCCCATCTGGATTATGCTGCTGTGCTCGGCCACCATGGGCATCGGCACCAGCGTGGGCGGCGAGCGCATCATCAAGTCCGTCGGCCAGAGCATGGTCAAGCTCGAGAAGTATCAGGGATTCTCCGCCGACCTCGCGGGCGCCGCGAATCTGCTGCTTGCCACCCTTACCGGTATCCCCGTGTCCTCCACCCACATCAAGACCTGCGCCATCATGGGCGTCGGTGCCGTCAAGCGCCTTTCGGCCATCAACTTCGGCGTGGTCAAGGACATGATGTTCACCTGGTTCTTCACCTTCCCCGCCTGCGGACTCATCAGCTTTGTCATGGCCAAGCTGTTCATGATGTTCATCTAGTCAAACCGAACGTCCATCCGGACCGTAATACTTCGCCCACCCGTCTTCGCCTCGAAAGGACCCACCCATGGCAAAGAAACCCGATTCGTTCTACTTTGACAACTACGTTGCCTGCGCCGACCTAGCCGTCCAGGCTGCAGAGTTGCTCACCAAGATTTTCGAGAACTTCGATCCCGCGAAGATTCACGATATGCTCGACAAGATGCACGCGATCGAGCATGCGGCCGACAAGAAGCATCATGAGCTTGAAGACGCCCTGCTCACGGCCTTTATCACCCCGCTTGAGCGCGAGGATCTGGACCTGATGAGCTGCTCGCTCGACACCGTGCTCGACCGTATCGAGGGCGTCGTGCAGCGCGTCTACTTCACCAACATCCAGAGCATCCATCCCGATGCCATCGTGATCGCCCACAAGGTGACCGATGCCTGCCGCGCCATGAAGGACCTGATGGTCGAGCTTCCCAATTACCGCAAGTCCAAGACCCTGCGCGAACTCGTCATCCAGATCAACACGATCGAGTCCGAGGCCGACGAGCTCTACATCAACGCTATGCGCAACCTGCATGTCAACGGCAAGGATCCGCTCGAGGTCATCGCCTGGCGTGACGTCTACGCCTTCCTGGAGTACTGCGCCGACTGCTGTGAAAATGTGGCCGATGTCGTGGATTCGATTGTCATGAAGAACAGTTAATTGGGGGTACGTGTCCCGGCGGTCGCGGGCCCGACCACTAATAACCTTTTTCACTCCGGCTGCAAGCAGAGTCGTTCAAAAGGGTATTAGTGGTCGGGCCCGCTCCCTTACGTACCACCATTGGAAACTTTGGCTGATACTTTGAAAGCGATGGGGCTTTTGTTGGCAGGGCCTTGGGGCCCGATTGGAAACTTTGGGACCGCTTTAAACGTTTGGCTGAATGTTGCTTTGGGTACCCTTTTGCTTAGTTTTGGGTTGTTTTATTAGCTTTGGAGGCTCGTATGGGGTATTTGGATTTGGCTCGGACTCGGTATTCTTGTCGTTCTTTTGAGGATCGGCCTGTTGAGCAGTCGGTGGTGGATGCCATTGTTGAGGCGGGGCGCATTGCTCCTTCTGCTTGTAATAATCATCCAACCCGTGTGATGGTGCTTGATACTCCGGAGTTGTTGGAAAAGGCTGCTGCTTGTCAGCCGCGCTTTGCTCGTGAGGGGTCTATCTTTGGGGCTCCGCTTATCTTTCTTATTTGCAGCGTTACTGACGATGCTTGGGTGCGCCCTTATGACCAGATGAACTCCAGTGCCATCGATACTTCGATTGTCTGCGATCAGATGATGATGGAGGCCGAGGAGCAGGGCCTGGGAACGTGCTGGGTATGCCATTTTAAGCCCGAGCTAGCCCGCGAGCAGTTCAACCTGCCCGAGGGCGTCTATCCCTATCACATGCTCGTCTGCGGCTATCCCGCCGACCATATCGCCGACCCCGAGCATCGCGAGGCCCGCACCATTCCCCTCTCCGACTTCATCCTTAAGTAGATTATTGGGACATGCCTTAACATCTGCCTTTGACCTCCAGCCCGTCCGCCGAGCTCTGCACCACCACGCGCAGGGCTCGGCGTTTTGTTTTCCAACCCGTTTACAGCCACAAAAAAGGAGCCCGCAAGTGCGAGCTCCTCTTAAGAACGCTAGATTGTAAGTCTGGTGCTAATCCAAATCGTCGGCGGCGAAGTTGTCGATCGGTGCGAAGGGATCGGCAACGGGGATAACCGGCTCGGCGACGGGCAGCGGCTCGGCAGCAGGAACGGTCACAGCCGGAGAAGCGGCGGAACCGACCGGCGTGGAAGCCATGAGATCGGACGGGAAGGAGTTCTGAGCATCGTCCATGAAGTGCTGGATGAGCTTGAGGTACTCGGCCTTAAACTCCTCACGGGAAGCCTTAAGACGGTCGATCTCCTCAAGCTCGGCCTGCTTCTCGGTCAGGGCCTGACGGATGACCTCGCGGGCCTTGGCGTCGGCCTCGTTGCGGATGCGGTCGGCGTTCTCGTTGGCGTCGTTGACAATGCCCTCGGCGGTCTGCTGGGCAGCAATAAGGGCAGCGGAAATCTGGCGCTCCTGAGCGGAGAAGTCGGGTGCAGGAGCGGCCACGGGGGCGGCGGGAACGGCCTGCGCGGCAGCGTCCTGAGCCTGAGCAAGCTGGGCCTGCGTATCGGCGAGCTGCTGCTCGGTGGCGGTCAGACGACCCTTAAGATCGACAATCTTGGCGAGCATGGCATCGACCTCAGAGGACAGGGTCTCCAGGAAGACGTCGACCTCGGCGGGATCGTAGCCGCGCTTGGCCTCAGAGAAGGTCTGAGCCTGAATGTCAGCAGGGGTAATAGCCATAACAAGTTCTCCTTTATCTTCGCCTTGGCGCCGTGCGCCCGACGTGAGTTACTAAGCCAGTTTTATATGAGTATACCTATAAGAAGTTGCAGAACCAGCTTCTGCACCAACTGCAACGCAATAATCGCAACGACCGGTGAAAAATCGACGCCGCCCATGGGCGGGATAAACCGGCGGAACAAATTGAGCCACGGGCCGCACACGCTATCGAGGACGGCGGCGATATCCTGTAGCAATCCGCCCTGTTTCATAGGGATCCACGTCATAAGGCAGTAGACCACGATGAGCGTGGAGTAGAAGTTGAACAGCGTATTGACCAGCTGGACAATGGTGTAGATGTTGATGAGAATCTCCTCGTCTTGTCTTTACTTAAGGTAGCCGTCGGCACGGAGCTTCTTGAGGTCCGAATCCTTGACCTCGCAACCGGCGGGCAGCACCATAAACACGCGATCGCCAACCTCTTTAACGGTGGCACCCAGGCCGCAGGCAAACCCGTAAGAGAAGTCCAGGACGCGCTTGGCGACCTCGGTACGAACGCCCACAAAAATCAGCGCGACAGGCTGCTTGGTGCGCACGCGGCGCACGACGGTCTCCACGTCGTCATAGCTCTCGGGGCGCAGGACATAAGCCGGCAGCTGCGGCGTAGCGTTGATGATATTGCTCGCATACGCCGAAGCATCGCTCGGTGAGGGAGCAGGTGCGGGGGCAGCAGCGCGGGCACGCGTGCTCTCGGCATAGCTCGACGGCGTGTCGTAGGCACCGGGACGATAACCGCCCGCAACCGTCTCCTGCGAGCGCGATGGCGGGTTGTAGGTCGTAGCGTGGCGAGAATCGTCACCGACCAGCTGACCGGAGCGCGTGTACACGGCCACCGACTCGGCCTCGCCGCGGCGCGTCTGACCCAACAGGCCGTTGCTCGGCTCGTCCTGGGTGTAGAAGCCCTCGCCCGAAGCACCGCTGTAACCGTTGTTCTGGTAGCCGTCGTCATAGCCATCATCGTAGCCGTAGTCGTCGTCCTGACCATAACCCTGGTCGTAACCCTGCTGGCCGCCCAGGTGCATCTTATTTTTAATCTCGTCAAGGAAGCCCATGGTTGTGTCCTCTCGCGGTTTAGTGCAGGCGCTCTGATAATCAGTGCGCACTTCAGAGCCTTATTTTACTGCAAACTCCGGGCTAAATACTACCCTGCCCAGGCGAACGAGCGTAGAGCCTTCCTCAAGGGCAGGCTCAAAGTCCTCGCTCATGCCGCAGGAAAGTTCGGGCAGGCTCAGATCGGAGTGCGTCGCCTCAAGCTCATCCCTTAGCTCGCGAAGTCCGGCAAAGGTGCGGCGCGCCACATCTTTATTACCCCGTGGTGCCATAGTCATAAGGCCCTGCACACAAATTCCCTCAAGCTCCGCAAGCTCACCTGCGGCGTCTCGGACCTCGTCGGGCGAAAAGCCGCCCTTGGACTCCTCGCCGCTCACATTGACCTCGATCAGCACGCGCTGGGGGCCGGAGAGCTCGCCCGCCTCAATCTTGCGGACCGCACGGCTCGAGATAGCCTGAGCCAAATGCAGCGATCCCACCGAATGAATCAGCTCGGCCGAGCCCAGAACCGCATTGATCTTGTTGGTCTGCAGGTTGCCGATCATATCGAAGCGCACCTCGGGTAGCTCCGGATGCTCCGCGAGGCCTGCAAGCTTGCGAACGAGCTCCTGCGGGCGGTTCTCGGCAAAATGGCGATACCCCGCCTGGATAGCGGCAACGGTCTCATCGACGCCAACAGTCTTGGAGACGGCAATCAGGCGCGCGGCATCGTGGGGACGGCCCGCGCGATCGAGTGCTGCATAAAAACGCTCCAGAATCTGCTCGCGGCGAGCGCGCATCAAGTCCAAATAGTTATCCATTGCCAATCGCCTCCGCAGACAGCCAAACAAGTAGTCCCATGCTAACGCAAGAGCGCGGCCTCGCATGTGCAAGGCCGCGCTCACATAGGTATTTACAATCTTTCGACGAACGGGGCCACCCTACTCCTCGTCGTCCTCGGAGTCGTCCTCGTCCTCGAGGTGCTCGAGCAGGTAGCGGAGACCCTCGCTCACCTCGTTAGCGGGCACTTTGGCAACATAGTGTGCATCGACGGCAGGCCTCATGATGACGCCCTCGCCCGAAGGCACGCGCATGCTCTCAAGCTCATCCTCGTCCGTACGGGCGATATCGCCGGCAGTCATGCGCTGGCCGGTCAAAAGGAAGGTCAGACGGCAGGCGGCATCAATGGAAATCGAGGCGATGCGATCGAGGTAGCGCGAAACCATGATGGCACGGCGCAGATCGTCATAGTTACTGTCGTCGTCCATAAAATCGCCCGTGTCCATGCGGTTGAAGGTACGGAAGAACTTCTCGTACGCCGCGTGCACCGGCTCGTCCTCGCCGGCCAGGTTGCAGATGATGGACATATCGTTGGTGACGAGCGCAGAAAGTGACGAACCCAGCACCTGGTAAACAGCCTCGGCCTCGGCCTCGACCGTAGCGACAAGTTCCTGGGGCAGCGAGATGTCGGCCTTGACCATGTGACGCGTGGCGCGGCAGATCTGGCGAACCTTATCGGTCATGCGCTGCAGGTTAAAGTCGACGTAGATGATCGTCTGCAGCAAGCGGAAGTCGGAGGCGACCGGCGACTGCGTAGCGATCAGGTTGTAGCACACGGCCTCCAAGTTGGCGCAGCGCGCATCGATCGAGAGCGTGCGCTTCTTGGTCTTGGTGGCGAGCTTGCGATCGTCGGTCACATAGGCCTTCACGGTGTCGTGAAGCGCCAGGTCTACAGCCTCGTAGATGCTCAGCATCTCGTGACGGGCTTCGATGAGCTGACGGGAAAACAGTTTGCGCATGGTTCACTCCAATCAGTTGGGTGCGGTCATGCCGCCCGCACAGTGAATACGCACCGGACCAGGTCCGATCGGCTTGGGACTAGTCGCACCGATCAGCCAAAGCGGCCGGTGATATAGTCTTCCGTCCGTGAATCCACCGGGCTGGTGAAGATCGCGTCGGTTTGACCATACTCGATGAGCGTGGCGGGCTCGCCGGCAACTTCCTGCAAGAAAAATGCGGTGTAGTCGCTAATGCGAGCGGCCTGCTGCATAGAATGCGTGACGATGATGATCGTCATCTCGGGCGCCAGCTCGGCCATCAGATCCTCGACCTTAGAGACGGACGTGGGGTCGATGGCGGAGCAGGGCTCGTCCATCAGTAGGACATCGGGCTGCACCGCAAGCACACGCGCGATGCACAGACGCTGCTGCTGACCGCCCGAGAGCGCCAAACCATCCTTGTTGAGCTGATTGGATACCTCTTTCCAGAGGTTGGCGCGCTTGAGCGATTCTTCCACGATGTCATCGAGGTCGCTTTTGCTAGTCACGCCCTGCAGACGAGGGCCAAAAGCGACATTCTCGTAGATGGATTTGGGAAACGGGTTGGGCTGCTGAAAAATCATGCCCACGCGGCGGCGAAGGTCGACCGGGTCGACGCCCTCGGCATAGATATCGTTGCCGTCGAGCGTCATGGTGCCCTCGACGCGGGTACCCTCGATAAGGTCGTTCATACGGTTGATGCAGCGCAAAAACGTCGATTTGCCGCAGCCCGAAGGACCGATAAACGAAGTGATGGCGTTTTTGGCGATGTTGAGGTCGAGCCCCGTCAGCGCATGAAAGTCACCGTACCAAAAGTTGAAATCCTTGGCCGTGATGGCCGCTTGCTCCAGCGTGGGAGCGGACTGATAGACGGACATGGGACTCCTTAACTAGCGGCGTTTGCGCGACAGATAACGCGCAAACAGGTTGAAGGCCAGAATAATCGCCATCAGCAAAAGCGCGGTGCCGTAGGCTGCGTTCATGTTGATGCCGTCATTGGCAAGCAGATAAAGGTGAACGGTCATGGGACGACCGGAATCGAGCGGCGAAATAGGCAGGTTGATGGCCTGACCCATGGTGTAGAGCACCACGGCGGTCTCGCCGATGGCGCGGCCGATGGCAAGGACAATGCCGGTGGCAATGCGGCCAAAGGCAGAAGGAAGCACGATCTTGGAGACGACCTGCCACTTGGTGGCGCCCAGGCCGTATGCGCCCCAACGGATATAGCGCGGAACGGCGCGGATTGCCTCCTCGGTGGTACGCATGACAATGGGCAGCATCAGAAGTGCCAGCGCCAGGGCGGCCGAGACCATCGAAAGGCCCAGACCCATAGCCTCGACAAACAAGGCGTAGCCAAAGAGGCCCATAACAATGGAGGGCACCGAGGCCAGGGCATCGGCAGCATAGCGAATGATGTCGACGACCTTGCCCTGCTTGGCGTACTCGGCCAGATAGACCGCAGCCAAGACGGCAACCGGAGTGCAGATGAGCATGGCGAGCGCCGTCACGTAGATGGTCGAGACGATCGTGGGCCAAATGCCGCCCTCGGCGTTTACGCCCTGCGGCCAGCCAAAGATAAAGTCGAGCGAGATATGCGGCAGGCCGTTGATGACCACGTAGGCGATGATGGCGATCAGCACCAGCGTGGTGATATAGGCCGCGGCGCGAAACACGCCGAGCATGATCTTGTTGGACAGATCCTTGTTGATGCGGCCCTTCTTGCCATGGGAAAGGGCACGCTTGATGCGCTCACGCGACGAGGTCGTATCGACCGTCGTGTCAACGGAATCGGACATAGCCTACCCCCTCTTCTTGGAAATCAGGCGGACGATACCCACCAGTGCAGCGGAGATGATAAACAGGACAACGCCCATGCCGAACAGAGCCGAGCGGTGCAGGCCCGAGGAATAACTCATGTCGAGCGCAATCTGACTCGTGAGCGTCGAGATGGGGCTCGAGATGCTATCCGGAATGACCGGGGCGTTGCCCACGACCATCAGCACGGCCATGGTCTCACCGATGGCACGCCCCATACCCAAGACAATCGCATCGACAATGCCCAGCTTGGCTGCAGGAAGCACGACCTTGTAGATGGTCTGCCACTTGGTGGCACCCATGGCATAGGATGCCTCACGAATGCCCATGGGAATGGAATTGAGGGCATCGATGGTGAGCGTGGTGATGGTGGGAACGATCATGATGGCGAGCACGAACCACGCCGTCAGCGCGCCAAAGCCAAGACCGCCGGTCAGCTGCGCGATAAACGGACGGATGATGACCATGCCAAAGAAGCCGTAGATGATGGAGGGGATGCCCGCCAGCAGGTCGACGGCGGGGCTGATGAGCCTGCGCACGCGTTTGCTGGCGATCTCGACCAGATACACGGCCGTGCCCACACCCAGGGGCACACCCATGGCGAGCGCACCGACAGTCACCAGACCAGAACCCGCCAGCAGCGACATAATGCCGTAGTGGCCCTCAGAGGGTGCCCATGTAAAGCTAAAGAAGTCCGCCAGGCCGATGTCGGTAAAGACCGGCAGCGCCGAGTACGTGGTAAAGACAAAAATCAGGATGACGGTGACGACCGCCAAGAACGCGCAGGCAAAGAAGATCCACTGCAGCGCCTTCTCCTTAAGATAGGTGCTGCGCGACACCAACGCCAACTCACGCTTTTTGGGCACCCGGGTCTCCTGCTCAATCTGGGGGGTTTCCTGTGCTTCCACGCTACTCACTCCCCTTTCCGTCGTTGGTGACGGGAATAAAGCCCGCCTCGCGAATCTGCTTGTCCATCTTTTCGGACGTCACATAGTCGATGTAATCCTGCGCCTGCTGCGAAGGCGTCCCCTTCACAAAGAAGTAAAGGTCACGCGAGATGGGATAGCCGCCACTTGCGACCGTCTTCTCGGATGCCTCGACATGGTTGACCGAAACAGCCTTGACCGAGGTCTTGGCGTTGAGGCTCTCGACAAAACCCAGCGAGATGTAGCCAATGGCGCCACGCGAGCGAGACACGACATCGCGCACCTGGCCCGTGCCCGAAAGAACAGCCGAGCGGCGATCGAATGGCGTGCCGTCCATCACGATAGTGCGGAAGGCCTCACGCGTACCGGACGCCTCGTCGCGGTTGATAACCTGAATCTTCAGGTCCTCTCCGCCGACTTCTTTCCAGTTGGTGATCTTGCCGGCGTAAATATCGCGGAGCTGCTCGGTCGAGAGATTATCGACCGGGTTGTCGTCGTTCACGATGACTGCAATGCCGTCGTGCGCGATAACGATAGGCGTCAGACCCAGGTCTTGCTCATCGGCGTTGAGGCCACGAGAGGAGCTGGCGATATCGGCGGTGCCGGCGCTAACAGCTTCGATGCCAGCAGATGAGCCAAGGCCGGAGACGAGCACGTCGGTGCCGGTCTCCTCTTTAAAGCCCTCGGCCGCGATCTCGGCAATGGGAAGGCACGTCGTAGAGCCGGCAACGGTGATGGAAGAGGTAGAAGATCCCGAGGAGCAGGCGCACAGCGTGAGCGTGAGCACTGCCGCGCTCAGGACCGATGCGATCTTTCTCATAGCATCACGCCGATCGCAGCATGGCGCCCACAGGTCCCGCCCTCGTTGCGATAGGAATAAAAGCGGTCGTTTTGACGCACGGTGGAAAGTTTGGTGTCCACAATGCCATTCACATCGACACCGGCATCCACCAGCGCCTCGCGAATGGCGGCGGAAAGATCGAGCATACGGGAAGCGGTAGCATCGATGCACGCGAACTCGGCGGCAAAGCGATCCATAAGTTCTTGGGACACCTCATACTCGTCACCCAGGATATGGGGCCCAATATAGGCAGAGATGTCCTCCGGCGTGCAGTCAGCCGCCTCGCAGAGTGCTTGGCTGGCCTTGGCGGAAATGCGCGCAATCGTGCCCTTCCAGCCAGAATGCACCACGGCAAAGCCGTTGGGAGCCACCAGCACCACGGGAACACAATCGGCAAAGCAGAGCATCACGGGCACCTCATGGGCCGTACAGACGATGGCATCGCAGCCCTCGGCAATCTGTTCGCGAATGTTCTCGAGATCGTCGGCGCCGTTCGAGGTCACCGTCACGACATGGTCGCCGTGCACCTGATTGGGAACAAGCAGATTATGCTCGCACTCAGCGGCGCCCATGGCTTCGAGCGCTCGACGACGATTTTCTTGAACAGCAAAGGGGTCATCGCCTACATGCGAGCCCAGGTTGAGCGAGGAGTACGCATCTTCGGAAACGCCACCGGTGCGCTCGGTAAAGGCAAAGCGGACATCGTGCGTCGCGCCCTCTACCAACGTAACTCCATCATGGTCGACACGCGAAACGTTGTCCGCACGTGCTGCCATACTAAAGCCTCCTAATAACACAAGTATCGCGGCGAAGCCGCAGCAGTCCGTGTCATACGGCTGCCATACTTCATCAAAAGGATACCCGCAGCGGTAGGGACCAAACGTAAAGGGAACGTAAGGAGATTGGAGGCTTTCGTTTACAAACGAGAAACAAAAAGGGCGCATCCATACGGACGCGCCCCTGTGCAAAACAATGCGAAGAACGACTTAGAAGCTGCCGCGCTTGAGGAAGTCGGGAAGCTCAAACTGATCGTTGCCAAAGTTGGGCAGCTCGGTACCACCGACGTTGCGAGTCGGGGCAGCCTGAGCGGGGCTGGCAGTCGGAGCAGTGCGCTGCGGCTCAGCAGAAGCAGCAGCCTTGCTCTGGGACTGCTGGGCAGCGAAGAGCTCGTCCTGACGGTTGACGTTGGAGTCGGAGAAGCCCGTAGCGATAACGGTGATGCGCACCTGGTCGCCCAGGGACTCGTCAACAACGGTACCGAAGATGATGTTGGCCTCGGGGTCGACAGCATTGGCGACAACGTCGGCGGCGTCGCTGATCTCCTGGATGCCCAGGTCCTTGGAGCCGGCGATGGAAAGCAGGACGCGCGTGGCGCCATCGATGGAGCTCTCGAGCAGCGGACTGGAGATAGCCTGCTGGGCAGCGTCGACGGCACGGGTGTCCCCAGAAGCGGTACCGATACCCATCATGGCGGTACCGGCCTGCTTCATGATGGTCTTAACATCGGCGAAGTCCAGGTTGATGATACCCGGGACGGTGATGAGGTCGGTGATGCCCTGGGTGCCCTGGGAAAGGACGCCATCGGCAATCGCGAAGGCCTCGAGCATGGTGGTCTTCTTCTCGGCGATGTCGAGCAGTTTGTCGTTAGGGATAACGATCATGGTGTCGACGCAATCGGAGAGGGTCTTGATGCCCTCCTCGGCGCTCTTCTTGCGCTTGCGACCCTCGAAGGTGAAGGGCTTGGTCACAACGGCGACGGTCAGCGCGCCGACCTCGTTCATCGCGATATCGGCAACGATGGGAGCAGCGCCGGTACCGGTACCACCGCCCTCGCCGCAGGTGATGAACACCATGTCGGCGCCAGCGAGCGCCTCGGCGATATCGTCGCGGGACTCATCGGCAGCCTTGCGGCCAACCTCGGGGTTGGCGCCGGCGCCCAGGCCGCGGGTAAGGTCGGTGCCGATGTGCACCTTGATATCGGCATCAGAGATCGCGAGCGCCTGAGCATCGGTGTTGATGGCAACAAACTCGACGCCGCGGATGCCCTCTTCGATCATTCGATTGACCGCGTTGGTACCGCCGCCGCCGACGCCGACCACCTTAATGACGGCAAGGTAGTTGTTGATCTCTGTCTCGTGCATGTCGGTCCTCCGAACAAAGGTTATAGCCATAGCATGGGTTGACCCCTGCGCACATTAACCTTCAGGTTGAAAGTAAATGCAAAGGTAAACCGTATTATGTTTGCACATTATGAACGTTGCAGTCAAATAATTGACCGTGAAAACCAAACAAACCAGATAAACGGCGTGGTATGGCCCCTCAACAAAGCCATTTAGGATGCTAGGCGGTCGGTGCGTTCCTAAACGTGTAGTTGCCCGGAGAGCGTACATTGATATAGGTTACGCCCTCTACCTGCGAAAGTAGCTTGGTCACGATGCGTTCTTTCTTGGCAATATCATCCGAATCGCCCAGCGACACCTCGACGCCGTTGTCGAGATTTGCCGAGATAGCCTCAACGGAAGGCGTGGAAATATCCTTCACCTGGTCCAAGAACTCGCTCGAAAAACCGCGTGCGTAATCCAGGCCGGCCTTGACGGCCTTGGAGCTCACCGCCCGACCCGAAACCGGTACGACATCGGCCGAGACGTCAGTCAACAGCACGGCGCCGTAGTGCTTGGCAAGCGCCAGGGCCGCATCGATACCGGTCAGGGTGTTGGCACCCTCCCCCGATGTAATGACGTTCCCCTGGTCGTCCACCTCGACAGACGTCGACAGCGGAGCGATCCAGGTGTCATCGTCTCCGATAGCCCAGGCAAGGTCGTCGGAGCTGATATACGCAATGGCGATAACTTTACGCTCCGTCGGCGTGATGATAAGCGTATGGGGAAACTGGCGCTGGACATTCACGCCCGAGACCCACGGGTTTTGCTTGAGGCCCTCGGTAATCTGATCGGGATCCACGTTAAAGAGCGACGTGTTCTCGGGAAGACTGATGAGCTGCATGGCGTCGTGCTTGGTCACATGCTCGCTGCCATGAATCTGAATATCGGTGGCGGCGAACAAGCCGGAGTTGATGACGACGATGGCAACAATGGCAAGTACGGCCAAGGCTGCCAGGATGCCGCCCGCGATTTTGCCCTTACCTTTAATGGCAGAAGCGACGTCGGTCGTCTTGCTTGCCATGGCACCAAGCGATGACAGAGGATTGATGCCCTTTTTTGCCGAAGACGCCTTGGCAGCGGGCACCGATGTCAGTGAACGCGGCTTAGCGCCAGCCAACGTACGGCCGGCATGCGGCGCACGAGCTCCCAGCGAAGGTCTGGGCGTCGCCATGGGTCGGGAGGTCTTGGTGCCCATCGCCGGCTTGGGCGTCACCGAAGGACGCGGAGCCGGACGACTCGTCTTTTTAGAAGCGGGGCGTCCTCCCAGCTGCGAGCCGACGACCGGGCGCTTGGCAGGACGAACGGGCCCAACAGACTTGGAGGGCATGGCGGGCTTATGTTGAGGCTGGGCAGGTGCGCCGGAACGCCCTCCGGCGCGGCGGAAGGTTGGTTTCGATGCTCTAGAAGCCGAGGAATTTAACTTCCGGTCTGAGCTCGATGCCATACGCCTCCCTCACCTTTCCGTGCACATGCCTGATAACCGCGGCCACGTCATCGGCCGAGGCGGTTCCGTTATTAACGATAAAATTAGCGTGTACGGGCGAAACTTCCGCACCGCCAACCGAAAAACCCTTTAATCCACAATCCTCAATCAACTTGCCCACGCTTGCGTCGGGCGGGTTGCGAAAGACCGATCCGCAGGATGCACGGCCCATGGGCTGCGTGCGCTTGCGGCGCGTCAGGTACCGCTCCATGCGTTCGCGAATGTCGACCTTGGGCGCGGCCTTAAGCTTAAGCACGCACTCGAGAATGATCTCGTTACGCGGCAGGCTGCACTCGCGATACCCCCAAGCGATCTCGGATCCTGCATAGTGCTTAATACCGGACGCCGAATCAAACGTGACCACGTCCTCGATAAGGGAGCCGATCCACTCGGTCCGCGTACCTGCGTTCATGGACACGGCGCCGCCGACCGAACCGGGAATACCGACCGCGAACTCAAGGCCCGAAAGCCCGCGCGACAAGGCGTCGTTGACCAAACGCGCGAACATCACGCCCGCACCAACGGTCAGCGTGCAGCCGTCCTCGGCAACAACCGTGCGCTGAAACTCACGTCCCAGCGAAATAACGGCGCCGCGATAACCGGCATCGGCAACAAGCAGATTGGACCCCTTGCCGATAATCACCCACGGCACCTGCTCGCGGTCGAGCACCGCCACGGCGCGACGCAGGGCATGGTAGCTATGGCACGTCACAAAGAGGTCGGCCTTGCCGCCGATACGATAGCTTGTATGGCGTGCAAGACGTTCGTCCTCGACCACGTCCGTGTCGATCATGCCCGAAAGCGCCATGACGGCGTTAAACAGACCCATAGAGGTTAAGCGTCTTTCTTGGCAGTCAGATACTCGATGAACTCGGGGCCGACGGTCGTAACGTCGCCGGCACCCATGGTGAGCAGCAGGTCGCCCTCGCCCACGAGCTTCTCAAGCTCCTGGTTGAGCTCAAGACGGCTGGAGCAGTACACGACCTCCTTGCCGGGGTGCTTGGCGCGAACGGTATCTGCGAGCATCTTGGAGGTAACGCCCGGAATCGGCATCTCGCCGGCGGAGAACACATCGATCAGCAGCAGCTTATCGGCGTTGGCAAAGGCATCGGCAAAGTCATCGCACAGAGCCTGCAGGCGCGAATAGCGGTGCGGCTGGAACACGACGTCGACATGCTTGTAGCCCAGCGAAGAGGCAGCAGCGAGCGTCGCCTTGATCTCGGTGGGATGATGGCCGTAATCGTCAACCACCGTGATGCCGTCGATATCGCCCACGTGGGTAAAGCGACGGCGGACACCCTCAAAACTCGAAAGTGCCTTAGCGGCGGCGTCGATATCGAGACCCAGGACATGGGCGACGGTCAAGACGGCCGTGGCGTTGAGCATGTTGTGACGACCGGGGTTGCTCTTAATCTCGACAGCGTGCTCGGTGCCGTCCTCAAAGCGAACGATAAAGTCGCTCTGGATGCCCTTGACATCCGGATGCACGCAGACGATGTCGTTGTTCTCGGCAAAGCCATAGGAAAGCACATGACGGCCCGTCGACTTGGCGAGCTCGACCAGATGCGGGTCCTCGCCGCAAACGATGACGGTGCCGTCCTCGCCCACCAGCCCCATAAACTTTGCAAAGGTGGCCTCGATCTCCTCGATACCCGAGTAGTGATCGAGATGGTCGGCCTCGACGTTGGTCACGATGACCACGTTGGGGTTCAGGAACAGGAACGAGCTGTCGGACTCGTCGGCCTCGGCGACAAAGTAGTCACCCGAGCCGTTCTTGCCGTTGGTGTCGTAGCCCTCGACGATGCCGCCGATTAAAAAGCTGGGGTCCAGACCCATGCGATCGAGCATCGTGGCGCACATCGAAGACGTCGTGGTCTTGCCGTGCGTGCCGGCAACGGCGACGGTGGTGTAGCCGTGGCCCAAGGCCGAGAGCATCTTGGCACGGGGCCACACGGGAATACCGAGCTCGCGGGCATGCACGAGCTCGGGGTTGGACTCGGGAATTGCGGTGGAGACCACAACCACGTCAGGCTTGACCTCGTCGATTGTCGAAGCTTCGTGGCCCACGTGGACCTTCACGCCGGCGCGGGTAAGCTGGCGAATATAGCGCGACGTCTTAAGGTCGGAGCCGGTAACGGTGTAACCGCGCTCGTGCAGGACGAGGGCGATGCCGCTCATGCCGGCGCCACCGATACCGATAAAGTGGGCGCTCTTGAACTCGGGCGCGGAGGTTGCAGTCTGGGAATCAGCCATGTGCTCGTGTACTCCTTGCGTAAACACTGCCTGTAACCCGTTAACTGTACCGCACCTACCGCATCCGCGCGAGGGCGACCGGCGATATCCCGTCTAACTAACGCAATCCCTCTACCGCGTCGGCCAAAAGTGCGGCGGCACGGTCCTGGGCCAAGCCACGCGCCGCCTGACGCATGACATCACGCGCCGCGGCGTCATCGATCAGGTGCAGCAGCTCGTCGGCAAAGGCAGGGGCATCGATATCGGCATCGGCGCAAAGCACGCCGGCACCGGCATCGACCAGGTAACGCGCATTCGTGGTCTGGTGGTCGGCCGTGGCGTGCGGATACGGCACGAGCACCGAGGGCACGGCAAGCGCGGCAATCTCCGCCACGCTCGAGGCACCGGAACGCGAGAGCACCAAATCGGCCGCAGCCAGCATATCGCCCATGTTGTCGATGTAGGGCTGGACTCGATAGCGCTTCGCCTCCTCGGGCGTCAGCGCCAAAGCGCGCTCGGTCTCCTCAAAGCCGTCGGCACCCGTCGAATGCAAAATGTAGAGATTCTCGCGGGTCAGCAGCTCACTCTTGAGCGAGGCAACGCGCTCGTTGAGATGCTGGGCACCGAGCGAACCACCAAAGACGAGCAGAAGCGTCGCGTCCTCGGGCACACCGAGCGTCTTGCGACCGCGAGCGCGATCGCCCTCGATCACCGAACGACGCACAGGATTGCCCGTCATGAGCACATGGTCGGGGTCGCCCTCGCGCTCAAAGACCGCGCGGGCCGCAGGTACCGAAATGCACACGCGGGCGGCATGTGAGTTCATCATCTTATTGGCCAGACCCGGAACAGAGTTCTGCTCGTGCAGCAGATACGGAACGCCGGCGTCCTTGCACCAACCCAGCAGCGGGACCTCAACGTAAGCACCAAAGCCGATAGCGGCATCGGGCTTACCGACCTTCGAGAAGTGACGGGCAAGCGCACGCTTCGCCTTGTTGACGCGCCACAGCGAGGTCAACGCCGTCCAGGGACGGGAGCGATCGAAGCCCGTGACCGTGATGGGCACAAAATCGAATCCGGCCTCGGGAACCAGACGACCCTCGAGCTTGCGCGATTGGCCCACGAACACAACGTGATGACCGCGGTCTCGCAGCTCCTCGGCCAAGGCGAGCGCGGGGTTGATATGTCCTGCCGTGCCGCCAGCTGCAATAGCAACGGTCATCTTATCGGTCATGGTAATCCCTTCGTACACGCGGCCCCTGGTCATCGGTGCGCAAACGCGCCGACGGGTCCGAATTCAAATCGATTCGATTATATCCGCCGCCCGCATTGCGGGGAGTGGGGCGCTGCGGACGACCTTGCGGCGCCGTTCGCTGACGCGGACGGGCTGCCGGCTCGGTCGCAGAGCCATCCAGGACGGTAAAGCCGTTACGCGAAGATCGCTCGCCGCGCACGTGGGGCACGCCGGCGGTACTCTCATCCATAACGGCAAAGCTCTCGCGGCGACGGTCGTACTCATCGCGACGGGCGCTCTCATACGAAACGCGCAGGATCAGACCGGCGAGCATAAGCGACACGATAATCGACGAGCCGCCGTAGCTAATAAACGGCAGCGGCTTGCCCGTCATGGGAAACACATTGAGAATGCCCAGCGCGTTGATCAAAAACTGCACCGCAAGGATGACCGCGGAACCCGATGCCATAAGTGCTCCGCGACGGTCGGTCGCCTGCTCGGCAATGCGAAACGCCGAGTAGATCAGCATCGCAAACACCAAGAAGAACAGCACGGTTCCGATAAAGCCAACTTCCTCGCCGATGATAGCCAAGATGTAGTCGTTATGCGCCTCGGGCAAATACGAGTACTTCATGGTGGAGTTGCCGATACCGCGACCGAACAGGCCGCCCGAGGCAAACGCCATGATGGCAAGCGTGGCCTGATAGCCGTCGCCATATTCGTCTGCCCAAGGATTCCAAGCAACCTCGACACGCGTCATACGATACGGCTCGGCGATAAGGGCGATCGCAATGACGGCGATGCCGGCAACGACCGTCCAAACGATATATTTGGGGTCCAATCCCGCAAACAACGCCATGCACATGAGGGTCAACAAGATGATCAGGACGGTGCCAAAATCGGGCTGAACAAAGATCAGAAAGAGCGAAATGCCCAGGTAGACGCCCATCTTGCGAAGAAACTCGTTGATGTTGCCGCCGGGCGAAAAGATGCGGTCGAGCATGATGGCCGAATACGCGATGGCGAACGGCTTTAAAAACTCAGACGGCTGGAACTGAATACCGGCGATGTTGAGCCAGCGCGTGGCGCCACGACTACCGCTACCCATAAAGAACACCAGAACCAGTAGCCCTATCATGCCCATGAGGAAGATCCTGAGCACGTCTTCCCCAAACCAACTGTCCGGCAAGACGCGCACGATGGCAACCATAGCCAGCACGCCAACTCCGGCAAACGCGGCCTGTCGAAACAGGAAAAACGTTGCCGAACCATTCTCGTGCATCGCCTCGACCGAAGATGCCGAGTACACCATCAGCAAGCCAAAGCAAACCAAGCTAAACAGGCAAGCCATAAATATCAAACGGGGGCGCATGATGCGGGCGGGGACGCCGGCAATATAGCGCTCACTGAACGTCTGCCCGCCGCGTCCGGAACGCGGCGTGCTACGCAGCGAGGAAGCACGGTCCGAGTCGGGCCTCCTCATATCACTTCGGGGGCTCTCCTCTCTCACCGGCAACCCCTATTCCGTTTGCGATTTCGCCGCTGCGGCAAGCTGGGCCACGTAGTCCTTAAACACGCGACCGCGCTCCTCGTAGCCCGAGAACTCGTCGAACGAAGAGCAGGCGGGCGAAAGCAGGATCACGTCGCCGCGGCTCGAGAGTGAGCGGGCAACGTCAACGGCATCGCGCAGATCATCGGCCTGGGCGATATCCACGTCACCATCGACATCGGCCTCGTCCATAGCGGCGGTAAAGCGCTCGCGCGCATCGCCAAAGCAAACGACCGAGCGCACGTTGTCCATAACGACGCGGGCAAAGTCCGCAAGCGGCGTACCCTTATCGTGGCCGCCGAGCAGCAAAATCACATCGTCGTCGGAAAACGCCGTCAGGGCCTTTTCGACTGCATCGGTGTTCGTTGCCTTGGAATCGTTGACGTAGCGCACGCCATCGATCTCGCCGCAGGGTTCCACGCGGTGTTCGAGTGGCTGGAACGATGCCAAACCGCGGCAAATGCCCTCGGGATCGGCACCGACGGCCAGAGCAGCCGTGGCGGCACATAGGGCATTGATGACATTGTGATGGCCCGAGATCTTGAGCTCGGACGTGGCGACAAGCTGAGTCTCGACACCCCTCAGGCGCACGACCATCTTACCGTCGCGCACAAAGGCGGCGTCTGCACCCTCGGGCTCGTCAAAAGCGACCTTGCAGATACGGCGACCCGGTGTGTAGATGTACTCATCGAACTCATGGATGCCGGCATCCTCGACGTCGATAACCACGAGGTCGTCGTCGACCATATTCTCGAACAACTTGATCTTGGCAAGCGCATAGTTCTTGTGGCTCTTGTGCCAGCCCAGGTGGTCGGGCGTGATGTTGAGCAGCACCGCCACGCGAGGATGAAGCTCGGCTGTCGTAGCAATCTGATAACTCGACAGCTCGGCCACAAACCACTCATTGTGTGCGCGGCCGTCGATCTCGTTCACCGGCGGCTCGCCGATATTGCCGACGGCCACGCTGGCTTCACCGGCGGCCTTGAGCAGATAATCGGTCAGCGACGTGGTAGTTGTCTTGCCATTGGTGCCCGTGATGGCGATCCAATTTTGGGGAGACAGGCGATAGGCAAACTCGGGCTCGCCCATAATCTGAGCGGCATGCTCACGCCCAGCCTTAAAGAAGGCCGAAAACTCCGAGATACCCGGGCATGTCACGCACACGTCATAGGCACCCTCGACCTGCTCGGTGCCGTAGACAAACGACGCGCCCTGCGCCTCGAGCGCACGCGTGGCTTCATTGGGCTCGGAGCTACCGCCGCCATACACGGTCGTGGCGCTCACGCGCTCGGGGTGAGCCAACGCCCAACGGGCGACATCGAGACCGGATTTACCCTGCCCCAAAACAAGCAGGCTAAAGACATTAGCAAGAGGCATGAAAGACCACTATCCCAACTGGAAGAACAGGGCGAGGCCAACGGCGCCAAAGGCCGCGGCGATAATCCAAAAACGGATAACGACCTTGGTCTCGGCCCAGCCCTTCTTTTCGAAATGATGATGAATGGGCGCCATAAGGAAGACGCGCTTGTGCGTAAAGTGGAAATAGACAACCTGGATCATGACCGACAGAGTCTCGACGATAAACAGACCGCCGATGATGAGGGAAACGACTTCGGTGTTGGTCATGATGGAGGTGCAGGCAAAAGCGGCACCCAGGGCAAGCGAGCCGGTATCGCCCATAAAGATGCTCGCCGGGTAGCAATTGAACCACAAAAAGCCCAGGCAGGCACCAGCGCACGCCGTGCAGAAGATGGACAGGTTCACGTCACCGTGCAAAAACGCCATGGCGGCCATGGCGAGCATGGCGATCATGGAAGTGCCACCGGCAAGGCCGTCCAGACCATCGGTCAGGTTCACGGCATTGGAAAGACCGGCGATCATCAGCCAGCAAAATACAATGTAGAGCCACGGGAACGAAAGGCCGCAGATGGTGGTCGAAAGAACACCGAGGTCAATCGTCAGGCCGCCGGGAAAACGAATCTCGGGGGCGACGCCGCACCAATTGACGGCGAGCACGGTAAAAGTGACGCAGATGATGGTCAGACCGATCATCTTGGCGTGAGGCGTCAGGCCGAGCGAGCGACCATGCGTGACGGAGGTCAGGTCGTCGATGAGACCCAGAACGCCGGTGGCCAGCGTGGCAAGCAGCACGAGCACGAGCTCGGTGGTGAGCTTGCCCATCAGCAGGCAGGTCAGCGAGATCGCGACAAGGATGATGACGCCGCCCATGGTCGGCGTACCCTGCTTAATCAAATGACGCTTGGGGCCGTCGGCTCGGACCTGTTGGCCGATACCCTCGACCTTCAGCAGCTTGATCCACCACGGCATAAGCAGCAACGCAATGGCGGCAGCGATGCCAAGTCCCAAAAAGGCCTGATACGTAGGATACGAGGGATTGCCGAACATGGGCTAGCACACACCTTCCACAAAGCGGTCAAGCTCAACAAAACGGGAACCCTTGACCAGTACAACATCATGATTTTCAAGCGCGCCGCCCATGCGGTCGAGCACCTGCTGATAATCGGAGAACACCTGGATGCGGTCCTCATCCATACCCATCATGCGTGCGGCATCGGCCATGAGCTGAGCCAGCTCGCCGCCGACGCACGCGAGCATGTCGAGCTTCTTGGCGGCGGCATAGGCGCCCACGAGCTCATGCATGCGGGGGGCCTCGTCGCCCATCTCGCCCATCTCGCCCAGGATCGCCATGCGCGAACCGTCACAGATGAGTGAGCACAGCAAATCGAGGCCGGCAGCCATAGACTCGGCACTGGCGTTATAGGAGTCGTCGATGATGCGTGCTCCGCTCTTGGCGCACTTGATCTCCTGACGGTGACCGGTGATCGTAAGGCCCCTAAAGGCGGCATCGATCTGCTCGGGCGTCACGCCCAGACGATAGGCGACCGCGGCGGCCTTGACGGCATTGGGCACGGACTGCACACCGGGAATAGCCAGCATGGTATCGACCGTGTCGCCCTGACCAAAGTCGAGCGTAAAGACCGGATGGCCCTCGTCGTCGACGCGAATGTCGCGTGCGCGGACCTCGTCGTCGTCCGAGACGCCGGCCAGCATCACGTCAATGCCCGCAGGCCGGGCGAACGTATCGCGAATGAACGGCGTAAAGTCGTCCTCGCCACCCAAAACCAGCAACGGCGAGAAGTCGCCGGCGGCGCACATGCCCTGGACAATCTCGGACTTGGCGCGGGCGATGTTCTCGCGGCTACCCAGGATACCGATGTGGGAGGTTCCAATCTTGCTCACGATGGCAAGATTAGGGTTGGCAGACTGGGACAGGCGCTCAATCTCATGAAAATGGTTCATGCCCATCTCGAGCACCAGAACCTCGGTATCGGCCGGAGCGGAAAGTACCGTGAGCGGCATGCCGATCAGGTTGTTGAAATTGCCCTTCGTGGCCCAGACGCGATAACGTTTGGCGAGTACGGCGGCGAGCACGTCCTTGGTCGTCGTCTTGCCAATCGAACCGGTAATGCCGACGACCAGGCAGCCAAGCTCCAAGCGATATACGTGCGCCAGGCGCAGCAAGAACTCCACGGGGTCGTCGGTCAGCAAGATGGCGCATCCCTTGTCCTGCGCCAGCGAAACCAGCTCGGCATCGGGCTCGCGCGTCATCACGACGGCACCGGCACCCGACTCGATGGCACGGGAGGCAAAATCGTTGCCGTCGACCTTTTCGCCGGGGAAGGCGACAAAGATCGTCCCCTCCTCGACCTGACGCGAGTCGATAACGCACCCGCGGCATACCCGATCGACTTCTTCCGTCACGGTTCGGGCCCCCGTTGAGGCCACGAGGTTGTTGACGGCGATCTCTATCATTGCAGCTCCCCTGTAAACCTAATAATGCTATCGGCGTATTGTATCCCAGTGCCATGCGCGCGTGGTGCAGGGCATGTGAACACCCTTCAGATCAAACGGCAGACCACGCTCAAGATTGTAACCCCCTACTTCGTGCGCGGGATACCCAGCACGTCGAGCGCGTTGGCCATAATGGACTGGAATGGCACCGCGGCGGCATCCGAGCCGCTCGGCGTTCCATCGAGTGTGATATAGCACAGCACCTTGGGCGATTGTGCCGGCGCAAAGCCCATAAAGGACGACATGTAGTTCTCCTTGAGGTAACCGCCGTTCTCGTCAGCACGCTCGGCCGTACCGGTCTTGCCCGCCACGTCATAGCCATCGACCGCACCGCCGACGCCCGTGCCTTCGGACACGACCGTCTGCATGCACGATGTCACCTGGGCGGCAGCGTCCTCCGAAATCGCACGCTCGCCTTCACCCCAGTCCTTCTCATCGCCCTTGCTGGACTTATAGAAGTGCGGCGTCATCATCACGCCGCCGTTCGCGATGCCGCCCACGGCACGTGCGACCTCAATCGGCGAGACGGACAGCGCTTGGCCAAAGCTCATCGAGCCCAGCGTGGCGCCGTCGTACTGGTCGCGCTCCTTGACGATGCCCAGACTCTCACCTGGAAAATCGACACCGGAGCTATGACCGATACCCCACTTGTCCACATAGGTGGCAAAATCATCGGCACCGATCTTGCGTCCCACCAGGACAAAGCCCACATTGGACGAACGGCGCATCATCTCGCGCACGTCCATGGTCATGGTGTAGTCGCGCTTATCGGCGTCGGTAACGGTGTCGTCGCCAACCTTAATGCTCGCCGGCACCTCAAACGACGTGCTCGAACGCACGGCGCCCAAATCAAAGCCAGCACCGGCCACGAGCGTCTTAAAGACCGAGCCGGGCTCGTAGGCATCGGTAACCAGGCGCAAGTTCATGTCTTCGGTCTTGGCGTTTTCCAGATCGGTCTGGTCATATGTCGGATACGAGCATGCCGCCAGAATCTCGCCCGTCGTGGGATCGGTGACCAGGGCCGAGCCATTCTTGGCCTTGGTCTTTTCGACCGCCTCGGCCAGGGCGTCCTCGGCGGCACGCTGGATATTGACATCGAGCGTCGTCACGATGTCCACGCCGTCCACCGCGGCAACCTTCTTATAGGCGCCGCCCGCGATATAGCTACCGTCCCTCGCCCGCTCGCGCACCAGCGAACCGTTGGTTCCGGTCAAAAGCTTGTTGTACTGTTTTTCGAGGCCCGTCAGACCGTCGTTGTCCACGTTTACCACGCCAAGCACCTGCGATGCCAGGTTGCCGTAGGGGTACACGCGCTTCATGGCCTGCTCAAAGAGCACGCCTGGCAGGTTCTTCTTCTCCAGCGCCGCGACATCATCCTCGTCCACCTGACGTTTGATATACACCCAGGTGCCATCCGACTCAACGAGCTCGCGACAGGTCTTTTTATCGATGCCCGTAGCTTTGACCAGTGCCGATACCGTCTTGTCAACGTCCTCGATAAGCTGAGGATTCACGGCGATGTTGCGGCATTCGACCGACGACGTCAGCACGTTGCCGTTACGGTCGTAGATGGTACCGCGCTTGGCATATAGCGTCTGCGCGAGCAAGCGACGTGCATCGGCGCGGTCGCGTAACTTATCGGCTTCCACGATTTGATAGTCGGCAAGGCGAAGGACGCCTAAACCCAAGCCAAGCCCGATAAAGCCCATGACGGCTTTGCGACGGGGCAGCGGCGTGCCCGTGAGCCATTCGGTCGACGAGCTCTTGCGCGGTCTGGTGTTATGCATTTGAGGACCACTCGAGCCACGGAGACGCGACGCGGGGTCGTTGCCATAGGACGGCCTCGCGTTGTAAGATGGCCGACCCGTTCCTTGATAACCAGAACGTCCCCGCGATGAGGGACGTCCAGAACCGCGACCCCCGTCGGAGCCGCGGCGATAGTCATTTGTCATACTCAGCTACCGTCTTGTTACTGAGCGGTCGCGGTCGAGCTGGCGCCCGCGGCTGCATCCTGCGAAAAATCAAGTGTAACGCTCTCGCTGGGCTCCACCATGCCATAAGCGCCCGCAAGGTCGCGAATGCGCGTGTCGGCACCATAGACCGAATGCATGACCTCCAGGTCGGAGCTCTCGTCGGTCGCCTTCTCGAGCGTGTTGGTAAGCGCGGCGTTGCTGTTGAGCACCTGGGCCGTAACGCCGGCGAGCGCCACACGGGCGACACCGATCGTCATGAAGATGGCCGCAATGATGCAAAACGTTTTAAGAACGCTCATGAAAACCGGGCTTACCGCCTGGTTTGCCTGACGGCCCGCGCCCGTGTAGACATCAAAGCGCGGCGTGCGCTGCTCGCGGGGAGCAATGGGGGCCTGCGGTGCCTCACGATAGGCGGGCATGGCGTTCATATCATAGGCGAGTGCTGCGTTTGAGGTGTTGTAGCCCATGATATGCCGCCTCCCATCCCGAGTACGTTGGTAGTGTGTTTAAGCTTCGTTTGTGGTACGAGCGGGAGGTCCAATATCGCGCGGTCGCGTCTACAGACGCTGCGCCACGCGGATCTTGGCTGATCTCGCCCGAGGGTTGCGCGCAACCTCATCGGGTTGGGCAACCAGGGGTTTGCGGGTGATGACCTTGAGTATCGGCACGTTGCCGCACACGCACACCGGAATCTCCGGCGGACACGTGCACCCCTGGCTCATCTCCTTAAAGTGGTTCTTTACGATACGGTCCTCGAGCGAGTGATACGAGATGACGCAGATGCGTCCGCCCGGGTTGAGCCACCTTGTGGCGGCGTCAAGCCCTCGCTCGAGCACATCGAGTTCGTGATTGACCTCGATGCGAATGGCCTGGAAACTTTTCTTGGCTGGGTGTCCGCCATGCCGACGAGCGGCAGCGGGGATACCAGCCTTGATGATCTCGACAAACTGACCGGTGGTTTCGATCGGCTCATGCTCGCGGCGGCGCACGATCTCACGCGCGATCTGCGAGGCGAACTTCTCTTCGCCATAGACGCGTAGAATCCGGGCGAGGTCGTGTTCGTTATAGGTGTTGATGACCTCAGCTGCGTTTAAGGTGTTGTTACCCGGATCCATCCGCATGTCCAATGGGGCGTCCTCGTTGTACGAAAAGCCCCTGCCAGGGATATCGAGTTGCGGCGACGAAACGCCCAAGTCGAACAGGAAGCCATCGACCCCGGGCACCTCGGCCGAGCAAAGCAGCTCGTCCAAGTCGCCGAAGTTGCCCTTCAGCAGCTGGTGCGGTACGCCGGGAACCTCGCGGTCCAGACGGGCGCCAGCGGCCTCGAGGGCCATGTCGTCCTGATCGACGCCGAGCAAAAGGCCGGTCTCCCCCACCTGCGCGGCCATCTTTACCGAATGGCCGGCACCGCCAAGGGTGCAGTCGCAGACGACGGAGCCGCTCTTTAGCTGCAGCGACTCAAGCACTTCGCCGAGCATGACAGGTTCATGCCGATATTCTTGTGTCAAGATCCCACGCTCCATCCGTTACTCGTGCCTTGCCCTTACGAGAAGAAGAGGTCCAGCAGGGCCTCGTCGTCATCGTCCTCATCGGCCGTAGCGCGGTCCCAAACCTCAAGGTGGTCGTAGTTGCCCACAACCGTGACCTCGCGGTCGAGGTTCGCCTGCTTGCGGAGAGACTCGGAAAGACCGATACGACCCGCGCTGTCCACATCCATCGACGTGGTGCGCTTGTTGATCGCCCTCATGAGCTTCTGGTCGTTGATGTCACGCGGGTTAAAACCCTCGTGGCCCTCACGACCCGCGAAGAGTCCTTCGACCCACTTATCGAAGGCCTCGGCAGAGAACACGTACAGAGCATCGACATCCAGGGCTTTGAACACGCGAACGTGCTCTCCAAGCTCCTCACGAAGGGGTGCAGGCAGGGATAGACGACCTTTTGCATCGAGATTGCGCTCGTATGCACCCGTCATTCCCATGTGCGCCCTCCCCTCGGTTACTCAGATGGCACGTACGCGGGGAACCACCCCGCCTGTCGACGTCATCAATAATATGGGGAACCGCCCCATTTTTCAACACCTTTCCCCACCCCTTCGTGAGGAGCTTGGAG
>NZ_CAXVJM010000016.1:0-44968 GCF_964259375.1 Collinsella aerofaciens ATCC 25986
TCTCAAGGTGCACGCTTTGCGGCTGATCCGGTTCGACCGGGCCGCGCGGCAAGGAGATATATTGCCAGACCGGAGGGCCCCCGTGGGCGGGAATCGCGCACTCCATATTTTGTTCACAAATGAATAGAACCCTCAGTTGCTTCACTGAGGCCGTATTCGAAGCTGCAGCTTCTGATATTGGCGATGACCAGCTGGTTTATAGGTGTTAAGGCATCGGTCATCTCTGGAGCGCCACTTTACTCCAAAAGCATGAGCTATTTGTTTCCCGTCGGTAAAAGGCGGGTTTTGTTCGCCAAGCGTTCTTATATATAGAGAAGTTCGGGTTCGAACCCATGCACCGGCAACAAAAAAGCGACCAGCCGGAGCCGATCGCTTTCTATTCTATGTTGGAGCATCCAGAGGGTGCTTCCGAACTCATTTTCTCGCTGCCATTCATGCTTTCGAAGCATCGTTCGACCTCCGCAGCCTCATGTTTTGAGGATCTGCCGTGTTTATCACTGTTATTAATGAGTGTGTGGAAGTAATCCTCATACAGATACATGCGATCCGCCAGAGAACTGAGAAGCATCTTTCTGCAGTCCTCGTTGTCTCTCCTCGCATCCCTCCGGTCTTCCAGAAATTCACAAGCAGTCTTAGGGTCAATTTATTTCTGCTTTCAGAGACTTGCTTGAGAGTTTTTAAAGACAGTTCAAAACAATAAGTGAGACACCATAAAGTAGAGCAAGATGTGCCGGATAGAAAATGTAGAAGAAATATTTCAGCTTCAGCCCTCGCTTGCCATTATAAAAATTGATAAGCAACAACGAAACGACCGCGGCAGCAACATCAGGATTAAATACATTAGCTGCAGCAAACTCAAATCCGCCGCCAACTATATGGCACGACGAAAGGAGCACTGCGCATACTGCAGCAAAGAACATCTTGGCCTTGCTGTCGTGGAATAAATAGAATGCAGCCACAAGCAGAATGCCATACACACCGCCATCTAGTTTAGTGTATTCAGCTGCCAGTGCTGTCAAAACAATCAGAGCAGTTTCTGCGATGTACCTTTTCCATTTTGAAAGACTTTGTATCTTTTCCAGAATAATCAAAAAGACCAAGGAAAGCAGGAGCTCACACATAACATTTTGTTGCCGAAGGTCAAATAGTTGCCCGGTTTGAACGAAATCGTATATGGGCTCTGCAATGATTGCGAAGACAAGCATATTTCGCAGGTACTTCTTTATGTCATGAGTATGCAAAAATCCCTCAACTATCAAAAAGCAAAATAAGGGAAATGCAATTCTGCCAAGGACATGAAGCACATCCGAAGCTTCGCTTAAAATCGCCCACTGTTCGTCTGATATCTGACTGTACGATGCGTGAGTCATGATTCCATTGGTCAGGACGATCCTGCTTACATGATCGAGAACCATCGAAATGGCTGCTATTATCTTTAATGTGCTGCCGCTAATTCCGTATCTATCTGTTTTCATTTCGTTTACCTTTCTTTGGGTGGGCCGTCAGGGGTTCAGCCTGCTCCGCAGGCGGCCGCTGCGGCGCTTCGCGCCTTGCGCGCTGCGCTGGCAAGCGCTCACGCGTTTACTCAGCTCCGCGCCCCGACGGGTTCGAACCCGTGGCGCGGCAACAAAAAAGCGGCCGGCATCCGCCAGTCGCTTTTCTATTCTATGGTGGGCCGTCAGGGGTTCGAACCCTGGACCTTGGGATTAAAAGTCCCCTGCTCTGCCAGCTGAGCTAACGGCCCGCGGGTGGCATTGTACCACGGTCTGGGACTATTCCCAACTCCATTGGCCGTTCTGGAAAATCACAACTTCACGTCCATCAGGTGTAATGCCCGTAATATCGATATCGTCCGTGCCAATCATAAAGTCGACATGCGTGCTCGAGACGTTAACGCCATGCTCCAGGAGTTCCTCTTTGGACATATCATATCCACCCTCGATGCACTCGGGGAAGCCGACGCCCAGCGCAAGGTGACAGCTGGCGTTCTCGTCATAGAGCGTGTCATAGAACAGAACGCCACTTTCGCGGATCGGCGTGTTCTTGGAGATGAGCGCGACCTCGCCCAGACGAGCGGCACCTTCGTCGGTGTCAATGATGCTCGCAAGCGTCGCCTTGCCCACGCGGGCATCGTAGTCCACTACGCGGCCGGCCTCGAGCTTAATCCAAAAATCGTCAACCTTGTTACCGTGGTGAATGAGCGGCATAGCCGAATACACGATACCGTCGGCACGCATACGGTCAGGCGAGGTGAAGACCTCCTCGGTGGGGATGTTGGGGAAGAAGGGGTGTCCATCGGGCGTCTTGCCCTTGCCGCCGGCCCACTCGTGACCCTTCGTCATGCCAATCGTCAGATCGGTTCCATTTGCCGCGGTGTAATGCAGGCAGTCAAAACGATTATCGTTCAAGAAGCGCAGGTTCTTTTCGAATGCGGCGTCATGGAGTTCCCAGTCGCTCTCCGGATCCTGGCCATCGGCACGAGCGGTGTGCAGAATCGCATTCCATAGTTTATAGATCGCAACCTCATCCGCATCGCCCGAGAACACCTCGCGAGCCCAGGCAACGACCGGCGCGCCGGCGATGCACCACGGGTTGATGTTGTAGTCCAGCCCACGGCGGAAGACCTTGCACTGCGTGTTCCTTGCCTTGGAAGCCGCGGCGGGCTTGGCGGGATCGATGCCCTTGAGAGCCGCAGGGTCCGCGCCCTCGATAAAGATAAAGCAGGCGCCATCTTGGGCCAAGGAATCCAGCTGCAGGCGCTTCCACTCGGGCGTCTGCTCAAAATAGCTTTTCTCAACATGCTCGTACGTGAGCCTCGTCACGGCGTCATCGGCCCAAATAACCGTCACGTGACCGGCACCGGAGGCATAAGCCTCCGCGACCACCACGCGGGCAAAGGACGCGCACTCGACCGGAGACTGAACGACAACCTCCTGGCCGGGCTTGACGTTTACGCCCTTGCGGACAACCAGGCGCGCATAGTTTTTAATCTTGGGCTCCAGGGCCTTCATGCCTTCCAGAGCTTCTTCGACCGTCAGGGCAGCTCGAATCATGTGCCACTCCATCTATCTATAGGACAATAAAAAGGCGCGCCGCAAAACGACGCGCCTTATATCTTAGCGATAAGTGTAAATGCAAACGCTACTTCTTCTTGGAGTCCTTTTTGTCCTCCTCGGCAGCTGCGCGCTCGATAAGAGCGTTGAGCTTGTTCTCGGACATGCCCTCGGCCTGCGCGCGATACATGTTGCGCAAGGGACGAATACGAGCGAAGTCGTAGATAAAGTCACCTAGGATGATGACATAGGACAAGACGATGCCGACCATCTGAACGGGACTGGACACCGTGCCGCCGGGAGCGAAATAGAGCGAAGCCCAAATTGCCACGACGAGCACCATGCCGATAGCGAGCACAGCCCACCAAATACGGCGGCGCTTGGTGTAGTCCTCATCCTGCTTGAGAAGGATATTCGACACCGTGTAGATGCGATCCTCGTGGGCGCGCTGCTTGGCCTTGCGGGCGCGTTTTTCCTCCTTGGAAAGGCCTTCCAGATTTTCGCCCTTCTCGAGCTCTTTGCGTCGTGCCTTGGACGATGCCGGCACGACGTGAACAGAGCTCGCTGCCTGACGGGCGGGCTTAGCGGATGCGGCGGACTTGCGCGCAACCCCGGTAACCTCGCGGGATTGCGTGCGCTTGTTCGTGGCGCTACGGGTACTCACTTACGCGTTCTCCTTCATGCTTGTGAACTGGGAGCCCGTGATGATTTGGAAGGCCTCGCGATAGCGCTCGGACGTGCCATCGATGACCTCGGCGGGCAGGTGCGGGGTCTCCCCCGTCATATCCCAGTTGGCCTTGAGCCAATTGCGGACGAATTGCTTGTCGTAGCTAGGCTGGATCTTGCCCTCCTCGTAGCTGGCAGCAGGCCAGAAACGGCTGGAGTCGGGCGTGAGGCACTCGTCGATCAGCGTGACCTTGCCATCGATAACACCAAACTCGAACTTGGTGTCGGCGATGATGATGCCACGGGTCGCGGCGTACTCGGCGGCAGCCTTGTAGATCTTAAGAGACAGATCGCGGATCTGCGTGGCGATGTCCTCGCCAACGATCTCGCAGCAACGCTCATACGAGATGTTCTCGTCATGGTCACCGATCTCGGCCTTCGTGGAGGGCGTGAACAGCGGCTCAGGGAGCTTGGACGCCTCCGTCAGGCCCTCAGGCAGCTGAATGCCACAGACAGTACCGTTCTCGTCGTAGGTCTTCTTGCCCGAACCGGTCAGATAGCCGCGAACGATGCACTCGATAGGAATCGTCTGCGCCTTCTTGACCAGCATGGCGCGACCAGCGAGATAGTCACGGTACTCAGCAAACTCCTCGGGGAAATCCGCCGGGTCGATGGAGACGAGGTGGTTAGGAACAATGTCGGCAAACTTATCGAACCAGAATGCCGAGATGCGGTTGAGCACCTCTCCCTTAAACGGAATCTCGTCGGGAAGAATGAAGTCGAACGCAGAAATGCGGTCGGTGGCGACCATCAGCAGGTTTTCACCGGCATCATAGATATCACGAACCTTGCCACGGGAATCCGGACGACGCTCCATCGTTGTCACGTGAGTCACTCCTTACCTAAATACGACAGTAATGCGGGTTCTTCCCCGCACGTTTTCGCAAACTCGGAGCGGCAGGGACGAAACCCCTCCTTCACCGAATAGCGAAAAGCTAGTGCTCCATTGTAGTAGATGCCGCGTCCGCCGTGTGCTCGCGTGGCAGATGAATCGTAAAAGTCGTACCCTTTCCAAGCTCCGACTCCACGGATATATAGCCATGGTGGCGCTCGACGATTTGCTTGGTCACGGCAAGGCCCACGCCCAGACCGCCCGCCTCGCGGGCGCGGCTGGCGTCGGCACGCCAAAAACGTCCGAAAATGCGCGACAGGTCTTCCTTGGCGATACCGATACCCGTGTCCGAGACCGCAATATCGACGTGTTTACGGTCACTGAGCACCGACACCACGACCCATCCACCCTCGGGGGTATAGCGCATGGCGTTACTCATGAGGTTGATGACGCATTGCGTGATCATATCGGGATCGGCCTCGACGACATCGTCATGTCCCTGGGTTTCATCTGCAAAGCGAAGACGAAGGTCACGGTCGGCAAACAGACGCTCCTGGCCGTTCACTATCGATCGCACGAACGGAACCATGTCCACCGGTTCGAGATTGAGCGGAGCAGTGCTATTTTCCATGCGCGACAGGTCGAGCATCTGCTGAACCAGACGGGCCAGACGACGCGTCTCGGAAGCGACCGTCTCCAGATGCTCGTCGTCGGTGGGATACACGCCGTCCTGCATGGCCTCGACCGTTGCAAGCATGGCCATGAGCGGCGTGCGCAGCTCGTGGGCAACATCAGAGGTTAGGCGCTTCTCGTGCTTCATATCCTTTTCGAGTGAGGTGGCCATCTCGTCGAAGGTCTCTCCCAGCTGATCGATCTCATCATCGCCGCGCAAGCCCGTACGAGCGGACAGGTCTCCATCGCGAATCTGCTTGGCGGTGCTGGTAATACGATGAATCGGCTTGGTGAGCATGCGCGACATGAGCGCTCCGATAACGACCGAGATGCAGACGGCCACAACCGCGGCAAGGGCCATGGCGTTAAAGGTCTTCTCTCTGAATGCTGAGTCTGCCCTGGTGAGCAGGGCATCGGAGCCGATAGCCCACAGCTTTACCTGTCCGACATGCTCGCCAGAAGACGTTATGATTTCGACGTTGGCAACGCTATCGGAGTCGGTGGGCGCCGACGAAACCGGACTATGCGAGGCCTTTTTACCGCTCGAGCTGCTCGACGCCGATTCGCTCTCGCGCACATCGGCGGTCGCACTTGCCGAGGGCCATGAGTCGTCATAGACGACAACGCCCTTTTTGTTGACGACCTGCATGCCAAGATCGTCGGACACCAGACTCGATGTCGCGACCGTGCGCAGCTCGCCCGCAGCCCAATTGCCGTTTTCCTCGTACGACGTCGCAAGCTTTTCGGCTGCGGAATTGGCGATCTCGACGATATTGGCGCGCGTGTAGTCCGAAAAAACCGTGCCCCATACAACGGAGACTACGCCCACCAGCACCAATACCGTCATGAGCGATGTCAGGGCAAAGGCCAGGGCCATGCGCGAGGGATAGCTCATCGTTGGCCGTGAATCGGAACGAGGCGTGTTCCAACTAGCCTTGGAACCCGCCTCGTTCTCCTGCTTATGCTTTTGCCCGATTTCAAAGCGCGCAGGTGTCATATGTGATTTCCTTTATTTCTCGTCCGACTTATCGGTCTTGGTCGGAGCCTCGAAGCGGTAGCCGACACCGTGGACGGTGTAGAGCCACTTGGGCTTCTTGGGGTCGTCGCCCAGCTTGGCGCGAAGGTTCTTCACGTGGCTGTCGATGGTGCGCTCGTAACCCTCAAAGTCGTAGCCGAGCACCTTCTCGACCAGCTCCATGCGGTTGTAGACGCGGCCGGGGTGACGGGCAAGCGTGGTGAGCAGCTTGAACTCGGAAGCCGTCAGGTCGACTTCCTTGCCCTCGACCAAAATCTTGTGGCCCGAGATGTCAATGACCAGATCGCCAAAGTCGAGCACCTCGACGGCCGGCTCATCGGCCTGGTGGGCACGGCGGAACAAGGCGCGCACGCGCGCGACAAGCTCGCGCGGCGAGAACGGCTTGATCAGGTAGTCGTCGGCACCGAGCTCGAGACCGATAATACGGTCCTCGATCTCGCCCTTGGCCGTCAGCATAATGATGGGGACATCCGAGGTGTCGCGAATGGTGCGGCAAACGCGCTCGCCGGGAATCTTAGGGAGCATGAGGTCGAGCACGACCAGGTCGAACTGATGCTTCTCGAACTCCTCGATAGCGGACTGGCCGTCGCCCACGCCCACAACCCAATAGCCCTCGCGCTCGAGATAGGCAGCGACAGCGTCACGGATTGCCTTCTCATCCTCGACCAGCAGAATCTTTTTTGCATCTGAAGCCATAACACGGCCCCCCTGTCTCAATTAGCTAAGAACAAGCTCATTTTAACGCACCTGAGCCCACCGGGTATCGCATGGGTGCGATAGCTCGGCGGGCGGTACTCATAGTCACAACGCGCTTATTCCCCTGTCGACGCCTTTTTAACCCCTCGGAGACTAAAGAGAGAACAAGCGAGCGGTAACCGTCTCGGGAATCCCCTGACTGTTACGCACCGTTGCGTACGTTAAGAACGAGTTCGATTTACCCGCCGTAGCAGGATAATCGCCATACTCCAAGGCTCGGTCGGGCGACAGAAGCGAGCCGTAGGTCTTAGCCGAAGTGTCAATCAAAAAATGCGACGCCTGAACTTTAACCAGGTATTTATTTTTCCTTCCCGCGGCGCACGCGAGCGGCTCACGCGAAAGGAAGAGGTACGGCCCGCCCTCGCTACCGATATAGGTGCCCATATTGCCCAGGCTACCCACACCGCTATACGTCGCCTCGATGGAGAACACGAAGGTGTCGCCCATATACACGGCCTCGAAAGGCGAAACCGACGAAGGCAGCACCAGCTGAGCTCGCTTCGTGTTGTTGCCGTCAGTCAGGTCGATCGCCGTCATACCGTAATAGACGCCCTCATCATTGTGCACGCGGGGCGAGATGGTCAGGATGCCGTCGCTCACACGCGGGGCGGATGCAAAACGGCCCGTTGACTTCCAAATAGTCTCAGGCTTGGACTCGCTGGGCGACTGACGGTAGCAGTACGAATCGTTACTCGTCTTGGTGCCGCCGGACGAAGGCATCTTATACCAGATGACCGACGACCCATACGCTGTGAAGAGCGGCGGATCGTAGTTTTCGCCACCGCGGTCGAGCTCGACAGCGTTGCCGGTAAGGGAGGAGCCTGCAAGGTTTTGCGCATAGAGTTTCCAGGACGCATTGGCAAAGTTCATCTCGACCCACGCGAACACGCCATCACCCGCGCGAACGTCGTAAAACGCATAACCGGTTCCCTCAATGGGATCCTCGATAAGTGTGGTAAGCGAGCCATCGCCTAGGTTGAGCACACCAAGCGTATTGGCATGCAGGGCAGAAGCAGGCGCCATCATCGCGGCAGCGTAGTCGCCATCGCAGTAGTACAGCAGCGTGCCCAGCGGCAGCGTCCACGAGGCCGCGGGCTCAAGATCGATATCGACAGCCTCGTACTCATCAGTGATCGAGACAATCTTCGAATCGTCCTTGATAACCTGCGGCTCGCCAGCGGCGTCATCACTCGTGCCCGTTTTTTTCGAGCAACCGGCCAGTACGGCAGCAGCACCGGTAGCGGCGCCACCCAGCACAAAACCTCGACGCGTTATTCCATTCTTAAAGCGATCAGCGATGCTCATTAGGCGATCTCTGCGCGAGCGGCCTCGATAGCGCGCGTAAGCTGATCGGCGCAAGAGGTCTTTTTCATACCGCAGGTATTACCGGCGAGAACCTCGATTATGCGATCGGCGGGAGCGCCTTCGACCAGCCTGGAGATGGCCTTGAGGTTGCCATCGCAGCCGCCGGTAAACTCGACGCCCAGCACCTTGCTGCCATCGTCAGAGAGATTGAGGTGAATATTGCGAGAGCATACACCCTGAGGCTTGTAGTCAAAACTAATCATTGAGATCCCCTCTCAGAAAGAAATTTCAGACGTCTATTATCCCCGCCTGGACCGACTTATTATCGCAAGCACCGATTCAACATCCTACGATGCTTGGACTGGCGGGGGCAAGATTAGCAGTCCGCACCCTGTACGTGGACCATGCGCTTCTCCCGATACATATTGTGGTCGGCGACGCGATATACATCGGCCAGCGTATTTCCAGCCGTCTCGACGGTCGCCACGCCAATCGATGCGCTGACCGTCAGGGTCTCATCGCTTACCGCGGCAAGACCGAGACGAAGATCCTGTTCCAGCCCGAGCGCAGACTCGTTGTCAGTATGGGGGCAAACCAGCAAAAACTCGTCGCCGCCAACGCGCATCGGCAGGTAATCCGCACCAGCCACCCGCCGCAGCACGGACGCCGTCCGTCGCAGCAGTTCATCCCCCATCTCGTGACCATAGATGTCGTTGGTCCGCTTGAGATAATTACAGTCCACCATAATCACGCTCACTGGCAAGTCCTCGTTTACCAGGCTATCTCCACGCGATTCCAGATAGTTGCGGTTGCGAAGCCCCGTCAGTTTATCTTGGTATGACAGCTCCTCGGCATGCTTGACCATCGATATGTTGTGCGTCGCCACGACGACCGAATCCAACCGGCCTTGCTCATCGCGATGCTGGGGGACAACCTGTAGCGAGTACCAAGTGCCTCGACAATCTCGCACCTCGGCAGCCAAGTACGGTACGCCCTCCATGCGTTCACGAAGCGTACTTATATCTACGAGCCCCACGACCGCTTCGCGGCTTTCGGGGCTCACGATATCCCGGCAGACCGTGTCCATAAAGTCATATGCCTCGCTATGCTCGGCAAACATCTTCGCTATCGCCGGCGACATATTGATTCCCTCGATCTCGAGGGTGTCAAGATGCAAAAGGAAGGTCGAATCGTAGATGGCGCTTATGGCATTGATAATGCCGAGCTGTTTATCCTTTTCGACCAAATTGCGGTGGTCAGCGATATTTCGAGCCAACAGTACCACGACCCAAAACGCAAGGCACACCAAGACGCCGACGGCGACAAATGAAATCCTGTCGGACATGACCTCAGATTTGGGATATAGCGCAAACAGGCGGTAGTCCTTATATGCCGCACGCACGGCATATAAGGTGGTCCCCCGATATTCGATACGTGTTACGCCCTCGTCTTTCCAGTCAATTCCGCTATCGGCGAGAAGCCGGGCAAGGGTTATATCGCCGGTCGAATCGTTTGAAGAAACGATTTGCGCATCGCGCATCACAAGCACTGTTGGACTCTGATGGAACGTGTTGTTCACAAGGACGTCGGCGATCGTGTATGAATAGTCATCGGCGGGCTCAGCCGCAAGGGATCGATACCCCAACGCCACCCCATCACCGTATGGAACGGCACTCACGGCAAAGTCGACACCGCGGCGCTCGACAGCGGTCGAGTAGGAAACTTTGGACCCTCGATACATCGATGCGATCGACGAACAGGCCAGCTCCTCTCGCCACAGCATGAGTGGATCGCGGCCGTCGATATCGTAATGGGCGACCATATGACCATCGGCGTCCATGACCAACATTCCCGAAAGGCTCTCGGTATGGACATATTCCTCGACCAGATCGTCGTTGACTTCAAATCGATCAGGCGGCAAGAACGTCGCAAACGACTCGAGCGCCGCATCCAAATTGTGCGTCGCCTCGGTTTTTCTTCCCTGTTCATATCGGTCATATTTTTCGCAGGCATTTTTTAAAAACACCATGGTTTCCTGGCCGAACCCAAGCGTTTTATCAAGGCAGCGATGCGTGCCAACCATATAGAGCAGACTCAGTAGGGCAACGCTGGCCACGATGCCGATGCCCACTGCGGCTAAACTCTTTCGGCGAAAGCGGCGCTCGTCATTTGTCATGATTCCGCTCCTTGCCCGCCTGTCGTCGCTCCTGCTTTGTAATTGTCCACAATGTGCTCTATCGTGCCGTCTCGATCCATGTCGGACAGTGCGGTATCGAGGTTTTTGACGTACTCCCCCTCATAGCTATCATCAAACGCGACGCCCAGGTCAATCGTCATAACGTTGCCGGCGAACACACGATAAACGCCAGGATACTGGGCAACGAGTCGATCAAGCGACTGAACGTCCGCCATCCAACAGTCGACATACCCTTTGGCGAGGGCGGCTTTGCAGAGTTCGGCAGAACCATACGATTTGATTTGCACGTCCGGCGAGATATCCAGATCCCCTGCGAGCAATCGGCGTTCGCTCACCGAGCCCGCAATCACCGCAATGGTCTTGCTTCCATCGAGATGCGCCAAGGAATTGATGCCACTCGTTTTCTTGGCGGCGACCGAAACCGTCAGGGTCAAATACGGCTCAGTCCAGTAATACTTATCCTCGCGATAACAGGGAGAATAGTCGCACCACAGGCAATCGATATCGCCGTTTTTGAGTAGGCGGTCACGGTCATTCCAAGAAATGTCGATAAATTGCGGCTTGATCCCCGCGCGCTTGCAGGCCTCGCGGGCGATGCCGATATCGATACCGGCGTAATCGCCCGTGGTATCGACATACACATAGGGGTCGTTATCCGTAACGCCGATTTTGAGTACCGGGAGGTCTTTGTCGGCTTCATTCGGGGAGGAAGAACTGCTTCGAACGATATACGTCAGGGCGCCCACACAGACGGCAACAAGAAGTATGAGCGTAAACGAGACGATGGCGGCTCGCTTGATACGTCCGGGCACACGCCTCCCTTCATCGAAACAGCAGTCGGATTTCATTTTATACCCGGGGCTGATGCGGCGATAAAAAAGCGCCTCACCCAAGATGGGCAAGGCGCCAAAGGTTGAAATGCATCCGCAAGCGGTCGAATTAGGTTAACCCTACTCGAAGCTCAGCTGCTCCAGGCGGTCGAAGACCGTGTCGATACGGGTGAGGAAGTCCCACGGATCAAAGATCTCGTCGAGTTTTTCCTGGCTAACGGTGCAGCGCGGATCGGCCTCGAGACGCTCCTTAAAGGTGGGGCCGGAGACACAATCCTGCACCTCGTGCCAGGTGGCCATGGCGTTTTCCTGCACGATAGCGTAGGCGTCCTCGCGGGTGATGCCCGTATCGACGAGGGCCAGCAGGACCTTGGAGGAGAAGATGAGGCCGCGGGTCTTGTTGAGATTGGCCATCATGCGGGCCGGATACAGCTGCAGGCCGTCGATAACGCGAATGAGGCACTGGAACATATGGTCGAGTGCGATGAAGCTATCGGCCTGGGCGACGCGCTCGGCGGAAGAGTGCGAAATGTCGCGCTCGTGCCACAGGGCAACGTTGTCAAAGGCGACCTGAGCGTTGGACTTCACGACGCGCGACAGGCCGCAGACCTTCTCCATGGTGATGGGGTTGCGCTTGTGCGGCATGGCGGAGCTGCCCTTTTGGCCCTTGCGGAAGGGCTCCTCGGCCTCGAGCGTATCGGTCTTCTGCAGGTTGCGGACCTCGGTCGCGATGCGCTCGCAGGTGGCCGCTGTAGTGGCAAGCACGCCGGCAAGGTAGGCGTGGTGATCGCGACTGATGACCTGCGTGGACAGCGGATCGTGGACCAGGCCCAGGTGCTCGCAGACGTACTCCTCGACGAACGGCTCGATGGAGCTGTAGGTGCCGACGGCACCGGAGATGGCACCGAAGGCAACGTTCCTGCGAGCATCCTCAAGACGATCGAGATCGCGCTTGAGCTCCCATGCCCAGGAGCCAAACTTCATACCGAAGGTCATCGGCTCGGCATGGATGCCATGGGTGCGGCCGGCGCAGAGCGTATTGCGCTCCTCGAAGGCACGACGCTTGCAGATCACGCCGAGCTTCTTAACGTCCTCGATAATCAGGTCACACGCCTGAGTAAGCTGATAGCACAGAGCCGTATCACCCAGGTCAGAGCTGGTCATACCGTAGTGAACCCAGCGGCTAGGCTTGGGCTCGCCCTCGGGAACATCGGCGTCGATATATTCCTTCATGTTGGTCAGGAAGGCGATGACATCGTGGCGCGTGACCTCCTCGATCTCGTCAACCTTCGCCTTCTCAAAGTTGGCGTGGTCGCGAATCCACTGGGCCTCTTCTTTGGAAATACCGATCTTGCCGAGCTCCGCCTGAGCCTCGCAGGCCAGGACCTCAATCTCCTGCCAAATGGCATACTTGTTCTCGAGGGAGAAGATATGTCCCATCTCCGGGCGGGTATAGCGATCGATCATAGCGGCTCCTTTTTGGTTATTGGCACGTTGGTCGTAACCCAACCATTGTACCGTGCGCGGGCGCGAGTAGCGATAACGGGCATTAACCTAACATTTTGAAACAGGAGCGGCCATGGGAACGTCCGCGTATTTGCTTTGCAAATACGCACCGGCTGCGGGCGATCCACTCGGATTCACGAAGCCGCGGGGGAAGACTTTGTTGAATTGGCCGTCCCCATGTCTCCCGTGCTCGGTGGAGCGGGCAACGGGACGTCCGCGTATTTGCTTCGCAAATCCGCACCGGCTTCAGGCGCCTGCCGGCACCTTCGCCTGCTCGCTACAAACGCTTCGCGTTTGCTTTACGCTCGCACCCTGGCGGGTTCGAGTCCCGGCGCTTGGTAGTAAAAAGCACGGCAACGTAACGCTGCCGTGCTTGTGCTTTTTACTGGAGCGGGCAACGGGATTCGAACCCGCGAGTGTCAGCTTGGGAAGCTGATGCCTTACCACTTGGCGATGCCCGCTTGTGTGTTGGCTAGTATAACGCGGTTGTCTTGTTCGATACAAGGGTGTCGATGCTTGTTTTAGCTGTGGAGAATCGTTTGAAAACCGCGCCGATTGTGGAGATGAGGACCTCTGTCGTTCTTTTCTTACCATCTTCTACCTGCGTTTTTATCTGATTGTTGTATTTGAGCTCGATTTGTCAGAAATCGGGCAAGCTTTTGGTCAGCTTCTGGTACTTACCCGCATGAACCATGGCGGTAGCCTCATCCCAAGCGCCGCGGCCTCCCCGTGCGGCGCACGAGGGATAAGGAGCAGCCATGTCCAACGCACCCACGCACTCTGTCCACAGCGCAATCGCAACAGGTCCGCTGCTCCTGCTCCTCTTTTTTCTGATCGGCTGCCTAGCCCCAGGGACCGCACTCGCCGTCGACGGGAGTGACGTCCTCAATTTCCGCACCATAAGCGACGGTTGCGGCCCCTTCGGTGTCGGTAAATACGAGGCACAGGACACTTCAATTTCGTACTGCATGAATCAAGACTGCCCCGGCCCCAGCAAGCCGGGAGGGCCATGGCGCACATATAGCCAGGGCTGGACATGGCTCGATGACGAATTTGCCGCCATCGTCTGTCACGGATACCCCTCCAGTACATCCTTTGGCGGCCACAATCTGTCGCCCGATCTCGCTCGTGCCGCCACCCAGATTGCCGTGTGGATGCTCAACGGAACCACGCGCCCCGACGGCACCTATTCGTATACAAATAGCAAGGGAGTTGCCAGGAGCGGTAGGTTTTACGAAAACGCCGAGGCCGTAGCGGCTGCACGTTGGCTCTACGAGAGCGCTAAGTCCGGATCTATTAAGGCAGCCCCACATCGAGCCAGACGTTATCACGGCCCGGTCTCGGGCGAGGGTCGGCACCAGGACATGCTCTATGTTCTGCCCGCCGTCTCCGTATCGTTCCAAAAACAATCGTCCCAGGCTGACATCACCGCCGGCAACGACACCTACAGACTCGGTGGCGCAACCTTCGATATCTTTGAAAGTGCGGGCGATGCACGTGTCGGCACTATCCAGATGGACGAAAACGGGCGTGCACAAGCAACGCTTTTGCCCAATACGGCATATTACCTGGTCGAAACCAAAGCCCCGGCAGGTTATATCCCTCGAAGCGACCGAATAACCTTCACCACACAAAACAGCGGCGAACATGTCACTATCAACGAGCAGCCCGGCACCATCACCTTGCGTATTGCAAAAATCGATGCCGCCACGGATGCCGGCGCCCAAGTTGGGGCGTCGCTTGTGGGCGCTGAATTTACCTGCGTCTCGCAATCAACTCCCGGCTGGACTCGCACCCTTACGACCGACGAAAACGGATGGGCGATCCTCAATGACGTTCCTCTGGGCACCTTTACCATCTACGAATCGAAAGCACCCGAGGGCTATTTGATTTCAAACGACTGTTGGAGCTACACCGTCGGTGCCGAGCAACTCGGAGATACGGGCATCGTTGAGCTCGAAAGCCGTATTCCCAACATCCCCATCGCCTTTGACCTTGAAATCTCGAAGTTTAAGGACCATGGCGATAGCGATGAGTCCGGCCTTGAGCAGCCGGCGGGAGGCGTCGTCTTTGAAGTTGTCAACAATAGCTCCCAACAAGTCGTCGGCACGTTGACCACAAACGTTTACGGCTTTGCCTCCACCAAAGACCAGCCCGAAGCATGGTTTGGCGCAGGCAAGCGACCCGCCGGCGCTCACGGTGCCATTCCCTACGACCGCGCGGGCTACACCGTTCGCGAGGTTGCAGAAACGGTCCCTGAAGGATTTAAGCAAGCGGGGGAATGGACCATCACAGCAGAGCAGACCGCAGACGGCGCCGAGCTTCAGTACATCATTGACAACCATGCCCTATCGACACACCTTCAAATCGTAAAGCGCGATGCTCAGACCGGCGGCACCGTACCGCTTGCCGGCTTTACGTTCCAGCTGCTCGATAGCCACCACGAGCCCGTCTCGCAAACATGTTGGTATCCGACCCACAATGTAATGAATACCTTCACAACCGATACAGCCGGCGCCGTCACGCTGCCCGAATCACTTCATCCCGGAACATACTACGTGCACGAGGCATCGGCCAAGGAACCGTATCTGCGCGGAGAAGACCTGGAGATAACGATTCCCTCCGACAGAAATCTGACACCAGTCGCCGTCGCCTCGTTCTATGACGACGCAGCAACCGGAAGCATCGAAATCATTAAGACGGATGCTGTAGATGGGCGCACCCTCGCTGGAGCCACGTTTGACATCCGCGCTGATGGCGACATCGTGCGAACCGATGGCAGCATCGTTGCCCTGGATGGCGAAACCGTCGCCACCGTTACAACCGACGAACGGGGGCATGCGCGAGTCGACCATCTTTCGCTGGGATGCGGTACCGCCACCTACGAGGTTGTCGAGACACAAGCGCCCGAAGGCTATCTGCTCAACCCGACCCCACATACTGTGAAGTTGTCGTACGCTGACCAGCAAACGCCCGTGATCGAAGTGCGCCTTGACGTTTCCAACGACTACACCAAGATCGATGTCTCCAAAGTCGACGCGTGCGGAGGTCAGGAAGTGACAGGCGCCGAGCTTGTCCTCTGCGACTCCAATGGCAACGAAATCGATTCTTGGACCTCATCCGGCAAACCGCACCGCATTGAGCACCTTTCACCCGGCACCTATACCCTACGCGAAACGATGTCTCCGCGTACCTACGACCTCGCCGAAGAGATAACGTTTGAAGTAAAAGCCACGGGAGAAGTTCAAACCGTAGCCATGAAGGATGCCCCCATCGAGATCAGGGGGAGCGTCGATAAGCGCCAAGAGATTACACAGCCAGTCATAAGCAAACTTGTTGCCAACGGCGACGGAAAAAACCGAGCCAAAGCACGGGCCAATACGCAAGGGGCCTTCTCCTATACCATCGACGCCAAAAATGAGTCGAGCACCTGGGTCGACGAGCTGACCATCACCGACGACCTTGAGTGTGCCAAAGATGGCGCAGCGAAACTTGTTGCCGTTGAAACCCCTATTGCGGTCGGTGATCTAAACGGGCTGTGCAACGTGTGGTATCGAACGTCTCCGGCAGGAACAAGCGATACGGGCAAGCAGGTCAATGCAACGCTTGACGACGGGCATCGCAATCCTTGGCTCGAAACGGAAGAGGTTACAAAGCTGCTGGGCGACGATGTGCGTCTCGTCGATTACGACGGGTGGCACCTATGGAAAGCAGATATCCCGACGGACAAGTCCGTCACGCTCGATACGAAAGAGATTGATCTTACGGACGACTCCGTCATCACGGGCATCCGTTTTGAATACGGTGCGGTAGCCGCCGACTTTACAACCAGAAGCGAGGCGGGCTCTTGGACCCGGGATGACCTTAAAGACGAACACGACGATCTCGACGATGCCAAGGCGGCCCTTAACTCGGATGCCCGAGGCGTAGTCGTGCACATGCAGGCAACGTCGTCCTATACGCCCCAAACCGCACTTGCCAACAGCGCGCGCGTCGATCTTTGCCGCAACGGCGGTGGCGATAAACTCGAGGCGCATGATGAGGACCGCGTCATCCAACGATGCGCCCTGCCTCAGAACCTGCCGGCAACGGGATCTGTTCCCGTCGCCGCATGCATCACCGCACTCCTGACCTCGGGTACTGCAGCCATATGGTTCACTCGCCTTAGGTCAGCCACAAGGAAGCGCTAGCACGATAAAAAGGCGGGCGAGCCAGTCTCCCGGCTCGCCCGCCTTGGGCATAAACGATGAATCGGCTATTTAGCAGATAACGAACCGCCATCGATGGCTGCCTGATCGGACTCGGAAATACCGTCGGCACCCAAACTTTGCTCTTGCTCCACCTCTTCGTTCATTGTTGTCTCGGGCGTCGAGCCCTTAACGCCAACGACATACGCGGCCCCAAAACCCAATGCGATAGCAATCAGGGTCAAAATCAGATAGATGGGCCAATGGCGCTTGATGTACGAAAACACGCTGACTCCTTAGCGGGTCTGTCTACGAACGACGAATGACCTCGGTCACGACCTCGGACACCGTAGCGATATTGGTCGGATTGACGTTGTACGGCAGGTCATCCTCGGTGCGAGCGCAGGCAAGGCGCGGGCCGTCCACACCGGCGATCGTAAGGGCACGACGGCTTGCCTCGAGCGCTGCGGATGCATCGGTTTTTGCATAGGGCATCTCGAACGCACCGCAATCGACGTGGAACGACTTGCACACCTTGCTGACAAGATTCATGATGCGGCGATCGCCCTTAAACAGCTGCTGCTCGCCCTCGACCGTTACCACCGAAAGCCTGCCGGCGCCGATAGACTCGAGGTTGATAAAGAACACGCCGCGGAGCTTGTCACGATGCGAGGCCAAAAACGCCCTCATGCCGGCGCCGTCGCAATCGGACGCACCCGTTGCGACGAACCAGATATCGTGGCCGAGCAGCTCATCGTCACCCATGGAGGCAACAGCCGAGAGCATATCCTCGGCAGAAGCACCATCGGAGGAGGTGGCGCCACCCTTCCAACCGTCGTCATCATCCTCGAAGTTATCCCACGAGCCAATGCCGCGGCCAGACTTCTTGGCATCGTAATCGTCCTCGACGCCCAGCCAGTCGCTCATGCTGTCCTGCTCGTTCTTCTTTTTGCGACCGAACAAGCCACCCAGGCCACGCTTCTGCGGCTTGGCGCCCGTCGAAGCAGGAGCCGAGATGGTCTCGAGCGGCTGTGCGCCCGAGGAGATGGGCATGGGGGTCGCGACCGGTGCCGATGTGGGCTCGGGACCCTGCGCCGTCGCAAAGGGATCATTTGTCTGTGCCGAAGGATCGGGAAGATCGAATAGCGATGTGCGGGACGCGACGTTGGCCTGTTGCATCGAAGGCAGCGACGGATCGGGGACCGAGGCCAGCGGCGACGAAGAGGGCGCAGGCGCGGAGGCCGGATCGGGGATATTCATTTGCTGGCGCGGAGGCACCTGAGACGAAATCTGCGCCATGAGGGAGTCGACTGTCTCGTCCTGCGTGGGAGCGACATTGGCCACCGTGGCACCGAGGTCGCTCGGTGCGGGCATGGTAAAGATCTGCGTAGAATAAGGCCTGGACACATCCGTCTTGGGAGTCTCGTCAACCGCAGGGGGCTCCTGCTCCATCGCAGGAGCCTCGACCTGCTCGGGCGCGCTGCCCTCAACGGAATCGGCCTCGTCGATAACCGAATCATCGGCGGCGTCCTGGGCATCATCGGAGATGGGAAGGGGCTCGGCAATTGCGGTGCCCTGCTTCTCAAACGTCATCGTGGCATCAAATGACATGGTGCTATCGACCGGCTGCTGCGCATCAAAGGACGTCGTAGCCTCGGCAACGTCAGCGGATGTCGGCTGCGGAGCCTCAAAAGACGTCGTAGCATCGGCGACATCGGCAGGCTCCAGCTGCTCGGCCTCGCTCTGCTCGAACTCCTGTGCCGCGCGCTCACGCTCGGCCTCGGCGGCCTGCTGTTGGGCGATGGCCTCCCGCTCGGCGGCCTCGCGGGCAGCGGCGCGCTTTTCCTCAAAGTCGTCGACGAACTTCTTGCCCTTCGCAAAGGCACCCTTAAAGAAGCTAGAAGCGCTGGCACCAATCGAGGAGAACGCGGAAGCGATATCGGCATGGGGCGTTGTCGAGGGAATCTCGGCCGAGAAATCGGTGTCACTCTCATAGGACACGCGTTGCGGGTACTCGTCATAGTCTTCGTCGGCGGTCTCGTCTTCAACCTGTGCCGGAGCGGCAGGTGCCAGAATATCCAGACCGGCTGCAGGATCGAGTGCGGGCTTTGCGTCAGACTCCGCGGCAGCAACAGGAGTAGCGACCGGCTCGGCGGGAGCAGCAGCCGTATTGGCCGCGGGCGCAGGCTCCTGTGCAACGGGAACAGGCTCCGGCTCAAACGCCGGCTCCTCGCCCTCTTCGTAATCGAGCGTGCAGGACTCGGGCAGCATGCCGAGCGCACGGATGGCATCCGAACCAAAGCGGATATTGCCGGCGGCATTGCGATAGAGCTTGGGCTTGGGCTCGGCGGCTTCGACCACCGCGGGCTCCTCCGCCGGCTCGGCGGAGGACTTTTCCTCGGTGGACACTTCGGCCTGGGCAGTCTGGTCTTGAGCCTCGGGCGCGATAACGCCGATTAGCGTCTCGTCGGCAGAGGCGCCCTCAAAACCATCGATCTGTCCATCAAAAGTCTCGTCCTGCTCGGGTGCGTCGACAGGCGCATCCGGCTGGCCAAACTCGTCCTCGTCGTAGGAAGGTTCCTCATATTCAATGGTGTTGCCGTAATCGTTTTGCTGCTGGGCCGCGGCATACTCGGCCGCCGCGCGCGCCATCTCCTCGGCGCGACGCTTCTGCTCGCCAAAATACGTGTCAAACGGAACATCGTCGGGGAACTCGTTCTCGCCCTGATAGGGGGCGACGTTATCCATGACACCCAGCATGGCGGCAACAGAGGATTTGTTGCACACCGCGCCAGACGTGTAGGGAAGCACAAAACGGTTGGAGATGATATTGGCGGCGTTGGCCAGTGCCACAAGGGAGGCCAGAATCGCGACAACCCACAGCAGTACCTTGAGCACGCCGGGAAGCGGCAGGATACGCAGGATGGCGACAGCCGCGGGCGCGATCGTGGCGACAGGCAGGAGCTTGGCGATGAGCGCGCGACACGGAGCGTAGGGCTCGCGAGCAAGGAGCTCGGCGCGGGGGGAATCATAGTGGGCCACCACGACGACCGGGCGGTTGCGCGGAGACGCAAGCGGGCCCGAGGCCTTGTGATAGGCGATGACATTTTGACTCACTCCGGTCTTTCCCAGGCGCGAAACCACGGGATGCCCCGTGCGCTCGAGCACGTAGAGCACGGCACCGACAATGGCCAGCAAGGTGCCGACCAAGCCAATGCCGCCGCCGATGCCCATCAGCAAGGCGCCGGCAAACGCCAGGATACCGGTAACGGCAAACGCCAACCTGCTGGGTGCGGGAGCATTAAATTCCTGCACCTCGGGGTCAAAGCCGTGGTTGCGGAAAATCTGAGCGATATCCTCAGCAGCCAGGCGCTCTTCTTCACTGCACGCCGGCGTAATGCCGGTGTTCTGCAGCAGGTGGTTAATATAGTTCTGGGTGTTCGCCATGTGCGCTCCACATCCATAATCCGACAAATAGGCCCAATGCATGCACATTAGAACCGTATATAGTCGAAAGTATACCCCGAGCGAGCGCAAACGACCGAATTCGGGGCATCTTAACGCCGCGAGCGGACAAGGATATAGCCTAATCTCCATATCGGACTAAAATCATGGCATCAAACGACCTTCTCATGCGAGGATTCTATGACGGCAATCGACGCGACCGCGACAATTAAAAAGGGGGCACCCGAGCCCGGTTTCGATAAAACGGCTCAGCGCATCCTCAACCTTTTCTTTGTGCTCAACAGTTCTCCCGAACCGCTGACGACCGAGCAAATCGTCCTGGATTCCGATTTGGGGTACGGCTCGGGCAATATCGACTCAGACAAGCGCAAGTTCCGCCGCGATCGCGACAAGCTGCTCGAACGCGGCATCGTTATCAGGGAGGTTCGTGCTGCCGGAGCGCAGGAAACCGAGGAGAGCGCGTGGACGATCGACCGCGAGCACACGTTTGCCGCGGGCGGTCTCATCACCGCAGACGATGCCGACATCCTGCTCAACGCCATCGACCAGACACTCGCGGCAGGCTCATCCACCTTTGCCGCGCCGCTTGCCGACATTCGCTCCAAGATTGCCTACCTCACCGGCATGTCGACGACAGGAGAGGCACCGATCCGCCGCTCTCCCGCCGTCGATGCGGTATGGAGTGCTTTTGCCGAGCGTTGCGCGCTGCGCTTTTTGTACCAAAACGGACGCGGCGAGCAACGTGAGCGGACCGTTTGCGTCTACGGCATGTTCGAGCGCGAGGGTACGGCATACTTCTGCGGCCTCGACAATGCCACCGACAATATCAGAACATTCCGCTGCGATCGCATCATTCGCGCCTGGAGGCCTTCGAAAGGCTACGCCATTCCTGCGGATTTCAACCTCAACGATTACTTATTCTTTGAGTTCGATTTTGCCGACCGCCCACCCGTTGCGGCTACGTTCTCGTTTGCGCGTGAAGCGCAGGCCGATATGATCAGCGGTCTCACGCGCGGACGAGGCGGACTCATGCGCACCGAAGCAGGTTGGACATGGACCGTTGACGTGCGCGACTTTGAAGCCGCAGCCTCGTTTTGCATGGCCCATGCCATGGATGGCATGAGGCCCGTCGCCCCCGATTCTCTCAAGCGGGCGTGGAATCACCTCATCGAAAGGACGGTGCACGAGTATGCCCGTGCGTAAACTCACCAGCGAGCAAAGACTCTCGCGCGCCATCGACATCATGGAGGCCCTCTACGCCGCCGGCGAGAATGGCATGACACGAGACGAGCTTTGCAGCCGCTTTGATATCACGGGGGCATCGCTCGACGAGATTCTCGAGATCGTCTCGACGCTTGCGGACCGAGAATCGGGTGCACGTATTATCTGTGAACGCCGCGGCGAGTGCGTGGTCCTCACCGGTGACGCGGGGCGCGTGCTACCGCTGCGCCTGAGTGCCGCCGAGGGCGCTGTGCTCAACCATGAACTTGAATCATTGGGGATCGAACCCCAAGCGGCGGCTCGAATACGGCGCGCCCTTCTTCCCAAAGAGCTCGGCTACAACCAGCGCGTCTTTGACACCGTCGCCCACGGATCGCACTGGCAGCAGCTGAGCTGCGCCATTCGGGACGGCGTTCGCTGCCGCATCTCGTATCGCTCGATGGATGACACACAAGCGCGCGAGCGTTTGGTCGACCCCTTGCGCATCACAACAAACGGCGACCAAACGTATCTGATTGCCTGGGATGTCGCGGTCGACGAGCAGCGTACCTATCGTATGGATAAAATCGAGAGCCTGACCTTGACCGACGACTCCGTCGTGCGCCATGCACCGGAGCCCGCAACCCTCCACGACTCCCTCGCCCAGGCGGAGCGGAGTGCGAAGCTTCTCATGCCGCGCGCCTTGGCAGAGCGCCTAGACTGGCCCGGCATCATGTCGATTGAACCCAATGGGGCGGACAGCTCAACGGTGAACGTACGCTACGGCTCCGAGCGCTGGCTGTTAAGCCAGGTAATCGCAGCGGGCGGGGCCATCCGCATCCTGGATGACCCCGCCCTGTCAGAGCGTCTGTGCAATATGGCAAAATCCCTCGTCTGTCCGCTTTAGCGGCGCCGCTCGTGGCGTGCGCGCCACAGCTGTAGATAGTGCCCGATTTGTGCCGACTCGATGCGCTGATAGGAGCTCGTGGGCAGCGACGTTAAGAATTTCTTGCCGTAGCCCTTCGTCACCAGGCGCGGGTCGGCCAAGATGAGCACGCCGCAATCGGTCGATGAACGAATGAGGCGACCAGCTGCCTGCTTGACCTCGAGCACGGCCTCGGGCAGCGAATAGCGTGCCCAAGCGCGGTCTTCACGCAGATTGCGCTCACATGAGAGCGGGTCTGTGGGGCTCGAGAACGGCAGCTTGGGGATGATGACGCAGCGCAGCGTCTCGCCGCTGGCGTCGAACCCCTCCCAAAAGGCCTTAAGCGCAAAGAGCGACGAGGTCGGTTCGTTGATAAAGCGATCGCGCAGACGGCGAGGAGACGAGTTGCGCTGCTGGCAGTTGAGTTCCAGGCCCGCACGAGCCATCTTGGGCTCGACACGGGCGTACAGTTCCTCCATGTCACGCCTGTTGGTGAACAGCGTGAGCACCGAGCCGCCCATGGCAAGATGAGCGTCGACCAGCACACGCTCGAGCGCCGAAAGGTAGCTCTCACGATCGCGCGGATCGGGGATATCCCCAGCCACGACCACGGCCATATTCGAATCGAAGTCGTAGCTCGAATCCAAGTGCAGTGACGATGATGTCGAGGCGCCGATGCGATCGAGGCCGACGGCATGGTTAAAGTGCTCAAAGCTCTTGGAAACCGTCATGGTCGCCGATGCAAAGATAGCCGTGTGAACCTCGGGCAGCCACTCGGTTGCCAAGGCCTCGCCAATGTCGATGCGCTCTGCGGTCATTGACTCTCCGCCGGCACGCAGCCTGCGATTGACTTGCAACGAGTACACGTAATGTTCGTCGGTACCGTCGATGATGAGCTTGAGGTTCTCGGCCAGCTCGTGCAGGCGGCGCGAGATATCACCCAGGTCGACAACAATCTCGGGCTTATCGGCGGCAACGGCTTGTACCAGCGCGTCGACGCTCTTGTCAGCTTGTTCCAATGCGTCGATGGCAGTGTAGGCCGACTGTAAGAAATCATGCCAGTCGTCAGATTCGCGCAGCTCGGGGCCAATCCATAGGTTCGCATTGTCATAGCCCCCGCGGGCACGGCGGCCAAGCTCGCGAACGCCGTCAAACACATCGGCAATCGCCATGCTCGCACGCACGACCGTCGACGTCGCCTTGGCGGTAAGACCCAGGTAGAGCGTAGAGCCCTCCGAGGTTGCCAAATCGCGGGAAACCTGGCTCAGCGCACCGGTGCTCGAGCCACCCAGGCGCTCAAACAGAACGCGCGATTCATCCGCCGATACCACGCGCGCCCATTGACGGCGTGCCTCGCGCTCGATGGAGTGGGCCTCATCGATCACCCAGTGACGAATCGGAGGCAAGATTCTGCCCTCGGCCGCAACATTGCGGAACAACAGGGAATGGTTGGTGACCACCACATCGGCATGAGCCGCGCGACGGCGGGCACCGTGGACCAGGCATTTATCAGGGAAAAACGGGCATAGGCGACGGGCGCACTCGCGCGACGCCGTCGTAAAGTCGGGACGGTTGACGCTGCGCCAGCGAATGCCGAGCGAGTCGAGGTCGCCATCGGCCGACTGACACACGTACGCCATGATGACCGCGACTGCCGTAAGCGTGTCGGCAGGATCACGCTTAGTCGTAATTTCGACTTGGCCGCGGCTCATGCGCTCAAGCTTGCGCAAGCATGGATAGTGGTCATAGCCCTTGAGGGCGCAAAACGATAGACCTCCGTCCAGCTGCTCGGCAAGTTTGGGCAGCTCATGATACATGAGCTGGTCGGCAAGATTATTCGATTTAGTCGCGATACCGACCGTGATGTTGTTGCGGCGCGCAGCCTCAGCAAAAGGCACCAGGTAAGCCATCGATTTGCCGACGCCCGTCCCCGCCTCAATCACGCGATGCGTTCCCGTAACGAGTGCGTCACGGACCTCGAGCGCCATCGCGATCTGTTCATCGCGCGGCTCGTAGGTGGGATACATGCGATTGACCAGGCCGCCCGGGGCATAGTCCGCCTCGATTTCCTCGCGGCTCGGCATCTTAAGGACCGGAAGCTCGTCCGCATCAACGCGATCATCGGCCCGATCGGCCTTGAGTACGTCGGCGCGGGCGGCGCTGAGAGAGAAGATAGAACCAGGGTTCTGCCCTGCCAAGAACGAGAAGATAGGACGATAGGACCAAGGCACGTCCGGATGCATGTCGGCTAGGCGCGCCATGAGGCCCTGGGGCAAGTCGGTGAGCGCCACGAGCAACACGCGCCATACGCCACACAGGGCGTCGACGTCGGCATTGGCACGGTGTGATACCGAGTCGCAGCCAAACAGATCGGCCATAAAAGACAGCTTGTGCGAGGCCAGGCGCGGAAGCGCGATGCGCGACAGCGCCAGCGAATCGATCCAAATATCGCTCACGTTGACGCCGCCTTTGACCGACTCGATAAACGAGCGGTCGAACGTGGCGTTGTGTGCGATCACCGGGCAGCCACCGACAAAATCGGCGAGAGCGGCGACGGCCTCAACGGCCGACGGGGCATCTGCCACATCGGCATTTGTAATGCTCGTGAGCTCGGTGATCTCGGCGGGAATCAGCTGCTTGGGATGCACGAAGGTATCGAAGCGGTCGACGATCTCGCGGCCCGAAAGACGGGCCGCCGAGATCTCGATCAGTTCATTGTCCTGCACCGAAAGACCCGTGGTCTCGGTATCGAGAACGATCACATCTTCCTCGATAAGACCGAAGGACTGCGTTTTGGCGCGTTCAGCAAGCTTGGCATAGGAGTCGATGACAAACTGCGGCGTTCCTGACGAAACCGCGTCCTCGATTAGCATGCAATGCCCGCTCGACGAAGGCCCATACGGATCAGGCTGTCACAGACCTGCGGGAACGTCATGTCGTCGGTGTGACGGATCTCATCCGGATACAGCGACGTATCGGTCATTCCGGGAATGGTATTGGTCTCGAGGATAACGGGGCCGTCCTCACTCACAATAAAGTCGCTGCGCGAGATACCCAGGCAACCGAGGGCCTTGTGAGCGGCACAGGCAAGTTCCTGAGCGCGAGCGTAATTCTCGGGTGAAATCTGCGCCGGAATGCGATGGATGTCCGTAGGGTCGATATACTTCACGTCCAGATCGTAGAACTCGCAGTCCTTGGGCTTACGAATCTCGACAATCGGCAGAGCGCGCACGTCATCTTCGCCGTATACGCCGACGGTGATCTCGGTACCCTCGATGCACTTCTCGACCAGCACCTTATCGCCGTACTCAAACGCCTTGGCGATTGCCGCGGGCAGCTCGGAGGGCTCATGGACCAGGGAAATGCCATAGCTGGAACCGTTGACGGCCGGCTTCACAAAGCAGCGCTCGCCACAAACCCCGACGATATGATCGATATCGACTTCATCGCCCACCTCGAGCGCAAGGCCGGGGGCAATGGGAATGCCCGCCTTGGCGTATAGGAGCTTAGAGACCTCCTTGTCGGCACCGCAGGCGCTGGCAAGTACGCCCGAGGCCGTGTAGGGGATACCCAGGGTCTCCATGGCACCCTGCATGGCGCCATCCTCACCGCCGGCGCCGTGCATGGCGATAAATGCCACATCGAATCCGCCGGTCGCCATGGTTACCATAAAGTCATCGGCGGCCGTGTCAAGCAGCTCCACCGAGGTGTAGCCGGCTTCCTTCAGTGCCACCACAACGTTCTTTCCCGAATCGAGCGAGATCTCGCGCTCGGCGGAATGACCGCCCGCCAAGACCGCTACGTGCATGTTCTCTAGGCTTTTACCCGGCATGGGCAGACTCCTCCTCTATAATTTCTGCAGCTGATACCATATTGTAGCGATACCCTCTACGTTTCCCCAAAATCGAAAGGCTTCCATGAATCCCAGGACTAAATCTCAGGACATTCGCGACTTGAGCCAAAACGATATTCGCGAGCTTGTTGCCGAACTTGGCCAGCCCGCCTTCCGTGCGAAGCAGCTCATCGAATGGGTCTTTGAGAAGAACGTTTGTTCGTTTGACGATATGACCAACCTTTCCAAGGCTTTCCGCGAGCAGCTTAAAGAGGCTTTTGCCTTTGATACGCCGACTGAACTCACCAAGCAGGTTTCCAAAGATGGCTCTCGCAAATATCTGCTCGAGTACCACGACGGCATTTCCGTCGAGACCGTCGGTATGCCTCGTCGTAACAAGCTTTCCGTCTGCGTTTCCACACAGGCAGGCTGTGGCATGGGCTGCGCCTTTTGCGCTACCGGTCTCAACGGCCTCAAGCGCTCTCTGACCGCTCAGGAAATCGTCGACCAGGTGTTGCACGTCTCGAATGATTTTGGCGAGCGCGCCACAAGCGTTGTCTTCATGGGCCAGGGCGAGCCGTTTGCCAACTACGACGAGGTTCTCAAGGCGCTGCGAATCCTCAACGACCCCGATGGTATCGGCATTGGAGCCCGTCACCTTACTGTCTCTACCAGCGGTGTTATTCCCGGTATTCGCAAGTTTGCCGACATTCCCGAGCAGTTTACGCTCGCCGTGTCGCTGCACTCCGCCATCCAGTCCACGCGCAACAAGATTATGCCTGGCGTCAAAAAGTACACGCTTCTGCGCCTTCACGAGGCGCTGCAGCTCTACACCGAGAAAACCGGGCGCCGCCCGACCTATGAGTATGCCATGATTGAAGGCGTCAACGATACGAATCCCGAAATGCAGGCGCTCTGCGACTTCTGCGAGGGAACGCTGTGCCACGTTAACCTGATTCAGCTTAATGACATCGAGGGCAGCCCGCTCAAGCCGTCTCCGATTCATAAGGTTGAGGACCTTCAGCGTCGTCTTGAGTCCCGTGGCATCGAGACCACGATTCGTAACTCCCGCGGTAACGATATTGACGCCGCTTGCGGACAGCTGAAACAGCGCTTCAAAGTTCAGAAGAACGCATAGGGGAGTCGCGCTCCAAAACGTTTCATGTGAAACATCGAACGGCCCCGGTTGCAGGATATGCAACCGGGGCCGTTTCATTTATTGACCTCGATTTTGGATCAACTGCTACCTTTCCCATTTTTTACGGACAAAATAAGGGGCCCTTGTCTCATGAATCAGACAAGGGCCCGAAAAAATATGCAGGGTAATTGTTAGGTACCTAATAGCCTACATTTTCCCATTGGTTGCTAACCCAACCTTGATTAATCCTAGGATTTTTCGTTACCTGAGCAGTGCGCATGGCAACATCTTCTGTCATAACATCCATTTTCTTCTTGGACGTATCAACGATATCTTGCGCGCCACGAAGCAAACGGCCTCGAAGTTCATCGTCTGTCGCGATCTTATATCCAGCAAAGGCACCAGCCGCGACAGTCGTCGCCAATGCAATTACAGTTAAAATCTTATTCCTCATCTTGGCCTCCTTGATCAAACTGAATCATTTCGCCAAGAATACGAGAGAGCTCTTCCTCGTCTTTAAACTCAATCTCAATCTTATTCTTTCCACGCGAGCTCTTCACACGCACGTTGGTATTAAACACCTGACGAAGTACACGCGCGGCCTTTTTAAAAGACTGAGGCGTTGCAGGTCGCGGCGCCTTAGGTGTCTCTCCGGCAGAAAACAATGGAGCAAGATTTTCTGTCGCTCTTACGGAAAGGCCCTCCGCAATAACCTTCTCTGCAAGTCGAATTCGAGCATCCTCATAGGGAACTGCAAGAATCGCACGTGCGTGACCAGCAGTAAGTTTACCCTCAAAAATCATCTGCTGAACAACTTCAGGGAGATCGAGAAGGCGCAGCGAGTTTGTAATTGCAGAGCGTGACTTACTTACAGCCTTCGACAATGCCTCCTGGGTCATACCGCTGGCATCGATGAGCTGGCGATATCCCTTAGCCTCTTCAACGGGATTCAGATCAGAACGCTGAAGGTTTTCAATAAGAGCAAGAGCCAGCATCTCTTCATCATTAACATCTTTAATGATGACAGGCAGCTCCTCAAGACCAGCAAGCTTTGACGCCTGGTAACGACGCTCTCCAGCGATGATCTCATAGCCGTTTCCATTCTTGCGAACCAAAAGCGGCTGCAAAACGCCATGTTCTTGGATTGACTCGCTCAACTCACGAAGTTCAGTTTCGTTAAAGTGAATTCGCGGCTGATTAGGGTTAGGAACGATATCTTCAATAGGTAATTTTGTTTCAGATGCAGCATTTGAAGCAGGTGCAGACGAACTACCGGTCTCATACTCGGCCTCAGAGACCAAAGCATTGAGTCCACGCCCCAATCCGCCACGTTTCTTTGCACTAGGCACGCTTGATCACCTCTTTTGCAAGGTTCATATACGCTTTTGCACCCTTATTTTGAGGTGCATAGGTAATTACTGGTTCTCCAAAAGACGGAGCTTCGGAGATTTTAACCGTACGGGGGATCAGCGTCTTAAACGCCTTGTCCCCAAAGTACGATTGAACCTCCTCAACAACCTGATTCGATAGAGAAGTACGCGAGTCATACATGGTCATAAGCACACCATAGGTGTCTAAACTCTTGTTCAGACGTGATTTGACCATCTTCATTGACTCAAGCAGCTTCGTAACGCCCTCGAGTGCGTAATACTCGCACTGGATTGGAATCAAAACACTGTCTGCTGCAGTCAAGGCGTTGATGGTAAGTAAGCCAAGCGAAGGAGGACAGTCAATGAAAATAAAATCGAACTCGTCCTGAATCGGCTCAAGCAAATCTTTGAGGCGGGTTTCACGAGCAATTGCGCTTACGAGCTCAATTTCGGCGCCTGCAAGCTGAATCGTAGCTGGAATTACGAATACCTTTTTGCAATTTGTATCAAGAACAAGCGATTCTGCCGGCACATCATTCAACAATGCATCATAGATGCAGTGATCAAGGTCTTCTTTTTCAATTCCAAATCCACTGGTACTGTTTCCCTGCGGATCAAAATCGACAATCAGTGTCTTACGACCCTGCTCACCCAGTGCTGCTGCAAGGTTTACAGCCGTCGTTGACTTACCGACGCCGCCTTTTTGATTGATGATTGCAATGATACGCGTGTCTTTTGCGTTCTTAGAACGCTTAACGTCGCGAAATCCCACGGTCCCTCCTGGTGTGTATTAAAGCTGTCAAACGGAGGATGTTTCACGTGAAACATTCCGATTCGATATCAACCGCCATGTTTCACGTGAAACACTGCAAGTTGTTAGTATCCATTATGTTTCACGTGAAACATCTAGGCAAGCGGATTCTTCTTAGCCATGCCATTTGCACGAGGCAATGAAACGGATGCTGGATGACTCTTCTTGAGAACAATGAACTCCCTGTGGCCCAAGCCCTCAGGCAAATCGATTGCGTCATTAAGAAGCAAAGTGAAGCCGCAAATCTTAGCTGCCGACATACCGGAAACTAGCTCCTCATCCGAAGGATTACCCTTGGTGATAACAAATAGACCTCCATCCTTGAGGAACGGAGCCGCATACTCAACAAGAATCGGTAGAGGGGCAAGTGCGCGGGCGGTTACGACAGAAAACTGCTTCTTATGCCTTCGAGCATATTCTTCAAGGCGATCATGAATCGCATGAGCATGTTTCAACCCAAGAGCATGAACAAAAGAATTGACGGCATCGACCTTCTTACCAACAGAGTCAATATAAGTAGTTTTACGATGCGTGGCTATGGTTAACGGAATACCAGGGAAGCCCGCACCTGTACCCATATCGAGCAAAGCTCCCTCAGGAGCCTTATTGATATAGGGGAGCAAAACAAGTGAGTCGAGGATATGAAGTACCGCAGCATCTTCTACGTTAAGAATACGGGTGAGATTAGTTGTCTTATTTGTTTCCAGAACCAAATCCAAATGCTGAATACATTTCCTCAGCTCAACATCAGATACGCTCAAGGAATACTCTTTGCAATAGGAAGATAGACGAGTCAACATCTCGTCAGCTTGCTGATCAGTAAGTACTAACAACGAAAGCTCCTTTCTGACAAAAATCAGTGTATCGAGAACTTTTGACAAAAAAAGGGGACGTGGAAACCACGTCCCCTTAGCATAAGCTCGAGCAGATTATCGAGCAACAATCACCACATGGCGATCAGGGTCAGAACCCTCAGAATGAGTATCGACGGCATCATTGCCACGAAGTGCAATGTGAACCAGTCGGCGCTCATAGGCATTCATGGGCGGAAGCGAAACACTCTTATGAGTACGAATGGCACGCTCGGCGGCAGACTGAGCCATAGAGGCAACCTTGTCCTGACGACGGCTCTTGTAGCCCTCAACGTCAACCACAACCGGATACCTAAAGCCAAGCTTGCGGCTCACCAGCAAAGAGAACATAACCTGAAGGGCATCAAGGGTACGGCCATGACGGCCAATGAGAACAGCAAGATCGGGAGCCGTAACATCCAAAATCAGCTCGCCCTCGTCGCCCTCGTACTCATCAATAGGAGAGTTGGCGGCATCGAAGTGCGAAAGGATGGAACGCAGAATGGAAATCGCAACATCGGCAATGGTGTCGAGCTCCTCATCGGTCAGCTCTTCACCGGCCTTGTAGCGCTGTGCAATCTCGGGATAATCGCCCGCAATCTGCGGGGCAACCTCCTCAAGCATATCCTCGATGATCTCTTCAGACATAACGTACTCCAAAAGTTAGGTACCTAAATAAGATTGATATCCCGACTACTTCTTCTTGTGCGGACGCGGCTTCTTCTCGCGACGGGTAACCTCGACCTGTAGCGGAGCGTTCTTGAGGCGCTCCTCCTCATCGGCCTTGGCCTTGTCGATAACCTTCTGCGTCACAAAAATCTGCTGGATAACCTGCCAGGCAGAAGACACATCGTAGTAAAGCAGAACGCCGACGGGCAGGCTCCAGCCCATCCAAAGCATCATGACGGTCATGACAACGGCCATCATGCGCATGCTCTGGGCCTGCTGACCGGTCTGATTGCGAGACATATACAGCTGCGGAATCAGGGTCAAGACAGCGAACAGAATCAGGCAAACCAGCGCAGGCAGCGCAACCATAAAGCCATCGGCAAAGGAAGCGCTCGGCGTGGTGGTAAGGTCAGGCAGGATGTTGAAGAACGAGAACGTGCCGTCGCTAAAGTAGTTCGGCAGGTTACGCAGTAGCGTAAACAGGGCGAACAGGACGGGCATCTGGATCAACAGCGGCAGACAACCAGCCATGGGGTTGAACTTGTTCTCGCTGTAGAACTTCTGCATCTCCTCGGCCTGACGCTGGGGATCGTCGGCATAGCGCTCCTGGATCTCGAGCATCTTAGGCTGCAGCACCTGCATGCGAGCCGTCGACTTGGTCGACTTGAGCATAAGCGGCGTCAGCAGCAGACGGATGATGACCACCAAAATGATGATGGACAGGCCCCAGTCGACCGCAAAGGTCTGGATGAGCTTGAGCAGCTCAAAAAGGATGTTAACGATCCAATCCCACATGTAAGTTTTCCTCCGATAGCGAGTGCCCGCTAAGGCACAGGGTCATAACCGCCGACGTGCAGGGGATTGCAGCGAGCGATGCGCCTCACGGCAAGCCAGCAGCCTCTCAAAACACCGTACTTCTCAATCGCCTGAACGGCGTATTGCGAGCACGTTGGGTAATAAATGCAGGCGTCAGGTAATAAGGGCGAAACAACCTGTTGATATATGCGAATAGGAGCGATGGCAACACGTCGCAAAACGTGATTGCTCATCGCTCCTCCCCGGCAACGCCGGCGCGTTTCATAAGCGAACGCAATGCCTTGTCCATCTCCTGCGGCGAGGAAACCCTCGTCTTGGGAGTCGCGAACAAGATGATGTCATAACCCGCAACGGGAAATCCACAGCTGCGGGCGGCCTCGCGCATCACACGCTTAGATCGGTTGCGCACGACAGCACAACCGAGTCGTTTAGCACCAACGAAGGCGACCCTTCCGGAGTCGCCTTCGCCAACCGATTCACATATGGTCATTCGAATCAGAGGGTGATTGAAACGACGCCCCTGACTGAACACATGCTCGAAATCTTGCCGAGACTTAATAGTCTTCATGCGAGATGTGTGTATCGCTGCTAGACAGTGAGACGCTTGCGGCCCTTGGCGCGACGACGGGCGAGCACGGCACGACCACCCTTAGTGGCCATACGGGCACGGAAGCCATGGGTCTTGGCACGCTTACGCTTATTAGGCTGATACGTACGCTTCATCTTAAGTTCCTCCTGCTGCATTTCGAGTGTCCGCGGGGGCGCGGACGCAGATATAGACACGTGAGCTTGAAGATTGTAGGGAAATCAATGTTCAAATGTCAAGAAATCAAAGGTAAAAGGTTGCAAAGAGTACACGGTTCCCCCATAAGCAGAACCGGCATTTGAGGCAGCAGGCAACTTTTCACGATATTTCATCGAGTTTTCAACAGGTCATATTGGAAATGTTGAGAACTTTTCGTCCGTTTTCCAAAGTTTTCAACAGGTTTTGAAAACTTGTCGAAAGATGAGAAACATTGCGCGGTGAGCTACTATTTGTTCAAAACCTTTTGAAAGATTGCGAGCGGCATGTCTGACGACTTCTACACCATGGTCGATTCCGGTGATCCGGCACCCGACAACGAGCACATCACCGGCGTGCGCGAAGAACGCAACGAGAGCGAGCAGGTCACCGCACAAGCACCAAAGGCCATGTATGCAGCGCGCATCGCGGTCTACGATGACATGCTGTCGACACCGCGTGTCATCGTCATCGAACCGCAAGACGTCCGTACCTACCTGGAAGAGACAACCAACACCGTCTACCAGTGCATGAAAGAGCAGGGAGGACGCATCTCGCTGATGGTTATCCGCGAGATTGTCGAAAACTTTATCCACGCGCATTTCGCAGAGCCCATCATCTCAATTCTCGACGGTGGCGATACCATCCGCTTTGCCGATCAGGGTCCGGGCATCGACGACAAAGAGCGTGCCTTCGACTTTGGCGTAACCAGCGCAAACAGCAAGATGAAACGGTATATCCGCGGCACCGGCGCCGGGTTTCCCATGGTACAGGAGTACTTGGAAAACGCCGGCGGCGCCGTCTCCATCGAGGACAACATGGGTAACGGCACCGTCGTGACGGTAAGTCTGAACCCCAAGCGCGTGCAGGAAATCGAGCGTGCTGGCGGGCGCGGGGCAGCCGTGCGACCCGAAACAGAGCAGCAGGCATATCCCCTAACCAACACGTTTGCACAGCAGCCTGCGGCGCAGCAGATGCAGCAGCCTGGAAGTTTCCCCATGCAAGACCCCCAGGCACCGCTGGGCAACGCAATGCAAAACATGCCGGAGAGCATAGGCTCGGCAGATCTGGACACAGGCACCGTGCAGCAGGCAGCGGCCATGCCAAACGCCCCGCAAATGGGCTATCAACCGTACCCGCAAGGGTATCCTCCCCAATATATGCCGCAGCAGGGATACGCCCAGCCGTATCCCCAACAGTATCCTCAGGGATACCAGCAGCCGTACCAACAGATGCCCCAGGCGCAGTACAACCCATGGGCCCAGCAGATGCCTCCGCAGCCTTACCAACAGTGGCCGCAAAGTTTTCAACAGCAGCCGCTGCCCATGCAGAGTTCTCAACAACCAGCAGCTCAAATGATGTATCCTAATGCGGCGAATCAATATGCACAGCCGCAGCAAAACGTATTTGTGAGCGAGCGCGGCGAAGCGGCACTGGGCTATCTGGCTCAAAACCAGGAGTGTGGCGCAACCGACCTGGCACGAGCGTTTGGAAACTCGGCGCCCACGTGGTCGCGAACGCTCAACGACTTGGCGCAAGCCGGCTTGGTCATCAAACATGGCCAGAAATATCATCTGACCGAAATAGGCAGCGCTCGCGTGCGAGCCCAAAGTTAAGGAACGGGAGAGACAGTGGACGAGGAAGCAAGCATCATCCTGGGGGATGCCATCGCCTTTTGTCAGCGCGACGGCCAAGATGCACGCCTCATCAATATGCTGGGACAATCGCGCCCCGTGAGTTTAACCGAGGACACTCTGACGATTGAGGCCCCTTCACGCTTTGCCATCGCTCAGCTCAAAAAGCATCAGCCGACCATCGAGGCCTATCTGGAAGAGATAGCCTTTGCGCCGATCGCGCTCAACATCGTGGCACCGCAAGGCGCCTCGGCAGATACGGCCCCGGTCACTCACCCGGTAGCGACCGCCGCCGCAGCGGCAACGCCGGCGCCCGAACCTCGACGCGACGATGTTTCCCGTGAAACCATGGCACCGCAGCCGACCGCTTCGGTCGCACCGGCGGTAGAGCCAGCCCCCTCGCCCATCCCGACCGCCACGCACATGCCCGTCGCACACGAGGCGACACCCGGGGAGGAATCGGGCATTGCAATCAAAAACACGTTGTCCGCCGACGATTTCCGCCGCATGATGACCCAAATGAATGGCAGGCCACCGGCGAAAAGCGCAAGTTCGTCCGCAGCGCCGGCAGCACCTTCGGCGGCCCCGACGGCAGTCGAGAAAAACGCGGACGGGGCACCCCTCGCAGCGAATTCGAAATTCACGTTTGAAAACTTCGTCTTCGGACCGGAGAACAGTCTTGCCTACCGATCGGCGCTCAAATTCGCCATGCTTGCAGACACGCCCGGCACCTGCACGTCGCTGTTCATCTACGGCAAATCGGGCCTGGGCAAGACGCACCTGCTGCTCGCCATCAAAAACGAGTTGGCAGAGAAATCGCCCGAGATCAAGGTGAAGTACGCCAACTCGCAGGCATATCTGGACGACTTGATGACGGAATTCGACCGCCAAAAGAAGAGCAACGCCCCCATTATGCAGGCATACCACGGCGTCGACGTGCTTATCATCGATGACATCCAGAACATCATTGGCAAGCGCGCGAGCGTGGATTACTTCTTCCAGTTGATGGACGAATTCATCCGTAACAACAAGAAGGTCGTGATCGCCGCCGATCGCGCTCCCAAGGACCTCAATATGGACGAGCGCCTGACCAGCCGCTTTAATGCCGGCCTGCTGTGCCTGGTGGCGGAGCCCAGCTACGAGATGAAGTACAAGATTTTGCAGCGCTATTACGAGAACACGATCGCCACCGCACCCGAGGCGGGCAACGACTCGCTGCTGGCGGCCTACGGGGGCGGCGGCGGACATCTGACCGACGCGCACTTTAAACACATGGCCGAGGTCTCGGGCACCAACATTCGCGAGCTCGAGAGCTTTTGCGAGCGTTGCGCCGGTGAAGCGGGCGATCGCGAGCGCGAGGGCGGGGAGCTCACCTTTGACGACATCGACGCCATCGCCAACCAGTACTTCGACACATCGGCCAAGAAGATCAATGTGCAGACGGTCCAGTCCGTCATCGAGGAGCAATACGGTGTGACGCACGAGGAACTCATCGGGCCTCGCCGCAACGCCAATATCGCCAAGGCGCGCCATATCGCTATCTACCTGGCGATTGAGATGTGCGAGATGACGACGACGGCCGTGGGCGCCGAGTTTGGCAACCGCAACCACTCGACCGTCAGCACGAGCTATAAAAAGGTTCAGAAGATGATTCAGGAAGACCGGACTGTTACCGAAGACCTCAAGTCGCTGCGCGATAAAATTACACTGCGCTCGTAGGTAAATTGACACAGCTGTTGAAAACTTGTCGAAACGGCGGTTATAAGGTGTCGAAAACTCGAGCCGCGGTGATGAAAAGTTTTGCGCAGGTTTTGAACGTGGAAAACATACCCGATTGCACACAGGTTCCTGTCGATTCTCTTTTTAGGGCTGACCTGCACTTTTAGGAGTAATCAACAGTTTCGTCAGTACTATTACTATTATTAAGATATTTATATCTATAGAAAGGTATTAAAAGATGAAGTTCACCGTCAGCCAGAGCTCGCTTACGCAAGCCATCGGCGTCGTTATGAAAGGCGTCGCTTCGGCATCCACCCTTCCCATTCTGTCGGGCGTGCTCGTTAAGGCACAAGACGGCATCTTGGAATTCCAGACCTCCAACTACACCATCTCGATTCGTCACCGCATCGCGGCTCATGTCGAAGAGGAGGGCGAGATGGTGATTCCCTGTAAGATGCTCTCCAGCATCACCAAGACCCTTCCCGATGCACCGGTCACCTTTGAGCTGTCCGAGCGTCAGGTTTTGATTGGCTGCGAGAAGAGCTCTTTCCGCCTCAACACGCTCGATGCTAACGACTTTCCCGAGTTCCCGGCATACGCCATCGAGAGCGCCGTCGAGCTACCGACTGATATTCTGTCCGAAATGGTAAGTCGCGTATGGCGCGTCACCTCGACTGACAAGGCCCGCCCCATCCTGGGTGGCGTGCACATGAAGGTCGAGAACAACACCGTGCGCCTGGTCGCGACCGACTCCTTCCGACTGGCCGTGTGCGATACGCAGGTCGAGACCTCGACCCTCGAAGGTTCCTTTGAGCTCAACGTGCCTGCCGACGCCTTCAACGACGCGCTGAGCATCATGGCGAGTCAGGCTACCATCATGATCGGCGCCACCGACACCCAGGTTGTCTTTGAGGCCGGCAACACCACCTACGTGTCGCGCCGCATCGAGGGCGTATATCCCAATTACAAGCAGCTCATCCCCGATTCGTGCGTGACGAGCGTCAAGATCGACGTGGCCGCCTTTAACGCCGCCCTTAAGCGTGTGGCCGTTATCGCGAGCGCCAACCCCGCTGTCAAGTTTGAGATTGACGTCGAGAACGGCCAGATGGGCCTGTCCTCCATTTCCAACGACCAGGATCTGGCGCAGGAGACGATCGATGTCGAGGCCGAGGGCGAGTCGGGCACCATCGCCTTCAACTACCACTACATCTTTGGCTGCCTCAATGCCCTGTCCAAGGAGAAGGAGATCACGCTGGAGCTCAAGAGCTATTCGCAGGCTGGCATCTTCAAGTCCTATGACAAGATCAACTACCTGTACCTGGTCATGCCGGTACGCATCTAGCACTACCCATGACCATGTTCGCACGCGATCTTTCCGTTGCGCGCTATCGCAGCTTCGACAGTTACCGCCTTGCCCTGAGCGACGGCGTGACAGTGCTCGCAGGCCCCAACGCGGCGGGAAAGACCAACCTCATAGAGGCGCTGCAGCTGCTGACGAGTGGCGCCTCGTTTAGGCATCCGACCGCAGCCGAGCTCGTGCACGACGGCGTGGGCTCATGCAAGGTCGAGCTGAGGCTCGAAGGTGACGGGCGCGTGCTGGACATGGGGCTGAGCGTGGAAGATGGCAAGCGTTCGTTTAGCCGCAACGGCAAGCGCTGCGCTGCGTCCGGCGTGCACGGGGTACTGCCGAGCGTTCTGTTTTGCCCGGACCACCTGGATATGGTCAAGCGGGGTGCCAGCGTGCGCCGCACCGCACTTGATGATTTTGGCGTTCAGCTGAGTGCGCGCTATGCCGATTTGGCTAGCGCCTACGGGCGCTGCGTGACCCAGCGCAATGCCCTGCTCAAGGAGACCTGGTGCTGCCGCGAGATGCTCGGCGCCTGGAACGAATCTATTGCCCGCGCCGGTTCGGCCCTGCTCGTGCATCGTCTGGCCCTGCTCGACCGGCTGTCGGGCCATGTGCGCGACGCCTATGGTCGCGTGGCATCCGGCGAGTCCGCCGGCGTGTCCTATGTGTCCACGCTTGGCGACCTGCCTCGCACCGAGGATCGCGACGAGCTCAGGGGCTGGGCGTATGAGCACATGCTCTCGGCGCTCGATGAGCGCGCCGACGAGGAGATCCGCCGCGGCGTGACGCTCGTGGGTCCGCATCGCGACGAGATTGAGTTTTCCGTCGCGGGTCGATCGGCCCGTTCATTTGCCAGCCAAGGGCAGCAGCGAACGCTGGTGCTTGCCTGGAAGGTGGCAGAGGTGGCAGTGGCGCGTGATATCTTGGGCACCGCGCCGCTGCTGCTCTTGGACGACGTGATGAGCGAGCTCGACGCCGGGCGCCGAGGCGCTTTCCTGCAGCTGATCGGTGATGATATCCAGACGGTCATAACCACCACCAATCTAGGGTATTTTACCGATGACCTGCTTGATCGAGCCAAGGTGGTGAGCATGGGTGAGACGTGCTAATTACGAGTGCGAGAACGGAACGGTTGCCTTTGGCGGCTTTTTGGATGCCGAGCGTCAGCGCATCCTGGCGGCCGCGACACCTGAGCGCCGCGCGCAGATGGAGGCTGCAGAGGAATCTCGTGCAGTCTATCGCGCCTGGAATGCGGTGTGCTCGGGCACGCGTGAGGGACGCCATGTGACCGGTCTGCGCTACCTGCCCGAGTCCAACGAACTGCTGGTGTACCTCGATTCGCCCTCATGGACGCAGGAGATGACGCTTTTGCGCGAGATTATCCGCGCGCGCATGGAGCGTGCCGGCGCGCACGTCGATGGGCTGGTGTTCAAGACGACCGCCCCCGGCCACACACCGCCCGCTGCAAAAGAGCGCCTGCGTCCGGCCGTGGCCGAGCGTCCGCCGGCTCCGCATGCCGACCTCAGCGATGCCGAACGTGCCGAGATCGAGCACCAAGTGGCACCCATCGAGGACCAAAAACTGCGCGAGGCCCTCGAGAACGCCATGAGAGCCAGTGCCGAGTGGGCCAAGGGCGTGCAGAGCAAAAAAGAGCCTTAAATCGCATCTGGTGGCCTTGTAGAGCCAAATACCCTCGTCCCCGAGGGTATTTTTTTACGATAAACTAGTAAGGCTGTACACATTTTCTTAACTGAAGGAGGACGTGTGGCAAACGAAAACGATTACGATGGCGGCGAGATTAAGATTCTCGAAGGTCTCGAGGCCGTTCGTAAGCGCCCGGGCATGTACATTGGCTCGACGAGCGCCAGCGGTCTTCATCACCTGGTGTGGGAGATCGTTGACAACTCCGTCGACGAGGCCATGGCCGGTTTCTGCACCGAGATTCAGGTGACGGTCCACGCCGACAACTCCATCACGGTCGTCGACAACGGGCGCGGCATCCCCGTCGACGAGCATCCTATCAAAAAGATCCCGACGCTCGAGGTCGTCATGACGATCCTGCACGCCGGCGGTAAGTTCGATAACTCGGCCTACAAGGTCTCGGGCGGCCTGCACGGCGTGGGTATCTCCGTCGTCAACGCCCTGTCCAAGCGCGTGGTCGTGCAGGTATGCCGCGATGGCAACATCTACGAGATGGAGTTCTCGCGCGGCAAGACCGTCAAGAAGATGGAGGTCGTGGGCACCTCGACCTCGACGGGCACCACTGTCAGCTTCTGGCCCGACGACGAGATCTTCGAGACCTGCATCTACGATTTCGACACGCTGCACAACCGTCTGCAGGAGACGGCATTCCTCAACAAGAACCTCAAGATCGTGCTGACCGACGAGCGCGAGGCGACTCCCCATGTGGAGGAGTTTTGCTATGCCGGCGGCATCATCGATTTCGTCAAGTTCCTCAACGAGGGCAAGGATGTCCCCGAGGCCTTTAAGGAGCCCATTTATATTGAGGGCAAATCGGATCCGGATGCGCCCGTGACCAAGATGGGCGAGGTCGAGGTGTCCTTGCAGTGGAATAGCGGCTACGGTGAGAACGTCATGTCGTTTGCCAACGACATCTACACCCCCGAGGGCGGCATGCACCTTGAGGGCTTCCGTACCGCACTCACCCGCGTGATTAACGATTACGCTCGCAAGCAGAACCTGCTCAAGGAAAAAGACGCCAACCTGACCGGCGACGATGTTCGCGAGGGCCTATCGGCTGTTATCTCGGTCAAGCTGCCCGATCCGCAGTTTGAGGGCCAGACCAAGGCCAAGCTCGGCAGCTCCTATATGCGCGCGCTGACGCTCAAGATCATGACCGACGGTCTGGCCGATTACCTCGAGGAGCATCCCAAGCCCGCTCGCGAGATCGTCAAGAAGGCCCAACAGGCCTGCAAGGCGCGCAACGCCGCCCGCAAGGCGCGCGAGGCGACCCGCCGCAAGAGCCTGCTCGAGACGGCATCGCTGCCCGGCAAGCTCGCCGACTGTTCGGTGCGCGACGCTGAGCTCACCGAGCTCTTTATCGTAGAGGGCGACTCGGCAGGCGGCTCGGCCAAGGACGGCCGCCGCCGAGACATCCAGGCGATCCTGCCCCTGCGCGGCAAGATTCTGAACGTCGAGCGCGTGGGCGATCATCGTGCGTTTTCGAGCGACACCATCCAGTCACTCATCACTGCGATCGGCTGCGGCGTCACGACGAGCGCCGGCGACGGCGGCGACTTCGATATTACCAAGGCTCGCTACCACAAGATCATCATCATGACCGATGCAGACGTCGACGGCGCGCACATCCGCATCCTGCTGCTGACGTTCTTCTACAAGTACATGCGCCCGTTGATTGATGCCGGCTACGTGTACGTCGCGTGCCCGCCCATCTTTGGCATCAAGGTGCGCAACAAGATTCACTACGTGTATCCCAACGGCCGCCAGCCCGAAGACGAGATCCTGCGCGACACCATCCAGAGCCTGGGACTGAACCCCGACGACAACGACGAGGACGGCAAAGCCAAGGACGGCAAGATCACTAAGAAGCGCAAGGGCTACACCGTCCAGCGCTATAAGGGCCTGGGCGAGATGGACCCCAAGCAGCTTGCCTCGACGACGATGGACCCCAAGACCCGCATTCTGCAGCGCGTGTCGATCGAGGACGCCGTGGTGGCGGACCGCGCCGTGCGCGAGCTCATGGGTTCCGAGGTCGGCTACCGCCGCGAATATATCGAGAAGCACGCACATGACGCACGCTTCTTGGACGCCTAGCTTTCCCAGGCACCCCATCTTGCCCTTCAGGATTTCGGGCGCCGCACGCAAGGCGTGCGCCCTCATCCTTCAGGGCAACCTGGGGTGCCTGGAAAACCTAGGAGGGTTATCCGGTGTTCCCGGTAATCCGTCTCCGTGGTAGGGAACTAATGGACCACGCAAACCATGAGGAGGTAACGTGGCAGACGATATCAACAATAACGAGGGTATGGGCGAGGCCGGCGACGCCGGCATGCCCGACGATCTGAAGCGCCTGCTTGCCCGTGCTGAGCAGGGCGAGGATGGCGACCCGGACGCCTATAACCCCGATGCCGATGATGATGAGGAAGAAGACGACGACGGCGAGCTCGAGGAGAGCTTTGGCGAAGTCGACCGTGGTGCCTCGGCCGGAGAGGATATCAACGGTGGCCAGCTCCAGATTTCGGAGTTCGGCCGTGAGATGAAGCAGTCGTTTATCGAGTACTCGATGTCGGTCATCACGGCGCGCGCCCTGCCGGACGTGCGCGATGGCTTAAAGCCGGTACACCGTCGCATCCTGTACGCAATGAACGAGAGCGGCATCTACCCCAACCGTCCGCACAAGAAGTCGGCCTGGACGGTCGGCGAAGTTATCGGTAAGTACCATCCGCACGGCGACTCCGCGGTCTACGAGGCCATGGTCCGCCTGGCACAGTGGTTCTCCATGCGCACGCCGCTCATTGACGGTCACGGCAACTTCGGCAACATCGACGGCGACGGCGCCGCCGCCATGCGTTACACCGAGAGCCGTCTGGCAAAGCCCGCCATGGAGCTCCTGCGCGACTTGCAGAAGGACACCGTCGACTGGCAGCCCAACTACGACGAGTCGCTCGCCGAGCCCCAGGCACTGCCCGCGCGTTTCCCCAACCTGCTGGTCAACGGCAGCCAGGGCATCGCCGTCGGCATGGCCACCAACATCGCCCCGCACAACCTCACCGAGGCGATCGAAGCCACGTGCTACCTTATCGACAACCCCGACGCCACCGTCGACGAGCTCATGCAGATCATGCCCGGTCCGGACTTCCCCACCGGCGCCATCATCATGGGCAGTGCCGGCATTAAGCAGAGCTACGAGACCGGCCGCGGCTCCATCACCGTGCGCGCCAAGGCTCACGTGGAATCCACCAAGACCGGTCGCAGCCGCCTGGTCTTTACCGAGATCCCCTACATGGTCAACAAGGGCACCCTGCAGGAGAAGATCGCCCAGCTCGTGAACGACAAGCGTATCGAGGGCATCTCGGACATGCGCGACGAGTCCAACCAGAAGGGCATCCGTCTGGTCATCGAGCTCAAGAAGGGCGTCATTCCGCAGGTCGTACTCAACAACCTGTACAAGTACACCTCGTTGCAGACGACCTTCGGTGCCAACAACCTGGCGCTTGTCAACGGCGTTCCAAAATGCCTGAGCCTGCGCGAGATGCTGCAGCACTACATCGACCACCAGGTCGACGTCGTCACCCGCCGCACCCGCTTTGACCTCAAGAAGGCCCAGGCGCGTGCCCATATCCTCGAGGGCTACCTGATGGCTCTCGACCATATCGACGAGGTCATCAGCATCATCCGCTCCTCGCAGACCGACTCTGAGGCCAGCAGTCGCCTGATCGAGCGCTTTGGCTTTACGCCCGAGCAGACTACGGCCATCCTCGAGATGAAGCTCCGCCGCCTGACCGGCCTGGAGCGCGACAAGATTCAGGAAGAGCTGGACGGCTTGCGTCGCGCCATCGCCTACTACGAGGACCTGTTGGCGCACGAGGAGAAAATCCTGGGCGTCATCAAGGAAGAGATGCGCGAGATTTCCAAGAAGTTCGGCGACAAGCGCCGCACCGAGATCAGCCATGTCGAGAAGGACCTGGACGTCGAAGATCTGATTGCCGACGAGGACATGGTCGTGACCATCACCCACACCGGCTACGTCAAGCGCATCCCGGTGGCCGCCTATCGCGCCCAAAAGCGCGGCGGCAAGGGCGTGTCGGGCGTCAACCTTAAAGAGGACGACGTTATCGACGAGATGTTTATCGCATCCACGCACGAGTACGTGCTGTTCTTCTCGAGCAAGGGTAAAGTCTATCGCCTGAAGGTGCACGAGCTGCCGGTTGGCACGCGCCAGGCGCGCGGCACCGCGATCGTCAACCTGCTGCCTTTCGAGGAGGGCGAGAAGATCGCGAGCGTCATCAGCTGCCGCGAGTTCCCCGCCGACGAGTACCTGATGTTTGCCACCAAGAGTGGCATGGTCAAGAAGACCGTGATGAGCGCCTACGACCGTAGCCGCCGCGACGGCCTGATCGCCATCAACCTGAGGGACGACGACGCGCTGCTCGCTGTGCGTCGCGTGCGCGAGGGTGACAAGATCATCATGGCAACCACCGCGGGCAAGGCGATTATGTTCCCCGAGGATCAGGTGCGCGCCACCGGTCGCGATACCAGCGGCGTTCGCGGCATCGGCATGAAGGACGGCGTGAGCGTTCTGGGCATGGAGGTTACCAACGGCAACGGTGACCTGTTTGTCATTACCGAGCGCGGCTACGGCAAACGCACGCCGGTCTCGGATTACCCGGAGCAGAACCGCGGCGGCCAGGGCGTCTACACCATCCAAATGACCGAGCGTAAGGGTAACCTCGCGGCCATGAAGACGGTGGGCCCGCAGCACGAGCTGTTCATCGTGACGGAGGGTGCGACGGTCATTCGTGTCAAGACCGACGAGATCAGCCAGACCGGCCGCGCCACCCAGGGCGTCAAGATGATGGCCGTCGACGACAACGACCGCATCTGCGCCGTAGCCCGCATGACGGCCGCCAAAGAGAAGCCCGAAGGCGAAGCCACCGAGGCCGCAGCCGACGCCGAAGAGGCCCCAGTCGACCTAGGCGACGGCGACGACATGCCAGAAGATCTCCTCGACGAGTAAGAGGAACTAGCTGGTAGGAAATATCAGACCCCATATATCGGCGGTCGGCGCACCTGCGCGCCGACCGCTTTTTTGACAATCTTGGACCCCGTGCCCGCCGAGCGGGTGAGATGGGTTAGGTTTGTCGCGAGTTCCGCACGCAAAGAAGGCCACTTAATGTGGCCTTCGTCTTGCGCAGGACTGTCCGAGCAGCAAACCTAACCCATCTCGCCCGCTCGGCGGGCACCCTCCAAAGTTTTTCAAAAAAGTTGTTGACGCGCGCGTAACGACTCGTCTAATATATCCCTTGCGCGATGGACCTGTAGCTCAGTTGGTTAGAGCGTCCGGCTGATAACCGGGAGGTCACAAGTTCGAATCTTGTCAGGTCCACCACTTTCTTTCGCAATAAACACCCCAGCGAGAGCCGAGTCGCCGCTGGGGTGTTTATTACTTTCTCCGTGGGGGTTTAGCTCAGCTGGGAGAGCGCGGGCTTTGCAAGCCTGAGGTCAGGGGTTCGATCCCCCTAACCTCCACCATGATGGACCTGTAGCTCAGTTGGTTAGAGCGTCCGGCTGATAACCGGGAGGTCACAAGTTCGAATCTTGTCAGGTCCAC
>NZ_CAXVJM010000016.1:45067-62839 GCF_964259375.1 Collinsella aerofaciens ATCC 25986
CCATCAAAACGTTAAGAGCCCTGGGGCATTGCCTCGGGGCTTTTTTCTTATCTAACAGAAGTAGTCAAAATAGCCCCGTCCCAAATTAACTGCTTTGATTTTGTGTGCTGGGCGAAAGATTGGGTAGTATAGCTATTCAATGCGGCGACCCTGCCGTGTGTTAACCGCTACGTACCGGAGGTGTTCCATGGTTCGTGTCGACATAGAGACCATCGTCATGGCCGCCGGTCCCGTGCCATCGCTTATCGTGCTTCGCGAGCGCTGCGGCAAGTCGGATTCGCCGGCGCCCCTGCGTTCGCTTTCCATTCAGACCGGCTCGTTTGAGGCCGCGGCCATTAGCCGTGGCATCGATAGCGGTCGCGCCGAGCGCCCGATAACGCATGACCTGCTGCTTGACACCGTCGACGCCCTGGGCGCCAAGCTCGAGCGCATCGAGATCGTTCGTGCCGAGCCGCCGGTGTTCTATGCGACGATTGTCGTGCTGGTCGATGGTGACGAGCGCAAGATTGACGCCCGCCCCAGTGACGCCATTGCCCTTGCCGTGCGCAGTAATGCCCCCATGTTCGTGGAGGACGACATCATGAATCGTCTGGGTACCGTTTCTGCCCATGCCGGGGAAGTTGACGACGAGCAGGAGTTCGAGAAGTTCGACGAGTTCGTCCATACGCTCTCCCCCGATGATTTCTAAATGTCTGGCACGCGAGCGGAGAGGTCGCTGATGGGTACCCGCGTATCAGCTGAAGCGGCCGCCATCGCGCGTGAAGCCCAGATGCGCTCGGAGGCATCCGAGGCGGCTCGCATCGCCTATGTGACGCAGGCCCGCACGCTTCGCGAACGCCGCGGCTCCTATATCAAGATGGTTATCATCTCCGCCCTTGTCGCGGTAATCTGTTCTCGTCTTCGTGGTACAGTTGGTGCGCTTGGGTTTTCGATTTCAACAGGCTTGGTAATCTGGGGTGTGGTCGATGCGGTAATGCTGACCAACCAGATCAAGGTACTCGACAAGCGCGCGATGGATATGACGCGCGCCCGCGACGCTGCCGCCAAGATCGCTGCCGAGGCACAAGAACTGTAACGACGCCGGATTCGATGGGAAGGTCTAGAGATGGCACAGGATATGCAGGACGCCGGTAACGTCTCCGCCGAGCTCGACGCCATGGTGTGTGACCTGATTGGTGCGTTCTTGGACGACCTTGCCGCCGGCGAGAATCCGGGCGTAGTTGTGGCGATCGAGGACGCTGCTTCCAACCGCTATCTGGCGGCACTCGACGAGGACGGCGAAGAGGCGTGCCTCGAGGCCGCCACTAACTTTATCTCCGAGCACAAGATGGGTCTTAAGGACGAGGGCCTGGGCCGTATCGCCCGCTATGCCATCGGCTATACCGGCTGCGTCGAGATTGACGGCGGCTACCATGACGCTCTGCTCGTGAGCTTCTTTGAGACGACGCTCGAGAGCGGCTTTTCGGCGTACGTGCTGTATGAGGGCATGGGTGCCGGCGATGGTTTTATGTGGAGCGACCCTGAACCTGCAGGTGAGGAAACCCCTCTCATCTAAAATCGCTAAAATAAACGAGTTTTCGGTAAAAGGCTCAATATTCCCGCTGAGCGTTACATCGCTGGGCGGGCCGCATACGCGTGCCGTTTGTATATGGATAGAAGATAGGGGAACTACATGCGCGTAGACAATCTGAGGAACATCGCCATCATCGCCCACGTCGACCACGGCAAGACGACGATGGTCGATAAGCTCCTGCGTGCCACGGACGCCTTCCGTGCCAACCAGCAGGTCGAGGACCGCGTCCTGGACTCTAACGACCAGGAGCGCGAGCGCGGCATCACGATTCTCGCCAAGAACATCTCTATCGAGTACAAGGACGTCAAGATCAACGTCATCGACACCCCGGGCCACGCCGACTTTGGCGGCGAGGTCGAGCGCGTGCTGCGTATGGCCGACGGCGCCCTGCTGCTGGTCGACGCCTTTGAGGGCCCCATGCCCCAGACCCGCTTCGTGCTGCGTCACGCTATCGACACCGGCCTCAAGATCATGATCGTCATCAACAAGATCGACCGTCCGGGCGCCAACCCCGAGAAGGCCTACAACGACTGCCTGGACCTTATGGCCGACCTGGGCGCTACCGACGACCAGCTTGAGTTCGCCATGGAGCACGTGGTCTACGCCAGCGCCATGAACGGCTTTGCCCGCCTTGACCCCAACGACGGCAACATGGACATGTATCCGCTGCTCGATATGATCATCGACGACATGCCCGCGCCCGAGGTTGACGAGAACGCCCCGCTGGCCATGCAGTGCGTGACCATCGACCACTCCAACTTCGTTGGCCGCATCGGTATCGGTCGCGTGTACTCCGGCACCATTCACCAGGGCGATCAGATCCTGGTTGTGAAGAACGACGGCTCCAGCGCCACCGCTACCGTCAAGCAGCTCTTTACCTTCGACTACCTGGGCCGCACCGAGTGCCAGGAAGTCGGCGCCGGCGATATCGCCGCTGTCGTGGGCATTGACCGCACCGATATCGGCGATGTCTACACCGACCCCGAGAACCCCGTCGAGCTCGAGCCCATCGAGATCGATCCGCCGACCCTGTCCATCGTCTTTGAGGCTTCGACCTCCCCGCTCGTCGGTCGCGATGGCGACATCGTGGGCGCCCGTCAGCTCAAGGAGCGCCTGTTCAACGAGGCCGAGAACAACGTGACCATGAAGATCGAGGAGCTCGAGGACAAGAGCGGCGTCGAGGTCTCTGGCCGCGGCATTCTGCACCTGTCCGTCCTGATGGAGTCCATGCGCCGCGAGGGCTTCGAGTTCCAGGTCGGTCGTCCCCGCGTTCTGTTTAAGAAGGACGAGAACGGTAACAAGCTGGAGCCTGTCGAGCAGGCCGTCGTCGAGTGCCCGGACGAGTACTCGGGCAAGGTCGTTGAGGTCTTCGGCACCTCTGGCGGCATCATGACGAGCATGGACACCTCGGGCATCGTGACGCACCTCGAGTTTAAGATCCCGACGCGTGGCATCATGGGTCTTAAGAACCGCATTATGAACGTCACCCACGGCGAGGGCGTGTTCTACCACACCTTCCTGGAGTACGGCCCCTACGCCGGCGAGATCGGCAACCGCCAGAACGGCGCCATGATCTCCATGACCACCGAGAAGGCCGTTGCCTACGCTCTGGGTACGCTGCAGGAGCGCGGCCAGCTGTTTGTTGAGCCGGGCACCGAGTGCTACGAGGGCATGATCGTGGGCGAGCGCAGCAAGGCCGGCGACATGGTCGTCAACATCGCCCGTACCAAGAACCTGGGCAACCAGCGTTCCTCGACCTCCGATATCTCCGTCCAGCTGGTGCCGCCCCGCACCTTCTCGCTCGAGGAGGCGCTGGAGTACATCGCCGACGACGAGCTGGTCGAGATTACTCCCAAGAACATCCGCCTGCGCAAGCGTCTGCTCAACGCCACCGACCGCAAGAAGGCTGCCGTCCGCGCCGGCCAGGTCAACAAATAAGCGCTGGGGCTTATAACCGCCAATAAGAAAGGGCGTCGACCGCAATGGTCGGCGCCCTTTTTGGTGCAATGGGGCCAGGTTGCTTTGCACCACCACAAAGGTGCCTGGCCCTTTTGTGGTGGTTGCGGCTAGGCGGTGGGGAGTCCTGGCGTGTTGGAGGCTTGTTGGGGCTTGAGGTGGGCGTTGCGCCAGATGATCTGGATAACGTAGCCGAGCATAAAGACAAAGGCAACGCCGCTGATGAAGTCGCCGATGAGGGGAAGTCCTGTGAGAGCGCCTGCGGCCACACCGCCGACGGCTGCCATGGCGTAGCGGTTCTGGTTATGTCCGACCATGCGAGCGATCGCGCATCCCGCAAAGGCGGTGGAGACCAGCGCGACGCCGATCACGGCGCACATGAGGGCTCCGGCAAGCGACAGGCCGGCGATAGAGATAATCAGCAACAATACGGCAGGGACAATGGCTACCGTACCCAAAAGACCGCTCACCCACAGGGGCGTGGGGTGCTGGTGGAGCATTCCGGCGGCGCTGACGGTCGCTCGCGGAAAGACGAGCTCGAGCAGCAGAGCGGCAAAGCAGGTCGAGAGCGCCGCGGCGACGATGCCGCCGATGACATCGTTAATGGTGGAAGTATCTTCGTTCTCGGTGCGGTCGATCTTGAGCGCGCCGACCTCGGCTCCTGCGGCGCGCTCGGGGTCCTCGGAAACATGCGCGTTCACGGTGCCGGTAATGCGGGCATTCTTGCCCAAGACGAGCTTGTCGGCCCAAACCTCGACATCGCCCTCGACGGTGCCGTCGATGGTCACCGTATCGCCTGCAAGTGCTGCCGACTTGGCGGAGCCTCGTAGGGCAACTGTCTCACCCATCGCGTAAAAACAGTTGGCGGTGCCACCAGTGTTGAGCACGACATGCTGACCGGCTACCGTCACGCTGCCATCGATTGCGGTTTTGGAGATATCGATGGTGCGCGCCGCCAGGCGAACGGCGCCGCCCACAGTGCAGTCGCGAATCGACAATCTCTCGCCTGCCGCGATAATATCGCGGCCGATGGAAGCGTCGTCTAGGTTAAGGCTTTGGCCGGCCCAGTACAGGTCGCCTTCGACGCCAGACGGATTTGAGTCAACTTCGGTTGCGAGCACGTTGCCCGCGGTGTCTGTGCCGGCGAACGACGTCGTGGGAAGCGCGGTCAGCGCAAGTGCAATCAGTGCGAATAGGAGGGCGATGCGGCCACGCGTTTTACGGCGTCGGGACGACGGTGCTAGGTTGCAAGGCATAGTGAATCCTTCGTTAGATACTCGACATGTATCTAACAGGGTACCCAACGCGCGGGCGCTCTAAAAGAACCTCTCAGTTGCATTTCGGGGACGAGCCCGCGCCACCTACTTTTTGCGATGCAAAAAACGTGCGATGTCTTCCTCGGTGGGGCTTTTGATATCAAAGCGCAGCGAGAGCCAGCGCAGACCCATGGTCACCGCGACGCATACGACCAGCGCGGCGACATTGCTCATGATGCCGCTCATAACGAGACACACATAGCTTGTCGATCCGGCGATGGCGGCGATGGCATAAAAGTTAGTACGTTGGAAAATGCCCGGAACCACGCCCATAAAGCCGTCGCGCAACATGCCGCCACCCACCGCGGTGAAAAAGCCCATCATGATGCATACGGCCGGCGCAAAGCCATAAACCAGTGCTTTGTCCGCTCCGGTGGCGGCGTAGATGCCGACCGAGATGATGTCGAGCAATGGGATGAGTTTCTCGGGTTTATCGACGATTGCCGGGAAGATGTAGATGATGGCCGCCGTGGCAATGGAAAGCGGGAGTGCCATCGGCTGATTGAGGATGTAGACGTTGCCCACCTGCAGCGTCATGTCGCGTAAAAGACCGCCGCCCAGGCCACAGACCACGGCGAGTGCGACCGCGCCCACCAGGTCGAGCTTGTGCTCGCGCGCGACCAGCACGCCCGAGATCGATGCCGCGACAACGGCGAACATCTCGAGCCAAAAGGGGATAGCGACCATGGCATCCGAGGCATGTGAGGTAACGGTTATAGCGGCGGCGACGGGCAAGATGGGTTCCTTTGAGTTACGGGTTTAGACAATGCCCGTACATAGTACATGTTCGGCGCCGATTGCGACCCTACTGCTCGGCAAACGGTCGGGACTGGGTGCGGTCATAGGTTCCAAACATGTACATCAGCCTCCAAAGATGTCGAAAAATGTCGTTTTTGGAGGGTGGTGTACACGTTTGGGGGAGCACGGGGCGAGTGGGGCCGTCGTTACTCAGAAGGCGACTCTTCGGCTTGATCGCTCTTCCAGTTGCGGATAAGTACCTTGCGCAGTTCGTTTTGCCTTCGCTGATGCTCGGCATCTACGCAACGAGGCATGCCGAGCGCTTCGCGGATATTGTTCATGGCGCGGTGGAAAGCGAGTTGGCTTGCAAATTGCGTCGAGGTGAGCGTGACGATGCGATAGCCCATTTGGGCGAGCACGGCCTCTCGCTCCGCATCTGCTCCCTTGCGTTCGACCTCGTCGTGAAAGCCGCCCTTATATTCGATGCTGAGCTCTCTTCGCTTATAGGTAATGAGGGCATCGATTTTAAGCGTTCGAGCTTTGGTGCAATGCCAAAGTCGTTTAGGGATTTCGAGTGGCTTGTTGAGTTCGACACCTCGGATGCCAACGCCGCCTTCGCTCGTCGGGAGTGAAAGGGCGATAGCGGATGCGGTTTCCATGGGTGAGGCTGAGTGGTCGTAGATATGTCTGAGCGCGAGTCTGGCGCGTGTGGCACCGGGTTTGCCGGGGTGCCGATCGAGCAGTTCGACAATTTCGTCCTTGGAAGTGGTGGCTGGCTGCTCGGTATAAGGGTCATCGGGATTAAGCCCCATGCGATAATCACCGCAAACTTCGTAGCCGTATTCGAGGTGTTCGATTCTGTCCATCCACTCGGCAGCGAATACGAAGGTAAGGGCTTCGTCGGTGATAAAAATACCGGGGGTCAGCTCGTCAATATGGTCGTAGGGTAGATTTTGGCCAAGAACGTGGCAATTTACACCGTTGGCGCGGATTCGCTCGAAGGCAAATACAACGGAGATATCGATGGTCTCAAGCATGCTAGTGGGAATACCGCAGTCGGTAAGAGCCTGTCGGATGCGCGCGGTGCGTTGCTGGGTGGAGAGGCCTCTTGCGCCTATCTGGTAGTCGTGTTGCGCGACCGCTTGAACCAGGTCTTGTGGCGCATGATGGACGAGCCATGCGGTTTTATGCGTAATGAGAACAGGAGTATCCATTAGGGACCTCTCGCTTTATGCCGATATGCAGTCCTTATGTCCGTTGAAGTGAGGAAATATACCGAATGCCGGCAAAACGGCCGATCGTGCGCCGAGTGCGATATGCAAACATGTACATCAGCCTCCAAAGATGTCGAAAAATGTCGTTTTTGGAGGGTGATGTACATGTTTGGTTGGGATGTGCGGGCGAGAGGGGATCCGATAACAAAAAAGCTCCCATTCCCGGGAGCTTTCTCAACCAAAATGGCGGAGGAGGAGGGATTCGAACCCTCGTGACCTTATACAGGCCAAACGGTTTTCGAGACCGCCGCATTCAACCACTCTGCCACCCCTCCGCGTGGGGTAAAAACAAAGCAGGCTCGAAGGCCTGCTTTGGAATTAACTGGCGGAGAGTCAGGGATTTGAACCCTGGAGACGCTTTTGACGCCTACACGATTTCCAATCGTGCTCCTTCGGCCACTCGGACAACTCTCCGTTAAATGCGAAAGTCAGTATACACGAGGAATCGCAAAGTGCAAACAGAAAAGTTGGCATTTTTTGAAACGCGTGGCTTCGTGACGGGATCTAGGAGGCCAAAAACGGGCTCTGACCAGCATGGCTGCATGCGGCAAATTGTTCAAAATAGGTATTTATAGACGACGTGGCAACAATTTTAAAAATATTTGAACGGTGTTGTGAGCCACTGGTATGCATTTCGCGACCATAGCCTTGCAATTGCTGACCTGCGGTTTGATTTGGTTTGTCTCCGCAGCGCCGTATCTTGTCCACAGACCCGTCAAGCATTTGGTCAGCATTTGGTTGGAAGACGCATGAAGTGCCGTGTAAGTATGGACATATGTGGAGGTCATGAGGTTGTAGCTGCATATTCTTGCGGCCTGGGAGGTTGAAAGATATTATTACCAAGTCTTTTCCTGCTTCAGGCGCACCTTCACGACCTGAAGCCACATTTGCCCAGAGGAGGTGACAATATGAAGGCTTATGAACTGCTGTTCTTTGTTGACCCGTCGCTCGACCCCGAGACTCGTCTCGCTGTTATGAAGCGTATCGATACCACGATCGCTGAGGGCGCTGGCAAGGTCGACTCCGTTGACGAGTGGGGCAAGCGCAAGCTCGCCTACGAGATCAACGACCTCACCGATGGTGACTACACCCTCATCAACTTCCACGCAGATCCTACCCAGATCGCCGAGCTTGATCGCGTCCTGCGCATCACCGACGCTGTGGTCCGCCACATGATCGTCCGTCGCGACGACCAGGAGTAAGACTGTCGTTTTGGACTGGGCTTGTGCCCCAAGAGGAAGTAGTGAGTTATGAGCATCAATCGAGTGAACATCACCGGTAACCTCACGCGTGATCCCGAGCTGCGCGCCACCGCCGGCGGAACCCAGGTTCTGTCCTTTGGCGTCGCCGTGAACGATCGTCGCCGCAACCCGCAGACTGGCGAGTGGGAGGACTATCCCAACTTTGTCGACTGCACTATGTTCGGCACGCGCGCCGAGGCCGTGAGCCGTTTCCTGGCAAAGGGAAACAAGGTCGCGATCGAGGGCAAGCTGCGCTACAGCTCTTGGGAGCGCGACGGCCAGCGCCGGAGCAAGCTTGAGGTCATCGTCGATGAGATCGAGTTTATGAGCTCCCGCGGTGGCCAGGGTGGTTACGATCAGGGCGGTTACGCCCCCGCAGCTCCCGCGCCCGCAGCACGTCCTGCCGCACCGGTGGCTACGCCGCCCGCGGTCGACGTCTACGATGAGGACATCCCGTTTTAAGGGCTGTTCACCTATTTTTGAGTGAGAGGCGGCTTCGGTTCGCCGAAGTTGCCAAACGAAAGGTATTTTGACATGGCTAATGATTTTTCTGCACGTCAGCCGCGTCGTAAGTACTGCCAGTTCTGCAAGGAGAACACTGAGTTCATCGACTATAAGGACACTCAGCTTCTCCGTAAGTACATGACCGACCGTGGCAAGATCAAGCCCCGTCGCGTCACTGGCGCTTGCACGCAGCATCAGCATGACATCGCCAACGCCATCAAGCGCGCCCGCGAGATGGCTCTCCTGCCGTACACCGTCCCCGTGGTTTCCTCTCGTGGCAACCGCGACCGCGGCTAAGAAGGGAGACGCATCATGAAGGTTATTCTTCTCGATGAGATCAAGGGCAAGGGCGGCGAGGGTGACGTCGTAGAGGTCGCTCAGGGTTACGCTGAGAACTTCCTGTTCCCCAAGAAGCTCGCTGTTGCCGCCACCAAGGGCAACCTCAAGCAGCTTGACGAGCGTCGCAACAACATCGCCAAGCGCGAGGCCGTCCGTCTGGCTACCGCCAACGAGACCAAGGCTGCCTTCGAGGGCAAGACGGTCACCGTTGACGTCAAGGTCGGCGACGAGGGCATCCTCTTTGGCTCCGTTACCGCCGCTATGATCGCTGACGCCATCAAGGCTCAGCTCGGTATGGACATCGACCGCAAGCGCGTCGAGCTCGGTAAGCCCATCAAGGTTGCCGGTGCCCACACCGTTGCCATCTCGCTGTACCGCGAGATCAAGGCCGAGGTTGTCGTTCTCGTTGGCGTTACCGCCGAGGAGCTCGCTGCCGAGGCTGAGGCTGAGGAGACCGCTGAGGTCGCCGAGGCCGAGACCGCCGAGGTCGAGACTGAGGCTGCTGCCGAGTAGCATTTGCTGCAACGCAACAATCTTGTTCTAAGAAGGGCGCTCTGGGAGACCAGGGCGCCCTTTTGTTTTTTGCGCTGAGTGAGTGTCATGGTGAACGTTGCGTCGAAGTTCTATATACGGGACCGTTCATCCGTTTCGTTCGGTGATGATTGCCGGGGCGCGACCCGTTTTGGGACCGTGGCTGATACTATGGATGCTCGCAAGCGATATGAATGAGGATGCTCATGGCATATGACGAAAGGGAGACGGGGCTGACGGTCGAGGACCGCGGCTCCAAGTTGGGTCTCCCTCAAAACCAAGATGCAGAGGCCAATGTACTGGCCGCCATGCTGCTGTCGCCCGAGGTGGTCGAGGAGGCCCAGGTCGAGCTGCAGCCCGATGACTTCTACCGGCCCATTCATAAGACCATCTACACCGCGATGGTCGATATGTACAACAGCCGCATTCCCATCGACTCTATCTCGCTGATCGATTACCTGCGCAGCATCAACAAGCTTGATGCCGTGGGCGGCGAGGCCTACATTTTGGAGCTGATGGGTCAGACCCTGTCGCTCGTGAACTGGCAGCACCATGCCGCCATCGTTCGCCGCGACTCGATGCTGCGCGAGCTGATCGGTGCCACCAACGAGATCAACGCGCTGGCCTATAACGCCCCTACCGACACCAAAGAGGTCGTGGAGCTGGCCGAGAGCAAGCTGCTCAAGGTCACGGCGCGCGAGGTCAAGTCGAGCTATAAGACACTGACCGAGTTTATGGTCGAGGCCTATAACGAGGCCGAGGAAGTGTGTAAGGCCGGCGGACAGGCCGCGGGCGTGCCCACCGGCTTCCCGTCGCTCGACCGTATGCTTATGGGTTTCCGCGAGGGCCAGCTCATCATCATCGGCGCCCGTCCTGCTGTGGGTAAGACGTCGTTCGCTCTGAACCTGGCGCTGAATGCCGCCGCTGCGGGCTATACCGTCGGCTTCTTTTCGCTAGAGATGTCGGGCAAGGAAATTGCCCAGCGCCTGATTTGCGCCTACGCCATGATCTCGATCAGCGACTTCCGTACGGGCCGCATTAGCCCCGAGCAGTGGGCAAATATCAACGAGGCCACGCAGACCTTGTCTAAGCTCGACATCCTGATTGACGATACGCCCGGCACCACGGTGACCGAGATTCGCGCCAAGAGCCGCCGCATGCTCCATAACAAGGAGAAGGCCATCATTATCCTGGACTACCTGCAGCTGGTGAGTCCTCCGCCGGGGCGTCGCTCCGAGAGCCGTACCGTCGAGGTCTCCGAGATGTCGCGTGGTTTAAAGATCATGGCCAAGGAGCTCAAGATTCCTTTGATCGCGCTGTCGCAGCTGTCGCGTCAGGTCGAGTCCCGTACCGGCAAGCGCCCGCAGCTGTCCGACCTGCGTGAATCGGGCTCCATCGAGCAGGACGCCGACATCGTTATGTTCTTGGACCGCTCCGCCGATGAGGCTGAGGCCTCGCGTGACGATCGACCCGACGAGGGCGTTACGCGTATCGTCGTGGCCAAGAACCGTTCGGGCCCGATCGGTGACGTCGACCTGATGTTCCTGCCGGCATCCACCAAGTTCTATGAGCTTGATGGGGCGCATACCGAGGAGTAGGACAGGCGCCCGTTGCACGGGTATACTGGGAATGTTTTGTGCTTCTGCGTGCCGGCGTGGCGCGTAGACAGTCCATGAATGTAAGGAGTAAACATGCCGTCAACCGTTTTGGTCGGTGCCCAGTGGGGCGATGAGGGCAAGGGTAAGATCTGCGACCTGGTCGCCGGCGACTTCGATGCCGTCGTGCGCTATTCGGGCGGTAACAACGCCGGCCACACCATCGTCGTCAACGGCAAGAAGTACGGCCTGCACCAGGTGCCCTCCGGCATCATGTATTCCGACCATATGTCGGTGATCGGTAACGGCTGCGTCGTCAACCCCAAGGTTGTCCTTGAGGAGATTGACATGTTCGAGGCCGACGGCATCACCACCAAGAACCTCAAGATCAGTGGCAACGCGCACATCATCATGCCGTACCACATCGATCTGGATGGTGCTTTTGAGCAGAAGCTCGGCAAGAAGAACATCGGTACCACCAAGCGCGGCATCGGTCCGTGCTACCAGGACAAGATGGCACGCATCGGCCTGCGCATGCAGGACATGCTGGACGAGGCGCTGTTCCGCGACAAGCTGGAGACCGCTCTTGCCCGCGTGAATCCCGAGCTCGAGCTCATCTATCACCTGCCCACCTACACCGTGGACCAGATCTGCGACGAGTACCTGCCCATGGCCGAGCGCCTGCGCCCCTACATTACCGAGACGAGCCTGCTACTCAACAACATGATCGACGAGGGCAAGGACCTGCTGTTCGAGGGCGCCCAGGCGACGCTGCTCGACATCGACCACGGCACCTATCCGTACGTGACGTCTTCTAACTGCACCGCTGGCGGCGCCATCACCGGCTCCGGCGTCGGTATGAAGAATGTCGACCGCGTGTTGGGCGTCATGAAGGCCTATATCACCCGCGTCGGTTCGGGCCCCATGCCCACCGAGCTTTCCTATGAGTCCGAGGCCGGCCACACGCTGACCGAGGAAGGCTATGAGTACGGCGTGACCACCGGTCGCCGTCGTCGTTGTGGCTGGTTCGACGGCCCTATTGCCAACTATGCCTCACGCGTCAACGGCCTCACCGATATCGCCCTGACCAAGCTCGACGTGCTTTCGGCCTTCGACACCATCAAGGTGTGCGTTGCCTACGACGTCGATAGCGAGCGTTACACGAGCGTGCCTGAGCACCAGGTGCGCTTTGAGCATGCCAAGCCCATCTACGAGGAGCTCCCGGGCTGGAAGTGCGATATCACCGGTTGCCGCAGCTTTGACGAGCTGCCGCAGGAGGCTCAGGACTACGTGGCGTTTATCGAGGATCTGGCACACACCCGCGTGACGTTCATTGGCGTCGGCGCCGATCGCGAGCAGATCATCAACCGATTCTGGAAGTAATCGGCACTATTCGGTTATTGCGATATACCCCTTTGCAGCCCAAGCGGGCGGCCGAGGGGTATATTTGCTTTGTAATGGGTCCGCATGGTTGGCGGGCCGTTCATCCATAGAGGAGGCACCCTTGAAGGCGGACACTCAAACCATCGACATCCTGTTGTTGGGCAGCGGCGGCCGCGAGCACGCTTTGGCAGCTAAGCTCGCAGCATCACCGCGCGCCGGCAAGCTCTACATTGCGCCGGGTAACGGCGGCACCGCGAGCTGCGGCGAGAACGTGGTTCTCGACGATTGCGATCCTGCGGCCGTGGCGGCGTTTGCCCAGAGCCACGGATGCGGACTCGTGGTGATTGGCCCCGAGGCTCCGCTCGTGGCGGGCGTAGCCGATGCCGTGCGCGCGGCGGGCATTCCCTGCTTTGGCCCGGGTGCCGAGGGCGCTCAGATGGAGGGCTCCAAGCTATTCTCCAAGCAACTCATGGAGCGTGCCGGCATTCCGACGGCAGCCTATGGCTCGTTTACCGACGAGGCTTCGGCTCTTGACTACGTGCGCGAGCAGGGCGCCCCGCTGGTCGTGAAGGCAGACGGCCTGGCCGCAGGCAAGGGCGTTATCGTGGCGACTGAGCTTGCGCAGGCCGAAGAGGCCGTGCGTGAGTGTTTTGGTGGCACCTTTGGTGATGCCGGTAATACCGTGGTCATCGAGGAGATGCTGACCGGCCCCGAGTGCTCGCTGCTGGCCTTTACCGACGGCAAGACCGTGCGCCCCATGGCCACTTCGCAGGACCACAAGCGTGCGCTCGAGGGCGACAAGGGCCCCAACACCGGTGGCATGGGCGTCTACAGCCCGGTACCCATCGTGACCGACGAAGAGCACGCCACGATGGTGAAGGTCATGGAACAGACCGTGGCCGAGCTTGCTGCCGAGGGCATCGACTACCGCGGCTGCCTGTATGGCGGCTTTATGCTCACCCCCGCCGGCCCCAAGGTGCTGGAGTTCAACGCCCGCTTTGGCGACCCCGAGACGCAGGTCGTGCTGCCGCGCCTCAAGAACGACCTGGTCGAGGTTATGCTCGCCTGCGCCGACTGCGAGCTTGATCAGATTGAGCTCGATTGGCGTGACGAGTGGGCCGTGGCTGTTGTCCTGACGAGCGCGGGCTACCCCGGCAGTTACGAGAAGGGCAAAGTCATCACCGGCATCGCCGACGCCGAGTCCATGGAGAACGTGACCGTGTACCATGCCGGCACCGCCGTGGTGGACGGTCAGCTCGTGACCAACGGCGGTCGTGTGCTTGCCGTGACCGCGCTGGGCGACACATTTGAGAACGCCCGCAACCTTGCCTACGAGGCTTGCGAGAAGATTGATTTTGAGGGCAAGACCCTGCGTCACGACATTGGCCTGCGCGCGCTGCGTGGCCGCGACGCCTGGGATGCCTAAAGTCCGAGAGGGATGAGACGGATGGACGAGAAGAACGAAGAGCTCGTGGACGCGCAGATCGTCGAAGAGGACAGCCGCATGTATGGGCACGCCGAGGGCGAGCCTGGTGGCGAGGTCGCTGACGAGCCGGCGCTGGTGCTGGGCGACGACGACCCGCACGATGCCGAGCTGCACGAGAAGATTCTTTCGGAGGAGTGCGCCTGGAAGGGCAAGATCCTCGACGTCCACCGTCTTGAGGTTGAACTGCCCAACGGTCACCGCAGCGCCCGCGATATCGTTCGCCATCCGGGTGCGGCGGCCGTTGTGGCACTGACCGAGAGCGGCAAGATCGTACTGGTGCGTCAGTACCGCACCGCCATCGACCGCGTGACGGTCGAGATTCCCGCCGGCAAGCTCGATCCAGGCGAGGACCCGCTCGATTGCGCCAAGCGTGAGCTGCATGAGGAGACGGGCTTTAGGGCCGGTCGCATTCGCTTTTTGACGTCGATTGTCACGTCCTGCGGCTTCTGTGACGAGATCATTCACATCTACCTGGCCACCAAGCTCGAGTTTGATGCGCCCAACCCCGATGATGACGAGTTTGTCAACGTGGATCTGGTGCCGCTGCACGAGCTGATCGACGCCGTGCTCGACGGCAAGATCGAAGATGCCAAGACCGTCGTGGGCGCCTTGGCCTGCGATAGCATCGCGCATCGCTTGGGCGGAGCCGAGCTCTAGGTTACGCGGTTTTACCAAACCGCGTAACGAGTCGACGCTGTAAACGCCCCTAAGCGGCAATCTGCCTTTCAATCGTCGCTCGCGTACCGAAGTACGCGTCGCTCCTCTTTCAAGGCACCTTGCTCGCTTAGGGACGTTTTCGCTGACGCTGCCAGAACATCGGCGTTATGTTTGTTGGGACGCTTTGTTTTCAGCCCGACCGGTTCAACCGGATTTCTCACGCTATTTATTTCTCTCCGAGGACTGCATGTTTAGAAGGTTTTTGTCTTATTACAAGCCCCAGATGGGGCTTTTTGTTGCCGATACTGTTTGCGCCCTGGTGCTTGCTGCCATTGACCTGGCGTTCCCCATTATCCTGCGTAATCTGACCGGCGGGCTCTTTACCCAGGGTCAGGCTGCTATTATGCAGGCGCTCGGTATGATCGCGGTCGGCTTGGTACTGATGTATGCCATCCGTTGCGCCTGCCGCTACTTTGTGAGCTATTGGGGCCACGTGATGGGCGCGCGCATGGAGTCCAAGATGCGCGAGGACCTGTTCGATCAGTACGAGCGCTTTAGCTTTGCGTACTTCGATCGCAACAGCTCGGGTGACATGATGAGCCGCGTGGTCAACGACCTATTTGATATCTGTGAGGCAGCGCATCACGTACCCGAGTGGATAATCATCTGCGGTATCGAGATTGTCGGCTCGTTTGTGATCCTCTTTACCATCGCTCCGGTGCTGGCGCTTGCCATGGTCGTGGTGACGGCGGTGTTTGCGGTCATTATGTTTTGGCAGAACATGCGCATGCGCGAGGTCTTCAGCGACAATCGCAAAAAGATCAGCGGTATTAATGCTCAACTGCAGGATTCGCTGGCCGGTATGCGCGTGGTCAAGAGTTTTGCGAACGAGGAAGCTGAGCGCTCCAAGTTCCGCGTCTCTAATGACCGCTATCTTTCGTCCAAGGAGAATATGTATCACGCCATGGGCGTCTACACTGCGACGTATGGCCTGCTCTCGGGTGTGCTGTACGTGATCGTGGTGCTGCTGGGTGGTTGGCTGGTGGCGCAAAGCCAACTGCAGCCGGTCGATATGGCGACCTTTGCGCTCTACATTTCGCTGTTCTGCACCCCGCTCGAGACGCTTGTGAACTCGGCTGAGACGTATCAGAAAGCCATCGCCGGCTTTAAGCGTATGGACGAGGTACTTTCGACCGCCCCGGATATCCAGGACAAGCCGGATGCCGCGGACCTGCAGGTGACGGCTGGCGCGGTTGAATATCGCGATGTGTGCTTTAGCTACGAGGACGTTGAGTTGGGCGAGGGCGGCGCCGACGGACGCCCTGTTATCGACCACATGGATCTGTCCATCAAGCCCGGACAGACCATTGCCCTGGTTGGCCCCTCGGGCGGTGGCAAGTCCACAACGTGTTCGCTGCTGCCGCGCTTTTATGACGTGGCTGAGGGATCCATCAGCATCGACGGGCAGGACGTGCGCGACGTGACGCAACAGAGTTTGCGCCGTGCTATTGGCCTGGTGCAACAGGATGTTTATTTGTTTGACGGTACGATTGGCGAGAACATCGCCTACGGCAAGCCAGGCGCCACGGCAGAAGAGGTCGCCGAGGCCGCCCGCCGCGCCAATATTGATGCCTTCATTGAGTCCCTGCCGCAGGGCTACGACACGGTCGTGGGCGAGCGCGGCAGCCGTCTTTCGGGCGGTCAGAAGCAGCGCGTAGCCATTGCACGCGTGTTTCTCAAGAACCCCAAGATTCTGATCCTGGACGAGGCGACGAGCGCCTTGGATAACGAGAGCGAGGAGGCGGTGCAGGAGTCGCTCGAGCGCCTGGCGCGCGGTCGCACCACGATCATCATCGCTCACCGTCTCTCGACCATTAAACATGCTGACGAGATTGCGACCGTCGAGCATGGTCGCGTTGTGGAACGTGGTACGCACGAGCAGCTTCTCGCCCGTGGCGGCACCTATGCCCGTTACTATCGAATGCAGTTCGAAGGTGCGCGTGCGCACGAGCTCGACTGATTGATATGACAGGAAGTATATGGCTGAGAAGAACCCTTTGACTCCGGAAGAAGTGACGGAGTTATTCTCCGAGATCGACGCATCCGGCGTTTTGGATCCGACGCTTGCCAAAAAGCGCACCGAGCGCATGCGCGAAAAAGAGGCAGCGGCCAAGCGCGGCGACAAGGCGGCGCTGGCGCAGCTTCGCAGCGAAGATCGCGCAAGCCAGACAAAACAGATCGACCCGCTGTCCGAGGACGACCCTTCGGGCTCGCAGGTGAGCCATACCATTACGAAGACCGCTATGGCTGTGGTCATCGGCATCCTTGTACTGATCGTGGGCATGCAGATTGGCTACGGCGTGATGCGCCGCCTGAACACTGCCAACCTGTCCGAGAGTGTTTCGGTGGATACCGTTTCCACGGCACTGAAGGGCGGCCTTGAGTGGGGTAACGGCTTTACGCAGTTCCCGCTCGACTTTAGCGTCGACGAGGCGGACGAACGTACGGGCACGGTTGAGGTGACGGTGTTGGACACGTCGTCTGCCAACGAGCTCGAGCTGCTGTCCAACGGGCAGATCCAGGCCGCGGCGCTTGCGACCAACGCGCTGCTCAACGATAAGATTGACCGCGTGGTGTACAACGTGCACGCCTATATCGATGAGGACAGCAACATTCAGCACGATTCCTTCTTTGGCATGTTCCCCGCGAGGGGTCATCAGAGCGCCATTTTGACGTTTGTGTGGACCAAGAGCTCTTCGACCGCCACGAACATCGACTGGAAGATGCATATCGTGAGTATGGACGACACGATTTCCGAGCGCATTCAAAAGCAGGTGAACTCGGTGTCGTCGCTGATTGAGGACCCGTCGGTGAGCCAGACCAAGATTGACGAGGAAAAGGCCGAACGTGACCTGGAGCATCGCCTGCACGGTCGCGAGATCTTCCGCGGTGGCAAGCCCGACCGCACGCCGTCCGATCTGCTGGAGCAGGACAAATAAGACGCCATCATCCCGCGTGAGCCAAATGCCCGCGCGGGATGATTTTTCTGGGACGGGGATTAAATAAGGCTCTGTTAGACCAGGATTGACATACATGTGTCCTCACGGTGCCATATCGTTGACCCCATAGACCGCGATGATGGGGGCAGCATGAACGCCGAAGACCTGGTCCTCAACTTC
>NZ_CAXVJM010000017.1:0-37480 GCF_964259375.1 Collinsella aerofaciens ATCC 25986
TGGAGGGCAATATTGCGGAAATACCGAAGCGGTGCCGATTCGCAATAACGGCAGTGCTAAAGCAGGCGATTACTCAATAAGGGGCCAACTGTTTGCAACTTGCTTTATTCGTAACTGTTTTTACTGAAAAACAATCACCAACCAAACAGCACTATTAATTGTTTGGCTCTTTGCGGCACAGCCACCTCTCGTATACGTCTCTCGTCTATCTCTTGTCCCACGGTTTAGAAACGAGAGCTGTGCGGGAGTGGATAATTGGACGGTTTTTGAGCCAGCGGCGGCTTATTTCATCCGAATATCCACGCTCGTCCGTCGGGATATCCAGCTCTCGTGCGACAATCTGAAAAAGACCTCGCCCAATCAGCCGGCATCGTCTTCAGTTCGCTGCAGAGCCGCGCTCCATATGGGTATACTCTCGAGGATTCGACTCGATTCGCCCCCGCTGGGGCGTCAAAGGAGACTGCATATGCCCACCACCTCAACCGACCCGCGCGCTGCTGCTGCCGCGCTGCTGGTGCCCGGTACCACCTGCCACGGCTTTGCCGTCGAGCGCTGCGAGACCGTGCCCGAGCTCGACTCGAACGCCTACGTGCTGCGCCACACCGCATCGGGCGCTCGCCTGCTGTACCTGGCGTGCGACGACGAAAACAAGGCCTTTGCCATTGGCTTTAAGACGCCGCCGGCCGATTCCACCGGCGTGTTCCATATTCTTGAGCACTCGGTGCTGTGCGGGTCGGCCAAGTTCCCCGTCAAGGAGCCATTCGTCGATCTGATCAAGAGCTCCATGCAGACGTTCCTCAACGCCATGACCTACCCCGACAAAACCATCTACCCCGTTGCCACCACCAACGAGCAGGACCTGTACAACCTGATGGACGTGTACCTGGACGCGGTGTTCAACCCGGCCATCTATACCAAGCCCACCATTTTTGAACAGGAGGGCTGGCACTACGAGCTGGACCTGCCGGAGGGCGTCGAGGACGACGGCAGCGCCGCGAGCCTGCGCGAGGGCACGCTGCGCTATAACGGCGTGGTGTTCAACGAGATGAAGGGCGCGCTGTCCGACCCCATGAGCGTGCTGGACGACGCCGTCAACGCCGCGCTCTATCCCGACACCGCCTATGCGCACGAGAGCGGTGGCGACCCGCGCGCGATTCCCGCGCTCACCTACGAGCAGTTCCTGGATACGCACGCGCGCCACTACAATCCTTCCAATTCTTACATCACGCTCTACGGCGACCTGGACGTGGACCGCGCGCTGGCCTTTTTGGACGAGCGCTATCTGTCGCAGCCGAGCGCTGCGAGCCGCCGCATGGACGCTGCCGTTGCCGCCGGCGAGGACCCGTCTACGCTGGCTCCCAATCCGCTGGACGTGCAGGAGCCTGTGACCTGCGAGTATAAGCGCGTCGAGATGGCAACCACGCCCGAGAACGCCCTGGTAGGCCTGGGCCTGGTGCTGGGCAGCGCGCTCGACCGTAAGCGCACGATCGCGGCAGACATCCTGTTCGAGGCACTGCTGGGTTCCAACGAGGCACCAGTTAAGAAGGCCATTCTGGCCGCCGGCCTGGGCGGCAACGTGGTTAGCTACACCGCGGCCGAGAGCCTGCAGCCCTACGAGCTCATCATGCTGCAGAACGCGCAGCCCGGCGTGGCGCGCGAGCTGCGTCGCGTGTTCCAGGACGCCTGCCGCGACCTGTGCGAGCATGGCGTTCCGCGCGAGCGCCTGGAGGCTATCATCAGCAGCAACGAGTACGACCTGCGCCAGCGCGACTACGGTATCGCCGACGGCGTGGCCATTGCGTGCGACGCGCTGAGCACGTGGCTCTACGATGACGACGCCGCGACGCTGGCGCTCAAGTACGGACCGGTGTACGAAGAGCTGCGCGGCGAGCTGGACAGCAGCTACTTTGAGGACCTGCTGCGCGAGCTCGTGCTGGAAAACGACCACATGGCGCTGGTCGAGCTGGTTCCGGTAGACGCTGCCGAGGGTGCGGAGGGCGCCGAAGCTGCCGAGCTGGCTACCAAGCGCGACGCCATGACCGATGCCGAGCTGGCGGACGTGGTCGAGCGCACGGCCGCGCTGCGTGCCGCGCAGGAGGCGGAGGACACGCCCGAGGACAAGGCAACGCTGCCGCGCCTGCGTGTATCCGACATTGGAGAGGCGCGCCCCGAGCCGCCGCTGGTCGTGGACACGACCGCGCCCATCCCCTGCCTGCGCCACGGCATCCCCACCAACCGTCTGGCCTACGCCATGCAGTACTTCGACCTGAGCTGCGTCGCGTTTGAGGACCTGCCCTACGTGACACTGCTCTGCCGCCTGCTCAAGCAGCTGCCCACACGCGAGCACTCGGCCGAGGAGCTCGACAACCTGCTTGCCGGCAAGCTGGGCTTTTTGAGCTTTACGACCGAGGTCATGACGCAGCCCGACGTGGACGGCGTGCGCCCCTACCTGCTGGTGAGTGCCGGCGCCCTGTCCGAAAAGATCGACGCGCTGGCGAGCCTGCCGCGCGAGGTGTGGTCGAGCACGCTGTTGCTCGATGCCGACGCCGACCGCGTGCGCGACGTGCTCACGCAGATTCGCATTGGGCTTGAGCAAGGCTTTATCAACAACGGCCACTCGGCGGCGCTCGGTCGCGCGATGAGCTACAGCTCGCCTTCGGCCGTGGTTCGCGAGCAGCTTTCGGGCGCGGACTTCTACCTGTTCCTGCGCGATCTGCTCGAGCACTTTGACGAGCGCCTGGACGGCCTGCGCGCCAAGCTTGCCGAGCTGGCAGACCGCATCTTTGTGGCCGATGGCTGCCTGGCGAGCTTTACCGGCAGCGATGAGGACTTTGACGCGTACTGGGACGCCGCGGGCGACCTGGGGCTGGGCGCGGGCGACGGCGCCGATGCCGGCCGCAACGCGCTCGTGGTACCGGAGCCGCGCGACCGTCACGAGGCTTTTGTCATCCCCAGCGACATCTGCTTTGCGGCGTGCGCGTGCGATCCGCGCCGTCTGGACATCGACGTGACGGGCGCTTGGGCGGTTGCCGCCAACGCGCTCTCCTACGACTACCTGTGGAACGAGATCCGCGTGAAGGGCGGTGCGTACGGCTGCGGATTCCGCGCGGCCGGCGAGCGTCAGACGGCGTTCTACACCTACCGCGACCCGGCGGTCGATCCTTCGATTGAGCGCATGGAACGCGCGGGCGCATGGCTCGGCAGCTTTGAGCCCGACGAGGCCGCCTTTGAGGGCTTTATTGTGAGCTGCGTAAGCGGCATGGACGCACCGGTGAAGCCGTACGCGCTCACCAAGCGCCGCAATACGACCTACCTGGCCGGGCTCGATCCGCACGCCCGCGAGGAGCGCCGCGCCCAGATGCTCGCCGCCACGCCCGGTGAGCTGCGCTCGCTCGGCGCCGACGTAACGCGCATCGCAGCCGAGTCGCCCACCTGCGTCTTTGGCGGCCGCGACGTCATCGCCAAGAGCAACGCCGGCTTTAACGTCATCGACCTGCTGGGCTAACGCACAAAGGTAGATTTTTGGGACATGCCTAAAAATCTACCTTTTCTTTTTCCGCCGCTTGGGCGGGGCAGCTCAGCCCGTCCCACCAGTTTTGTCTCGATCTGTAACATCTAGGCGGCAATATCGGCTCCAGATGTTACAGATCAAGACGTTTCCGAATGGCGCCGGCTCTTTGTCTCGACCTGTAACAGCTAGGCCCATTTTTGCCGAGTTACTGTTACAGATCGAGACAAACCGCCGCAGACACCCGCCCTTCAGCAAAAACCACCCAAAGGTGTCTGCCCCCTTTGGGTGGTTTGCGAGTGGGCTGTTACTTGATAAACGGGTTCAGCCTGGCCGCCAGTGGATCGAGCTTGTACATGGTTGCAAAGCACTCACGGCCATAGTCGGAATCGTTGCTCCAGCTACCCTGGTCGACGTCGTACTCTGCATCCAGACGAATCCACTCCTCCGGCTTGTTCTTCTCGTGCTTGCTGCAGAAGTAGCGCTGGTACTCGACCTCGTGCTCAAACTCAAACTCGGCATCCGAACCGCGGCCGGCATACTCGTCGACCGACGTCAGGTTGCCGTGGTCGTCGTAGTAAAACTCCGCATAGCCGCCGCGCTCGGAATCGATCCTGTCGAGCTTTCCGTCGCTGTACGAATAATCCACCGCGGCATACGAGTTCAGCGAGCCGTAATCGTTGCCGTGCGAGTCATATGCCACAGGCGAGATACGCGAAATGTTGCCGTCCTTGTCATACTCATAGCCCGCGGTGATCGTCCACGTAGTTCCCACCGTGTCGCCCTGGCAGTCCAGCGTAAAGGACGTCACGCGATCCTTGTCGTATCCGTACGAATACACGACCGTCCGAGGATTGGCCGGGCTGGTATCGGTGTTGGTCACCATGTTGCCGTTCTGATAAATATACGTGCTCGCGCTCTCGCCGTAACCCGCATGGGTCGTCTTGTTGATCAGGTTTCCGTCCGCGTCGTAGGTAAACGTCGTGGTGCTCGACGAATCGCTAATGTCGGCATCGCAATCGATGCGCGTGACGTTACCGTCGGCGTCGTACGTAAACGTGTTGACGTTCTCGTAACCGCCCGCCAGATCTTCCTCAATCTCAGAGATACGATGCGTCTCGTCATGTTCAACGCTGTAGCTTACGCCGCCGCCTTGCTTGACGGCAGACGTGAAACCCGTGACGTAGCCGTTCTCGTCACGCTCGATCTCGTAGATATCGCCGTACTGGTCCGATTTATCGGTACCCTCGTAGGACACCGGCAGCCACAGCTCGTCAAGCTGTGTGTCCTTAATGCCGCTAACCTTCGTATCCTGCGGCAGCTCCAACGTGGCGAGCTTCTTTTTGCCCGAAAGATCGACGCTTTTGAGCTCCCCGGCATTTGAAAGATCGAGCTTCTCGATGTTGTCGCAACCATCCAGGTTAACGACGGTGACGTTGCTCGCCGAGTTAAGCTCAACGGTTTTAAGCTCGCCGCAGCCCGAAAGGTCCAGGTTGACGAGTTTGTCGTCGCCGGACTCCACTGTAACGATATTGGGGAATGTCTTGCCCAGGCCCTGCGTTGACGTAACGCCGTCCAGCTCGATCGACGTCACCGCCTTGGCCTCGTCGCGTGAAATGCGGCCGTCACCGTTAGTGTCGTACTTGGTCGAGACAAGCGCACGCATGCCGCTATCCGGGAAGGTCTTCTCGTCGATAGGCGTGGTCGCGATCTGCGTAAAGTAGAACAGCGCACCGCCGCCGATGCCCGCCGCCACGGCAAGCACCGCGGCAAGGGCGATGAGGGGCTTCTTGGAACGCTTTCGCCGTACGGGCTGCTGCACGGGCACGTATTGCTGAGGAGCGGGCGCGGCAGGCTGGGGTTGCTGCGCGGCCGCGACCTGGTCGGGTGCTACGGGCGCACCACAGACGGGGCAAAAGAGGGCGTCGTCGACAAGCGGCGTGCCACACGAGCGACAAAACATGACAGGCTCCTTTCGGTGCATTCTTTCCACCATGAAGGTAAACCCAAAAATGCAGCCCTTGTTGCGCAACATTCAGCCCAAACCACCACAAAGGGAACAGGCACCTTTGTGTTAGTTCGAACACTTGTTCTATACGTACACATGTTCTATAGTAGGGATGCTTGCATCGGACTTAAATTGCAACTAGGATATAGTTGCAGAATGTGAGGCGGGATGACGCGGACCGATAAACTCATCGCCCAACTGCTTAGCTGCCCTTCGACGTATCGGTATGCCGATTTTTTAAAAGTCATGGCTTCATATGGCTTTGAAATGGACAACAAAGGCAAGACATCCGGATCGCGCGTTCGCTTCTACAGGCCATCAGATGGCAGGATGTTCGTAATGCACGCGCCACATCCATCTGACGAATTGACAGCGGGGACCATTCGAAACATCGTTCGATTTCTGCAAGATGTCGGAGGTAGTCATGAGTAACGTTTTGGCATACAAGGGTTATTTCGCCCCAGTCGAGTTCGATGCCGAACAGCATGTGCTAACAGGTATGGTCACCGGCATTAGGGACGCAATCGTATTTGAAGGCTCTACGGCTGAAGAAGTGGAGCAATGCTTCCACGACGCCGTCGACGATTACCTTGAGCTTTGCGCCGAGAAGGGCAAGGAACCCGAGCGGGCTTTTAAGGGCTCGTTCAACGTAAGAACGGGTTCCGAGCTTCATAAGCAAGCAGCGCTGGCAGCGGCAAAGAAGGGTGAGTCACTCAATAAGTTTGTGACTGAAGCAATTGCTGCGGCGTTATAGCATTAACGCCTAGGCTCAAACCACCACAAAGGGGACAGGCACCTTTGTGGTGGTTTGGGGTGAATCCATCGCGTTTGCCCAGATAAAACCTGCCAAAATAAACCTGTCCCTTTTTGGTAGGTTTGGGAGAGAAGGTTGAGATGGATAAGGCTGAGTTGCGACGGGCGGTGATTGCTCGGCGCGATGCTATTGATTTGGATGTCCGGGCAGCGAAGTCTGCTGTTGTATGCGCGCGGCTTGTTGAGCTGATGGAGTCCAGCGGCACTGCGGGCCAACGCACCGTTGCCGTCTATGCCGCGATGGGTTCCGAAGTCGACCCCGCCGCGTTTGCCGCCGCGGCCGCCGCGCGTGGCTGGCGCGTAGCCTATCCGTGCATGCTCTCGGCAAGCGACGCCGCCGCATGCGGCCAGCGCATGTGCATGCGGGCGGTCGCCGCCGGCGATGTATCCACGGCTCCGTTTATCGCTCATCCCACGCGGTCCTTCGCGGCTACGGATATCGACAGCAATCGCTGCCCCATCGTGCCCGCCGCCGAGCTCGACATAGTTGTCGTGCCGCTCGTGGCTTTCGACCGCGCCGGCGCGCGCCTGGGCTACGGCGGAGGCTGCTACGACCGCTACCTGCCCACAGTTGCACCTGAATGCCTAATCGTCGGCATCGCCTTTGACGAACAGCGCGTCGACCACGTCCCCACCGACGCCCACGATCTGCCGCTGCCCAACATCGTCAGCGCCTAAATGCCGTTGTATCGTACCCGCAAGATAAGCGTGGAAAATCTCCCACTTTGGGCCTATTCGGGGGCAAAAAACGGGAGATTATCCACGCTCATTATTCAAACGTCCGATAATCCACGCTCGTGTGTCCGAAAATCCACGCTCAACCAAATCGCGTCTAAATTCCCACGCTCATCCGTCCGGATTTCCACGCTTGTGCAGCCAAACGCTCTGCAACTGCCTCAGCACGCACGCGGCACGCCGGCGACTTTGAGCTTGCGATCGAGCTTTGTCGGATCCCTTAGATCATCCCAGCACAAGCGCACGATCTTGCAGTTATCAAGCAGCGAAAGCCTCGACTCGCGCTGACGCTCATCGAACTGCGCCTTTGCGAGCTTGCCCTCCTCCGCCGCTTTCTCGCTTTTAACGAATCCGTCGAACTCACCGATAATCAGCTGGTCGCCCACGCGCCACAAGTAGTCGACGCGATACGGCCGTCCCGGCTCAACCGGGTCGAACAGCTCAACTTGCAGCTCCGGCATCTGCCAGCCGCGCTCGATCATCAGGGCACGCGCCTTGGACTCGCCACCGCTTTCCGACAGGCCATCGGCACACCGCGCAACCCTGCGCGCCATCACAACACCGCGACGATTCAGGCCAAGCTTATCGACCGTCTCAACGAGATGCTCCTTCGACAAAAGTTGCTCATGGAGTGCCGAATCCGCGATGATCAGTCCCTCGACAAACGATGCATCGACCAAGCAATCCGTAATCGTTTGATCGATATCGGTTACGGCGATATCCATCTGGGTGGCCCGTGTTTGACGAGCATAGCGATGACGAATGACCTGAGAGCCCGGCGTCGTCGATTGGGCCGGCATCGCGGCGATATGGATGTGCGTCAAATTGGCATGCGAAACCGAAAGGCCATAGATAACAGCCGCCGTATAGGAGCAAAATGTCCAGTCGGGGTGCTTTTGCGCAAGCGCCCGCACCCGATGCAGATAACGCTGCCGAAACTTGAGCTCGAACCAGTATTCCGGACGCGCATACAGCCCCGGCATGACCGCTTCGAGACTTCCCGCCTCCGCCCGCCGCTGAATCTGCTTTGCCTCCGCCGCCGTGCGCGCGTACACGCAGCTCATCTGCTGTTCGCATGCTTTAATGTGACTTGCAAGCCTTTGATTCGCCGTCATGTTTCCCATGTCGCCTCCCAAATCTTGGAACGGCGCAAACGTACCAGACGGTTTCATGCGAAGTCTGACCAAATACCGTCCAGGCGCTGACCAAATGCTTGACGGTTTTGGACGTTTTAGGCTGATGTCTTATATCTGCAGGTAGGGCGGTTGTCGAGAGGTCCCTGTCTCCACATTTTGAGGCCTTGGTCCATCGGATTATCAGAAAGAAAAACCCGTCGATATTCAAGACTACGCCAAATGCGACTTTGCCTCTGCACGCACCGTCGCTTAGCCGAGCCATCGGCATCTACATGCCTAAAAAATGAGCGTGGATAATCTCCCGTTTTGAGCCTAGTTTCAAGCCAAAAGTGGGAGATTATCCACGCTCGATTTGTAAATGTCCGAAAATCCACGCTCGTCCGTCCGGATATCCACGCTCGTCACGCCGCCGGCACAGCAGCAGCCGTAGCCTAGTGCTCCTCGCCGGCGCGAGCTAGGTCGTAGGGCGTGGTCTGGTAGACGTAGTAGTTGAGCCAGTTGGTGTAGAGCAACTGAGCCTGGCTGCGCCAGACGTTGCGCGGCTCGGCCGAGGGGTCGTCACCTGGGAAGTAATGCGCCGGCACTTGAGGGTTGAGGCCGCGCTTCACGTCGCGCTCGTACTCCAGACGCAGCGTGTCGGTATCGTACTCGGGATGGCCAAATACAAAGAAGCGACGGCTGTCGGTCGACTTGACGATGTACAGGCCCACCTCGTCGGACACGGCCACAACCTCAAGCTGCGGCTCGGCCTCCACGTCCTCACGGCGCACATCGGTGTTGCGCGAATGCACGGCATAGAAACGGTCGTCAAAGCCGCGAACCAGCGGGCTTTGAGGCTTCACCAGATAATGCTCGAACACGCCGCTCGCCTTTGCCGGCAGGTCGTGCTTCTGAATACCGTAGTGGTGATACAGGCCCGCCTGCGCGCCCCAACAAATGTGCAGCGTAGAGTGCACGTGTGTGGTGGACCAATCCATGATCTGGCAGAGTTCGGGCCAGTAGTCGACCTCCTCGAAGGGCATCTGCTCAACCGGCGCGCCCGTGATGATCAGGCCGTCGTAGTGGATGTCGCGGATGTCGTCGAACGTGCGGTAGAACGTCTCCAGGTGGCCAGCGCTCACGTGCGTGGCCTCGTGCGTTTTGGTGCGCAGCAGGTCCACCTCCACCTGCAGCGGCGTGTTGGAGAGCTTGCGCATGATTTGCGTCTCGGTGGCGATCTTGGTGGGCATGAGGTTGAGGATGAGCACGCGCAGCGGGCGGATGTCCTGGTGCAGCGCGCGGTACTCGGTCATGACAAAGATGTTCTCGCTCTCGAGCTGCGCGGCGGCAGGGAGGGCGTCGGGGATGCGAATGGGCATGGATGCTCCTTACGAGTCAGTTGCAGCTATGGTACAACGAGCGGCCCCATCCGCGCGAGCACATCGCCCAGCGATGCCGTCAGCGGCCCAAATCACCCCAAAAGTAGAGATTAGGGCATGTCCCAAAAATCTACGGCGCTTTAGTCTAGCAAAGTGGCAGCTGGACGCTACAATGGTTCGACGCGAAATACTCGGCCGAAAGGATACTCATATGTACCAGACGCGTAAGATCGGTGTGGTCGGCCAGGGCCACGTAGGAGCACATGTCGCCAACAGCCTGCTTATGCAGGGCATTGCCGACGAGCTGTACCTGTGCGATATCAACGAGGCCAAGGTGACGTCCGAGGTCCAGGACCTGCGCGACTCCCTTTCGTTTGTCCCGTATAACACCAAGATCGTCAACTGCTACGACCACTACGAGGAGCTGGCCTGCTGCGACGTCATCGTCAACGCCGCCGGTAAGGTCGCGCTGGCCGCTGGCAACCGCGACGGTGAGCTGTTCTTTACCACCGACGCCGCGCGCACCTTTGCCAAGCGCATCGTCGACGCCGGCTTCGACGGCATCTTTGTGAGCATCTCCAACCCCTGCGACGTCGTGTGCACCGAGCTGTGGCACCTGACCGGCTACGATCCCAAGAAGATCATCGGCTCGGGCTGCGGCCTGGACTCCGCCCGCCTGCGCACCGAGATCTCCAAGAAGGTCGGCGTGAGCCCCAAGTCCATCGACGCCTACATGATCGGCGAGCACGGCTTTAGCCAGCTGGCTGCCTTTAAGGCCGCGACCATCGCCGGCAAGAGCCTCAACGAGCTTCAGGCCGAGAACCCCGACAAGTACGCCTTTGACCACATGGAGGTCGAGGAGCTCGCGCGCAAGGGCGGCTATGTGACCTACCAGGGCAAGCAGTGCACCGAGTACGCCGTCGCCAACTCCGCCGCGCGCGTCTGCGCCGCCGTGCTGCACAACGAGCACGCCGTGCTTTCGGCCTCTACGCTTATGACCGGCCAGTATGGCGAGGAGGGCATTTTCACATCCTTGCCGTGCGTGATCGGCGCCGAGGGCGTCGAGGAGGTCTACACGCTCGACCTGTCCGAGTACGAGCTCGAGGGCTTCCACAAGAGCTGCCAGCACATTCGCGACAACATCGCCCAGCTCGACTGGTGGGACGCCGAGGCCTACGACGCAAAGTAGACCGCTGGCTGCCGCAACCTTGCGAATCGAAGCACGATACTAAGCGGGCCGCGCCGGAAATCCCCGGCGCGGCCCGCTTTTTTGACTCACGCAGTGCCCTTGCGAATCGAAAGTGAATACTTTTCCGCGAAGTGAACGAGCAAAAACGAGCCCCCGAAGCATCGACACTTTTCAGACGCCGTTTCCTGCGGTTTCGCCGAGTTTTCCCTGCAGTTTTGGCGTTAAAAAGTGTGGATGCTTCGGGGGTCCAAAATAGGTCGTTCACTTCGCGGAAAAGTATTCACCTTCGTTTTCGCGCAGACACGAATCCGGCCGCCACAACGCAAAACGGGGCCCGCGCGCAGCGTAGACCCCGTCGTGAGAGGTTATTCCCGGTATATTAGTACTGCTCGATGCCCATGTAGCGACGGATCTCGGGACTGTGGTCGAACACCTTGCCGCGGGCGGCGCGCAGCTCACAGCTCATCGCGTAGAAGAAGATCGGCTCCAGGAACGAACGCACGCTGGTAGGCACTTCGCCCACGCCATACTCAAGCGCGTCGAGCACCATGATCGTGTCGGTGTGCGTGTTGAGGAACGCCAGCGCGCGCTCCTCCATGGGGCGGCACTCGCCCGATCCGAGCTGCACAAAGTAGAATACGCCGGGCTCGGTGGCCTCGAACGGGCCGTGGAAATACTCGCCGGAGTGGATGTAACAGCAGTGCTGCCACTGCATCTCCATGAGCGAGCAGATGGCCATGGCGTAGGTCTGGCTAAAGTTGGGGCCGGACCCCAGGATATAGAAGAACTTGTGCTGCTGGCAGAGCTCGGCAAAGCGGGCGCCCAGCTCGGCGTTGACCTTCTCGCGGGCGGCGGGCAGCAGCGCATCCATCTGCTTGAGGCCCTCGTACATGTCGGCGAGTGCCTCGTAGCCTTCCTGCTGGTCGAGCAGCTCGGCGGCGATCAGAGCGCCGATGCCCTGCGGCACCTCGGCCTGCGACACGCCCTCGCCCCAGGGGTAGACCCAGGTGGTCCACTTGCCGTTGTCGATCTTGGAGCCCTCGCAGTCGGTGAGGGCGACGACCTCGGCGCCGGCTGCCAGCGCCATCTCGCAGCCGTCGACGACCTCTTGCGTGTTGCCGCTGTGGCTGCAGGCAATAACGAGCGACTTCGGCCCTAGGCTCTTGGGGGCCATCAGGCAAAACTCACGTGCCGTGTAGACCGTCGAGGTAAACGTGGTGGCCTCGCGCTTGAGCAGCTCGTTGGCCGGCATCAGGTCGATCATCGAACCGCCACAAGCGATCCAAAAGACGTTCTCGATCTTGCCTTTGCGCTCGATGATTTCCTGAATCAGATCATGTGCGTTCATGGTGATGCCTCCTTGTGTGGCAGTTTTGAACGACGACGGCTCGTACCTGCGGTCGTTCTATGTTGTCCTATTTATAGCACGCAAGCCGGCGTGGATGAAGCCATTTCACCAAACTTGTTCTATGTTGTTCTATCTATGGACGTTAGATGTCGAAGACGTAGCGCGAGCCCACGATCTTTTGGCGGCCGAGCAGTAGAGGGCGCCCGTCGGCGTCGGTAAAGTAGGCCTCCATATAGAAGAGCGGCTCGCCGACCGGCACCTCCAGCAGCGGGGCCGCCTGGGCATCCGCCAGCGCAATCTCCACGGTGCAGGAATCGGACTTGAGCGGCGCGCGACCCGAATGCTCGGCAACGAGTGCAAAGATTGAGTTATCGGCAAGGTCCTTATCGGCCAGCGTCTGCAGGTAGGGATGGTCGGCAAGCACAAAGGCGTTGTTCTCGAGCATGACGGGCACGCCGTCGGCCGTGCGCACGCGCTCGACCACGATGAGCTCGCAGCCGGGTTCCACACCAAAAAACGCCGCGTCCTCGCGCGTCGCCGCAACCACCGTACGCGATACCAAGCGTGCTCCGGCCACCATGTCGTTGGCGGCACAACCCTCGGTGAAGCTCTGTACGTCGCCCTTCTGGCGAATCTTGCGCTTGAGCTTGGGAGCGCATACAAAGGTGCCCCTCCCCTGCTGGCGGTTGAGGTAGCCCGCGCGCGACAGCTCCTCGATGGCACGGCGTACGGTGATGCGCCCCACGCCGTAGGACTTCGCGAGCTCCATCTCGGAAGGAATGCGCGAGCCGGCAGGGTACACGCCGCGGGCGATTTCACCCTTCAGGTCGTCCATAACCTGCTGGTACAGCGGCACGGCGGACACATCTGAGCTGCCGGTTTTATCGTCGAATGCCATCGTTACGCTCCATCCCGCGCATGCTCGGACTCAAATTCTTCAATCGACGCCATAAACTGCTCGCCAAAGGCGTCGGCCTTTTTCTCGCCAATGCCGTTGACCTGGATCAGCTCGGCACGCGTCTGAGGGCGCAGGCGGCACAGGCCGCGCAGGGCCTTGTCGGAGAAGACCATATACGGCGCCATCTCCAGCTCGGTCGAAATCTCCTTGCGCAGGGCGCGCAGACGCTCGAACAGCTCGGCATCGTCGCCCACGCGCGGGCGCTGATCCAGCTCGGCCTCCTCGCGCAGCAGATCCACCGCACGGCGGGCGCGTGCCGAGGCCTTGCGCTTGGACGCGCGACGCTTAACGGTAAAGGCGAACGCCTCGTCCTCGACCTCGCCGGCGCGCGGACCGAGCCCCACGACCGGGTACTGCCCCTGCGAGGTGGCCAGATAGCCACGGCCGCACAGCTGGCCGATGATGTCCTTGATGCGCCCGACCGATTCGCTCGACAGCTCACCGTAGCCGCAATCCTCGTCCAGATGCATCTGGCGAATGCGCTCGGTGTTGCCGCCGTGGAGCACGTCGGCGATGAGCGACTTGCCAAAGCGCATGGGGCGCGTGGCGACGTAGCGCACGGCGGCGCGGGCCATATCGGTGACGTCCTCGACCTCGAACTGCGTGAGGCAGTTGCTGCAGTTGCCGCAGCCCTCGGCGTCGTCCGTGGCGGCGCCGCCCGCAGCCGCATGCTCGGCTGCAGCCTCGTCGCCAAAGTAGCGCAGCATGTATTCGCGCAGACAGCCGGTGGTATTGCAGTAGCCCTCCATCTGGCTGAGCAGGCGATATCGATTTTGGAGCGCCCACGCGCGTTGCTCGTCGTCGAGCGCCTCGTCGGCCGCATCGCCGCGGTCGATCAAGAAGCGACGCATTCGAAAATCGTTTCCGTTCCACAGCAGGTGACAGCTGGCCGGATCGCCATCGCGGCCGGCGCGGCCCGCCTCTTGGTAGTATGCCTCGATGCTCTCGGGCACGTTGTTGTGGATCACGTAGCGCACGTTGGGCTTGTCGATGCCCATGCCAAAGGCGTTGGTGGCAACCATCACCTGAATATCGTCGTCGATAAAGGCGCGCTGGCTTTGGCGGCGGGCGTCATTACCCATGCCGGCATGGTAGCGGCCCACGCGAATGCCGCTGGGGCCCAGAGCCTCGGTAAGCTCTCCTGCCAGCGCATCGACGGTCTTGCGGGTCGAGCAATACACGATGCCGCTCTCGCTCGAATGCGCGATCACATAGTCGCGCACCCACGCGGCCTTGGCCTTGTCGCCCATCTCCTCGCAGCCAAAGTAGAGGTTCTTGCGATCGAAGCCCGTCACCACCGTCGCAGGGTTTTGCAGACCGAGCATCTGCTGAATGTCCGTGCGCACGCGCTCGGTCGCCGTAGCGGTAAAGGCCGCCACGATGGGGCGCCGCGGCAGGGAATCGATGAACTCGCGAATCTGCAGGTAGGCGGGGCGGAAATCCTGGCCCCACTGGCTCACGCAGTGGGCCTCGTCAATGGCCACGAGCGGCACGCCGATGCCGCCTTCGGCCGCAGCTTCCTGCGCAAAGGCTAAAAAGCGCGGCTCGAGCAGGCGCTCGGGCGCCACGTACATAAGCTGGTAGCGCCCCTCACGAGCACGTTTGAGCACGGTATTTTGCTGAGCCGGCGTAAGGCTGGAGTTGAGATAGCTGGGTCGCGCACCCGCCGCGAGCAACGCACGGGTCTGATCCTCCATAAGCGACAGCAGCGGACTCACCACAAAGGTGATACCGGGCAGCATGAGCGCGGGCACCTGGTAGCAAATGGACTTGCCGGCGCCCGTGGGCATAACGCCCAGCGCGTCGCAACCGGCAAGGATCGCATCGACCATGCGGTCCTGCCCCGGGCGAAACGAGGTGTAGCCAAAATAGGCGCCGAGCGTGTCGAGCGCCATCTGCTGCATGCTTTCGGTCATGGTTTCCTAACGTCCAAGTCATCTGCCGCCGATTATACGCCGCCACGCGGACCGGCGCCGCCCGGCTGCCGGCCACGGGCGATGCAATCCGAAGGGAACGAGCGTGGATTTTTGGACACTTTCCGGATGAGCGTGGATAATCTCCCACTTTGAGGTCATAACCGAGCCAAAAACGGGAGATTATCCACGCTCATTCTATGGGTAGTCGATGTTTTGGCAATGTCAGCGAAAGCCCGCCAGAGCGAGCAAGGTGCCTTGAAACAAGGCGGCATTGACCTTCTGGTCATGCCGCCGAAGTTGAAAGGCAGATTGCCGCTCTGGCGGGCTTGTAGCGTCGAGCCGTTGCGCGGTTTGGAAAACCGCGCAACTAGAGCTACATCACCATGACGTAGCGGCTACCCACGTAGTACTGTTTGCCGAGCAAAACCGGCTCATCGTTGGGACCGGTAAAGCCGGCGCGCAGGTTGAGCAGCGGATCATGCGGGGCAATGCCCAGCTCGGCCGCCTGCTCGGCATTGGCGCGAACGGCCTCGACCGTACGGTAGCCAACCGAGACAATCGGCGTTCCGCCAACACGCTCGACCTCGGCAAAAATCGACTTGTCCTCAAGATCGGCCGTCAACAGCTCACGGTAGGCGTCAAACGGCACAAAGATGTTCTCCTCAAATATGGGCTCGCCGTCGGCCGTACGCACGCGCTTGATATGCAGCAGCAGCGCGTCCTTCTGCAAACCAAAGAACTCCATCTCGTTTTGGCGCGCCGGAACAATCTGGCGATCGACCACATGCGCACCGGCCTTCATGCCGTTGTTGGCACACAGCGCGGTAAACGTCTGCAGCGTCGAGGCGTGGAACTGGCGATTGATGTGCGGCGTGGAGACAAAGGTGCCGCGGCCCTGCTGCTTAACCAGGTAGCCATCGGAGCACAACTCCTCGACGGCGCGACGCACCGTAATTCGGCTCACGTCGTACTGCTCGGCTAGCTCAAGCTCGGACGGAATACGCTCCTTGGGTGCATAAACACCTTTCTCGATCGCATCCTTGATCTCGTCATAAATCTGCTGGTAAAGCGGTGCATTTTTGGGCGCAGGCATATCTAATCACTCTTATCGGAATATCGAAATAACTAATACGTATATAACGTCTAGTTTCATGTTACCTCATATTGATAAAACGATACACCCTCCCTACCAAAAAGCGACAGCTTCTTTTTGGTAGGTTTTATCTGGGCAAACGAGAGCCTCCCGAAAGCAGCGAGGCTTTCGGGAGGCTCAAGCGGACAGGATTGCGCCAGGCCAGCAAAATGCCAAAACCCTACTTGCCGTCGTCCTGCTGCAGGCTGTCCTGCTCGCTGAGGCGCGCCTGCCTGCTGGCCATGCGTGCGGGCTTGTCGGGATCGGGTACGGCCGTGGGCATGGGCTCGTCGACATGACCGCCCCACCAGCCGCCCACAAAGTTGAGCGTGTGGAACACATTGACCACGGCACCGGGATCAATGTCGCACACCAGCTTGATAATGTCCTGGCTCTCGTAAGTCGAGACAACGGCGTGCAGCAGGTACATCTTCTCGCGGCTGTATCCGCCAATGACCTCGGCGCAGCTAATGCCGTGCTGAAAATGGTCAACATAGGCGGTCATGACCTCGTCCGCCTTGCGCGTCGTGATCTGCAGCGTCACGCGGTCGTAGCGACGATAGAAGCTGTCGATGGTCTTGGTCGAAATAAACTGGAACACGATGGAGTACGCCGCCTTGTCCCAGCCAAACATAAAGCCAAAGATCGCCAGGATAAAGCAGTTGAAACCAAAGATGACGCCCCAGATGGTCTTGCCCGTGTGGTTGGAAACCCACAGCGCGATAAAGTCGGTGCCGCCGGTGGATGCGCCGGATTTAAGCGCGATGGCAGCGCCCAGACCCGAGACCACGCCGCCAAAAATGATGAGCATGATCTTGTCGCCCAAAAACGGAGCGAAGTGAAAGACGTTGAGAAACAGCGATGAGAGCATGACCTGCATCATCGAGAAGATGACGAAGCGCTTGCTAATGCCGCTCCAACATAGGAGCGCCACGGGGATGTTGAGCGCGAGCATACCGAGCGAGATGTCGATGTGAACGCCGCCGAGCGAGGTAACGCGATCGAGCAGGACCGCGACGCCGGTAAGACCGCTCGGAAGCAGGTCGGCGGGCTGGATGAACGCCTGGATCAGAAATGTCTGGAGAACGGCGGAAATTGTGACCGCCACTGCAGTAATGGCGCGGCGGACGATGGTGAGACGGCCGAGCACGAGCACTCGGTCCGTGAGCTGATCGATGGCGTTCGCCACGCGGGCTCCTTTCGAAGGCAAATCTAGTTGTGAGGCATGTCGGCGATTGTAGCACGGAGCGTGCGAGGGCGCTTCAATTCGCCCTCCCTCGACAACCAAAACGGGACCAGCAACCCCACGACCAAAGGCCCAAATTACAAGTGAGTAGACTTTTTACGATCTGCAGAGCGCACCCAAAAACCGCCACCCCTGTGACCTGCGGTTTTACAAAGGAAGATATGCATTGTGCTCGGCCTGCGTCAAAAGATCTACTCACTTAGCCCGAATCGAAGCCAAACGGATCAAAATCGAAACCAAATTGAGCCAGTCCACCGCAAAAAACGTTTGAACCCGTGCTTCTCGCGGCGGATTGACACTACAAAGCGGCCAAAATGTCGGTCAGATTATCGATAACGGCATCGGCTCGCGATTGATCGAGGTTGACGCCCTCGTGCGGACGCAGCGCCAGGACGCGGGCGCCGGAGCGCTTGCCGGCCTCGATGCCCAAAGGCGAGTCCTCGATAACCAGGCATTCGGCAGGCTCCACCCCCAGCGCCTCCATGGCACGCAAATAGATCTCGGGATCGGGCTTAAACGCACTGCACTCGTGACCGCTGATGGTGTAGTCCAGCACATCGGCAATGCCGGCAATCTCCACCAGCTCGTCAATAAGCTCGCGATAGGACGAGCTCGCGATGGCACACTTCACGCCGCGCTCGTGCAGCTCACGCATCACCGGCTCCGTCTGCTCGTTGAGCAGCTCGGCATACGGAACGGGGTGGTCCGGGCTGTAGACCTGCTTATACTCCACGCGCAGGCGCTCGCGCAGCTCAACATCGTCGGGCACCAGCGCCTCCCAAATGGCCGGCTCGTTAGACCCCGAAAGATCGGGGATCTCGTCAAAATGGAACCCCTTCTCTTCCATAAACGCCACGCGACGACGGTTGTAGAACCACTCGGTATCGACCAGCACGCCGTCCATATCAAACAGCACTGCTTTGATCATACGCATCTCCTCCCACCTGCCAAAAAGGGACAGGTTTATTTTGGTAGGTTTTATCTGGGGTTTTGCGGCGCGACAGACACGCCCTTCCCAGAGCAAAAAAGGGGACGGGGCGCAAACCCCATCCCCTCTCAATCAACCCGTAAGGTCTACTTACTTGTGATTAGTAGGAAAGCTTCCACATGTAGCGACGCATGGTCAGCGGGTGCTGACGGGCCTCGGCGATCTGGTTGCCATACTCGCGCATAACGGCGAGGTGCAGCAGCGGGTTGAAGTAGGTGACGACGCTCGCGGGCACGGCGTCAGCCAGGCCGTAGTCCTTGGAGTCGATCAGAGCGACCTTGGCGCCCATGCGCTCAAGGAAGGTGAGGGCGCGGGCATCCATCGGACGGGTAGCGCCATCGGACATGAAGAAGACGTAGGGCTTACCCTCGGTGGAAACCTCGAACGGGCCGTGGAAGTACTCGCCGGTGTTGTAGGCGGCGGCGTCGATCCACTGCATCTCGGTGAACAGGAAGGCGGCGTGAGAATAAGCCATCTTCTCGGAGGCACCGGAAGCCATGAAGTAGATCATCTTGTCGTCCTTGAAGTCCTCAGCGAACTTCTTGGCGAGCTTCTTGCAGTGCTGAGCGGCGTTCTCGCAGAGCTCGAAGACGTTGGTGAGGCCGGTGATCATGTCCTCGTAGTGGTCATAGCCCTCGGTCTGCTGAAGGATCTCGACAGCAAGAGCGATGGCGTAGCCGGGCTTCTCGCACTTGGCAGCGAAGTTGGCGTGGAAGCCGTGAACGATGACGTAATCAGCGTCGACGGTCAGAGCGGAGCCAGCCTTGTTGGTGAGGGAGACGACCGGGCAGTTGTGCTTCTTGGCGGTCTTGTTGGCCTCGACGGTCTCGGGCGTGGAGCCACCGAGGGAGCAGGTGATCACGAAGGTGTGCTCGTTGACCCAGGAGGGCGTGTCGTAGTTGAACTCGTTAGCGGTGAAGATCTGAACGTTCAGCTTGTCCGTGTTGTTGGCCAGGAAGTACTTGGCGGGGTAAAGGTCGGACATGGAAGCGCCGCAGCCGACGAAGGCGACGCTGTGGATCTCGTGGTTGGACAGGACGTCAGCGACGATCTGCTTAGGGAGGTTAAGGTCGATCTCGTACATCTGACACATTCCTTTCGATTTTTTGCGGCGCCACATTGCCGGACGCACGCAGGGTTACCGTAATTTGGACCGAGTCGCCGGCCCGTTGAGGATGCGACAAAGGGACTGTCCCTTTGACACATTTGGGGATGGAAGCCTGCCTGGGGTATGGGATGCCAGGCAGGCCCCCGGGGGAAAGCGGTTAGACGCTTAGTCGCGACTAGGCCAGGATGCCGGCCGCGGAGAGGGCGATGCCGCCCACGATGGCGATCACGAGAAGCCAACCGGTGTTGACGTTCTTCTTGATGAGCCAGTACATAAGGCCGGTGAGGCCAAGGGAGATCATCTGGGGCATCATGCCGTCCAGGATGTCCTGGATAACGACGGTGCCCTCAGCGAACTGCAGCGGGGTGGTGGCGCCAATCAGCGTGGCGATCATGCCGCCCACGGACATAAGACCCACGATGCCGCAGACATACATGAGCTTCTCCATGAGGTCGCCGCCCTGAAGCTTGCTCAGGTACTCGTGGCCGCCCTGATAGCCCATCTTGGCTGCGAACCAAGTGATCAGCACGGAGGGGACGATGGAGATGAGCATGGCCAGGATCGGGCCCATGATGGAGCCCTGCTGAGCCAGCTGAACGCCCAGACCAAAGGCGATAACGCGGATGGTGCCTTGGAAGAAGGAGTCACCGATGCCGGAAAGCGGACCCATGAGGGAGGTCTTGACCGCGTTGATCGAATCGGGGTCGAAGTTCTCGGGATCCTTGGCGTACTCCTCCTCCATGGAGGCGGAGAGGCCCAGGATGAAAGCGCTCGTCTGCGGGGTGCAGTTGTAGAACGCCATGTGACGGTGGTAAGCCTCTTTCTTAGCAGCGAGCTGCTTGGGATCGGACTCATCCGGATAGAGGCGATCGAGCGTGGGAACCATGCCGTAGAGGAAGCCCATGTTCATCTGACGCTCGTAGTTCCAAGAGGCCTGGATGGCCCAGGAGCGCCAGAAGAACTGGCTGACCTTCTTGTTCAGGGACACGTCCTTGGTTGCGGTTGCCATAGTGTGTTCCTCCTTAGTCTTCGTCGTCTTCGAGCGGATCGTAGTCGGAATCGACACCGGCGGCTGCATGGGAACCGTTGAACTTGAAGCCCATGAAGACGACAGCCAGGCACACACCGATCAGAGCGACCGCGATGACGGACAGGTTGAGGTAAGCAGCGAGCAGGAAACCGATGAACAGGAACGGAGTCATACCCTTCTTGATCATCATGGTGAGCAGCAGGGCCAAGCCGTAGGCAGTCATGATCTTGGTCGAAACGTTAAGACCAGTGGACAGCCACTCGGGAACCATGTTGACGATGGCCTGAACCAGGTCGGTGCCAACAAAGACGGCGAGGAAGATCGGCAGGAAGTACATGATGGCGTACAGACCGGAGCCGGCGCAGATGTGCATACGGTAGGCGGTCTTGAAGTTACCGTTATCGATCGCGCTATCTGCCACATGGGTGAGGGCGGCGATGATGGAACGGAACACGATGCCGAGGAGCTGACCCAGGACGGCGACCGGGATGGCGATCGTCATGGCGGTCTCGGCGGAAGCATCGGTCAGGCACGCAAAGGCAGCGGCCACGATGCCGCCCAGGACCATATCGGGCGGAACGGCGGCGCCGACCTGCACCAGGCCCATGGACACGAGCTCGACGGCGGCACCGACGGCAAGGCCGGTGGGCACATCGCCCAGCAGCAGACCGACGAGCGTAGCGCCAACGAGGGGCTGCTCGAAGTTAAGACGACCGAGCAGGCGGGAGTCCCACATGCAGAACACGCCGACGAGGCCGACGAGCACCGCACTGATGAACGTATTCATACCCTTCTCCTTTCAGTCAGGCAAAAGCCTGGTTGATTACAGCTTGGCGTCGATGTCGACGCTCTGATACGTAGGGGTCTGCTGGACGTAGAGCTTGATGCCCATGTCGAGCAGCTGGTTGACGTCGGCCTTCTGGGTGGCGTCGAGGAAGACGGAGCTGTCCTTGCCGCCGACCTGCTCGGCACCGTCGTGGTTGGCGGTGGCGCCCAGGTTGATGGCGTCGAGCTTGTAGCCCTGGCAGAACTGCAGCATCTCGGCCGTGTTGCCAAAGACGAACATGACGCGCTCGCCGAGGGTGTTGAGCTTGTCCATCTTGGCGAGGGCACGCTCGACGGTGAAGACGTTCAGGCGCACGCCCTGGGGCTTGGCCAGCTTAAGAGCGCCCTTCTTGATGTCATCGTTGGCGGCAGCGTTGTCGACGACGATGATGCGCTCGGCCTGGACCTTGGTGGTCCAGGTAAAGACGACCTGGCCGTGCAGCAGACGGTAGTCAAGACGTGCGAGGACGATCTTGGCGGGACCGGAGCTGTGACGGGACGCCTTGGCCTTCTTGGCGGGAGCCGCGGCGAACTCGACCGGTGCGTTGGGGTTGGTCAGACCGGTGCGGGCCTCGTTGATGAGGGCCGCGAGCTCGGCGCCCTTGACGGGGGCGGGGCTCATAGCGAGCGTGAGCGCCAGCGGGATGTTGAAACCGCTGACAACCGTGAACTTCGTGCCGTTCTTGGAAAGCTCGACCATGTTGTTGTTGACCGAGCTACCGAGCATATCGGTTAGCACATACACGGTGTCGTCCGCGTTGAACGTGGCGATCATAGCCTCAACCTTATTGGTGATGGGCTCCTTGTCGTCACGAGCAAGCGACACGACGTGGACGTTCGACACGTCGCCGAGAACCATCTCGAGCGTGTCTTTGGCGCCTGCGGCCAGGCCGCCATGAGATGCGAGAATGATCTGATTCATCTTGCCTCCTCCTTTTCGTTATGGTCATTATAACGTCTTATACGTTGCTTATATTGCTAATTAGTATAAAGACCGTTCGCGGGTGAAAATCGACCGTTGACGGGTTTAACGTACTTGAAACGTTGGAGCCGGGCAGGCCGACGCTGTCTTGGCGACACCCGATCAGACGCCTCGCCAATCCACTATCGCACGAAGTACCAGGGGCTTTCCTGCACGGTGGGCTCCAGCGCGATGCCGGTGCGCTCGCGGAACAGATCCATGTCCTGCGATTTCTCCGTCCACCACGCGTTGGGCTTAAAGGTCATGCTCTCGACAATACGTTTGACAATGGCGCTGTTGCGCAGCTTGGAAAAGTCGGTGTTCATGATCACGATGGAGGCGAGCACCAGCGCAATGCCCAGAACCTTGATTGCGCCGGCGGACTCGGCATAGATGCCAATACCGACCAGAACGGTCGCCACGGTTTCGAACGAAGCCACGACTGGCACCTTCGACGTCTCAAGATCCATCGAAAGGCCCTGCATATAGAAGATGTACGCAAGAGCCGTCGGAATAAAGCCAAAGCCCGCGAACAGCAGAATGAGCTGCGGGGACATTGCCGCGGCCACATCGGACCACGGAGCAGAAAGCACAGCCATAAAGCATCCGCCAAAGACAAAGCCCCAAAACGTAACCGCCAGCGGATGCAGCGTCTTGGTGGCCATGCGGCTAAACACAGCCAGCAGCGCACCGCAAAGTCCGGCGATCACACCCGACGCGACGCCCCAAGTCGAGAAATGGAAACCGGACAGGTCGCCGCTCGTCACCGCGAGCACGCAACCCACAATGTTAAAGATGATGGCGACGAGCTTGTTGGGGGTCACGCCCTCGCGATAAAGCACGCGGCCGAGCATGACGCCAAACACCGGCGAGGTATAGAGCAGCACCGAGGCCGTGGACATGCCCACCTCGCCCATGCACTCGTAATAGCAGGTGTTGGCGACGGCCAAACCGACGATACCGACAAGTGCGCAGGGGACGAGCTCTTTAGGACTTGCCTTGAACAGTGCCATGGGACCCGAGGCTTTTCCCTCACGAGCACCTCCCTGGCAGCCCATGAATACCAAGACCGGAGCCATTAAGACGGCACCCGACAACAGGCGAAAGGCCGCCATGCTCTGAGACGAAACACCCAGGGCCGATATTCCGTTTACAAAGATTCCGATGCTGCCCCACATAAGCGCGGCGATCAGCACCAGCACATAGCCCAGATTGCTTTTCTTCAACGCAGCCTCCTCGGTATTGTTTCCAATATGTTTCACACTACGTTATAGTCGTTATATACATTTTTCAAGACACAAATCGCCGAACGGAAAAATGATCCGCTGGGGACGGAGGAAAACGGATCACTGAGGGGCTGGTCTGAGTCAGTGATCCGTTTTCCTCCATCCCCAGCGGATTACTTGGCGGTTGCGGTGAAATAGTTCCTAAATAGAGGCTTCAAGCCCCCAAACAGGAACTATTCCACCGCAACTTATGAGGACATCGAGCTGTTAGGCCGCTCTATCCCCTAGTAGTCAAGCTTCCACATGTAGCGGCGCGTCATGTAGTCCTTGTGGGTGACGGCGGAAAGCGCACGCATGTAGACGTTGTTGAGGATCGGGGCAAAGATCAGGTGGTTGAAGTACTCGCTCACGCTGTCCTTGATGTCGTTGAGGCCGAGCTCCTTGGCGTCGAGCTGATAGACGCGCTCGCCACCGTACTGGTTGACGAAGCGGATGCCGCGCTCGTCGTTGCAGCGGCTGCGGCCGACGCTGATGAGCTGGAACAGCGAGGTGCGCTTGTCCAGAATCTCGAAGGGGCCATGGAAGAAATCGCAGGTGTTGATGGTGCAGGAGTCGATCTGCAGCATCTCCTGCACGTTGCAGATGCTAAAGACGTAGGCGGCACCAAAGAGCGGGCCCTGGGCCATGACGTTGATGCAGGGCTTGTCGGCGTTCTGCTCGGCCCACTTGGCAGCGAGCGGACGGGTGTACTCGACGGCCTTGCGATAGATGGGGTCGACCAAGTCGAACGCGGCCATAGCGGTCTCGTACTCGGCATAGCCCTCGGTCTGCTGCGTAAGCTCCATGGCGATCATGGTCACGACGGCGGAGTTGGTGCGGCCCATGCAGGACTCATCGACGGCCAGGCTATCGTACTGGATCTTGTAGTCGCAGACCTCGGTAAGGCCGGACTCGTCGACATAGATGGCGATGGTGCTGGCGCCGTGGTCCTTGGCGACCTGGGCGGCGACGATGGTCTCCTTGGTGCCGCGCATGGACACGACCACGGCCAGGGTGTTCTCGTTGACGTAGGCCGGGGTGGCGTGCACGAACTCGTTGCTGGTGTAGCTGGAGCTCACGACCTGCGTGGCCTCGTGCTCCATAAAGTACTGGGCAGGATAGTTGCCGCCGTTGGATCCGCCAGCGCCAATCCACACGACGCGCTTGATGCCGCCCTTGTCTGCCTTGTCAGCCAAAACCTGGGAGACGACATCCTTAACCTGTTCCTGAGTAGTCATCGTGCATCAGCCTTTCTTCTCGTTTGATGCTCTCGATGGCATACAAGTTACATACATGTTTTGGTTATGTCGACTAGTTGTATGCTATATTTATCTTAGAAATTTTGCTGGTAAGGTTTTCGGTAGCTCGATACCAGCGGTTTTATTGTTGTGTTGAATACATGCTTGCTTAGATAAGCATACAAGTTAGATATAGGCTAATCGCATGAATGCTTCATCTAAAAAGAAACTGAGCCAATACGAGCGCTTGGCGGGTACGCTTCGCGACCGCATCGCCGCCGGCATCTACGCACGCGGAGACAAGCTGCCGTCCGAGATGGAGCTCATGGACGAATCGGGGCTGTCGCGCAGCACCGTGCGCCACGCCCTTAAGGTGCTCGTTGATGAGGGCCTGGTGCGCACCGAGCGCGGGCGTGGCGCCTTTGTGGCCGACACGCCCGCGCTCCACGAGAACAACCTAGTGTTTTCGAGCTATACCAAGCAGGTCGAAGGCCAGGGCATGAAGCCCACCACGCGCACCGTGGACTCGGGCTTTGCCAAGGCGGCCGGCAGCATAGCTAAGTTCTTTGACGCCGCCGTGGGCAGCAAGCTCGTCAAACTTGTCCGCCTGCGTTATCTGGACGACGCGCCGCTGTGCCTGGAGACCACCTACCTGCCGCCAAGCTTCGAGACGCTCATCGATCGCGATATTAACGGTTCACTCTACGCCACGCTACGACAGGAGTTCCATCGCGCGCCGGCACAGGGGCATAAGACCTTTGAGGTGTGCTATGCCTCGCAAAACGAGGCGTTTTTGCTCAACGTTGAGCGCGGGCAGGCGCTGATCCTGATCACCGACTACGTCTACGACACCGACGGCCGCCCGCTCCACGTCTCCAAGCGCATCCAGCGCACCGACCGCGCCAAATACACCGAACCCATCGGCTAACCACCACCAAGACCACCACAAAGGGGACAGGCACCTTTGTGGTGGTTTTAGGCGAGGAGGTCGGGGAACCAGGTTGGTTTGGGTTGGTTGGGTGTGCGCTCAGCCAGGACCAGCTCCATCCAGCACATGTCGTACCAGCGGCCGAACTTTTGGGCACAGCGGTCGAAGGCGCCCACCAGGCGATATCCCATATGGGCATGGAAATCCTGACTGTTGTGCGTCAGATACTCGTCGTCCTTATCGTGCGGCACGGCAATGAGCGCGCACATGTTGGTGACGCCCATCGCGACCAGGCATTGCTTGAGCGCGTCGTGCAGCTTGCGACCCAGCCCGCCATGGCGCACATCGCGTGCCAGGTAGATCGACGTCTCGACCGACCAGTCGTATGCCTCGCGGCTGTTAAGCGGACTCACGTAGGCATAGCCTACCGGACGCCCGTCCAACTCCATCACCAAATATGGATAGCGCTTGAGCGTACGCTCGATGCGCCCGGCGAACTCCTCAACGCTCGGCACCTCGTATTCGCAGGTAATCGCCGTCTGGCGCACATACGGCTCATAGATGGCAAGCAACGCCGGCGCATCATCGGGCGTCGCCAGGCGAATCGTCGGCTCGGACATCTCTGTCATACAACCCTTCTCCCCAAAAGCAAAGGCCGCCTTGCGCCAAACCCAGCGCAAGGCGGCCCCTCGTCATTACATCAGGCTACAGAACCGCCGCCAACGCGTCGATATCCTCCTGCGTCGTGGCCCAGCTGGTGCAAAAACGCACCACCGTGTGGGTATCGTCGTACTTTTCCCAGTACTCGATCGCCGCATGCTCGCGAATGCGGGCCATGTCCTCGTTGGGCAGAATCACAAACTGCTGGTTTGTGGGCGTCTCCAAGAAGAACCGGTAGCCGTGCTCGTGCAGCACGCGACGAAGCGCCTGCGCGGTTTCGATCGCCTGGCGACCAATCTCAAAATACAGGCCGTCGGTAAAGAGCGCCTCAAACTGCACGCCCGTGAGGCGGCCCTTGGCCAACAGCGCGCCGTGCTGCTTAATACGCGGAATGGGATGCGCCGGGGCGTGCATGCCGCAAAACACCACGGCCTCGCCGCACAGAGCGCCGCACTTGGTGCCGCCGATGTAGAACACGTCACACAGCTGCGCCAGCTCGGGCAGGGTAATGTCGCACTCATCGGCCGCCAGCGCATAGGCCAGGCGGGCGCCATCCACAAACAGCGGAATCTCGCGCTTCTGGCACACTGCGTGAATCGCCGCGAGCTCGGCCTTGGAGTACAGCGTGCCGTACTCGGTCGATAGACTCACGTACACGGCACCCGGAAACACCGTGTGCTCGTAGCTCTCGTTTTCGTAGAACACCTGGATATAGTTCTCGAGGTCCTCGGCGTGCATCTTGCCCTCGTAGCCGGGGATGGTGAGCACCTTGTGGCCGCCAAACTCGATGGCGCCCGCCTCGTGGCAGGCGACGTGGCCAGTCTCGGCGGCAACGACGCCCTCGTACGGCGCGAGCAGCATGTCGATCACCGTCGCGTTGGCCTGCGTGCCGCCCACCAGAAAAAACACGTCGGCATCGGGGGCCTGACAGGCCTCGCGGATAAGCTGCTTGGCACGCTCGGTGTGCGCATCGGTACCGTAGCCGGGCTGCGGCTCCATATTGGTGTCGACGAGCGCCTGCAGCACTGCCGGATGTGCGCCGTGGGAATAATCGTTGTTAAACGCGAGCATGGCAATCCTCTCTTACCGGGTATCGGCCAGATGATTCAAACGGAGCTATTGTACGCCGTTGGGATAGGCAATGCGTGCGGCAAGGCACTCAAGTGCCAGTACCAGGGCAAAACCGCAGCTCACATCAGTCAAAAAGTGCGCTCCAATCACGATGCGCCCAAAGGCGACGAGCGCCGCGATCACAGCCGCCGCCCAAAAGATCGCGCGGCGACGCGAAGGTTTTTCCTTAAAGGCTGCCGCGGGAAGCCCGGCGAGCATAAGGCCAATCGCCGCATGCGCCGTGTGTCCGCTCGCAAACGACTTGAACCCGTCCTTGATCACGCCGGCGGCGATATAGGTCCACTTGTCGGGATTGCCGATCACCCACCACGGCTGAAAATTGAGCCCCGGCGTGACCTCGATCACGCGCATGCGCGGGCGCGACCACAACGGCTTAACAATGACGTTGAGGATGATGGCCTGAGCGACCCACACGGCAAGCACCATCAACGCCCAGCGCGTAAGCTCGTCGGGCGCGGTGTCACGCGTAAGGCGGTAGGCGATGAAGTTGGCTGCGATGACCAACGCAAACGTCAGAACCAGCTGAAACGCAATAAGCTTGCCGCCGACGCGCAGCGATCCGATAATCTCGTAGCCGACCAGACCAACGTTGATCAAAATGCCCAGCGCAGCGAGCCACTTGCTCGCCTTGGAATCGGGGCGTGCCGAGCGCACGAGCATAACGCCCGCGACGCTCGCCGTCAGCTCAAACGGCAGCTCGCCGGCGGCCTCGATAAAGCGGCCGTACATGCTGCCGATGTTGAACAGCGCACTCGAGATTTGATAATCAAAGAAGCTGCCCACGCCCAGACAAAGGCACAGGACAACCGCGATAATGGCGACATCTTTCTTATAGATGTATCCGAACATGCTTTCCTTTCGATGGGGTTGGAATCAACCTGCGAGGTGGCGGGGCAAAGAACAACTGGTAGCTCTGCCCCGCCACGCCCCTACTTGTTAGTCATCGTCGCTCGTGCCTAATTGCTGCAGCAGCATGAGTGCCGCGGCCACCGGGCCGGTGCCGTCGTTGGCGTCGAGGCCGCGACCCAGGCCGCTGCCCGCGCCGGCGCCCGCCTTGTAGGGCACCGACAGCTTGCGGCTCTTGGGAAAGTTCACCGCGCCATAGCGGGTCTTAAGCTCAAAGGCCACCTTCTTGGGCACGTCGACGCCCAAAAACGTGATGCGTCCGCCGCTGAGCGTGACGCTCTCGAGCCCCAGGCGCTCGCCGCGAATACGAATGCGAGCGCGGTTGAACAAGTTGAGCCCCGCCAACGGAAGCTCGCCGTGCGCCGCCTCGGTCTCCTCCTGCACTTCGTCGATGCTCTCCAGGTCCTCAGCCGCCGCGAGCTTACGGTACACGAGCACGCGTTGGTCCACCGCCGGCATGTATTCCTCGGACAAAAAGTAGTCAGCCGGCAGGTTGATGCCCACGCTCGCTGCCTCCACGCCGGCATCGTCATCGCCGCGTGCCTCGGCCACGGCCTGTCCCAGCATCTGCGTAAACAGGTCGAAGCCCACGCTCGACAGGTTGCCGTGCTGCTCGGCGCCCATGAGCGAACCGGCGCCGCGGATCTCCAGGTCGCGCATGGCAATGCGCATGCCGCTGCCCAGGTCCTGGAACTCGGAAAGCGCGGTCAGGCGCGCCGTTGCTTCCTCAGTGAGCGGCAGCTCACCGGGGAACATAAAGTACGCGTATGCCTGCGTGGCCGAGCGGCCCACGCGGCCCTTAAGCTGGTAGAGCTGCGCCAGGCCCAGACGCTGCGAGTCCTCAATGATGAGCGTGTTGGCCGTTGCGTTGTCGATGCCGCTCTCCACGATGGTCGTGGCGATAAGCACGTCGATCTTCTTGGTCGCGAACTCGATCATCACGTCCTCGACCTCGCGCGGGCTCATCTTGCCGTGCGCCACGCCCACGCGCGCCTCGGGCGCGGCCTCGTGCACGCGCGCCACGGCGTCGTCGATGGTCTTGACGCGGTTGGACACGTAATACACCTGACCGCCGCGGCCCACCTCCAGGCGAATCGCCGCACTCACCACGTCGGGGTCGTACTCCCCCACGTGCACGATCACGGGACGACGCCCGGTCGGCGGTGTGGTGATCAGGCTCATGTCGCGCACGCCACTCGTGGCCATTTGCATGGTTCGCGGAATCGGCGTTGCCGAGAGCGTGAGCACGTCGATTTGCTCGCGCAGGTTTTTGAGCTGCTCCTTGTGCTGCACACCAAAGCGCTGCTCCTCGTCGATGATCACCATGCCCAGGTTCTTGGGGTTCACATCGGCAGAAAGCAAGCGGTGCGTGCCGATGAGCACATCAATCGTGCCCTCGGCAAACGCCTTGAGCGCGCGCTTTTGCTGCGCCGGGGTACGGAAGCGGCTGAGCACCTCGACCTCCAGGCCAAACGGGGCAAAGCGCTCAAAGAATGTCTCGTAGTGCTGTTGGGCCAGAATGGTCGTGGGGCAGAGCACCATGACCTGGCGGCCGGAGTCCACGCACTTAAACGCCGCGCGCAGGGCGACCTCGGTCTTGCCAAAGCCCACGTCGCCGCACAGCAGGCGGTCCATGGGCTTGGGCGCCTCCATGTCGGCCTTGATGTCGGCGATAGCCTCCAGCTGGTCGCGTGTCTCGTCGTAGGGGAAGCTCTCCTCCATCTCGATCTGCTCGGGCGTATCGGGCGGACAAGCGATACCGGTAATCGACGAGCGGCGCGTATACAGGTCAACCAGGTCAAACGCCAGCTTTTTGGCGTTCTTGCGCGCCTTGTTGGTGGCACGCGTCCAGTCGGCGGTGTTGAGCCTGGTCAGGCGCGGCTTGTCGCCGTCGGGGCCAACATAGCGCGTGATGCGGTCGACCTGCTCGAGCGGCACGTAGAGCTTGTCGCCATCGGCATATTCCAGCAAAAAGTAGTCGCGCTCCTTGCCGCCCACTTCTTGGCGCGCGATCTCGCTAAAGAGCGCGATGCCGTGAGTGGCGTGCACCACGTAGTCGCCCGGCTTAAACGGGAAGGTGATCTGCGTAATGTCAACCTTGCGGCGGCTGCGCGCGCGGTTGGCATCCATGCGGGCGTTGAGGTCGGCGATCGAGAACACGGCCAGGTTGGCATCGGGCACCACCACGCCCTGTGGCAGGGCAGCGTCCACAAAGGTCACGCGCCCGCGCGAGATGGTGGGCACGGCGGCGCCGGCGGCAGCCTGCGCGGCGCCCGCCTCGAGCGAGCGGGCGTTGAGCGCATCGGCGCGACGCTCGCGAATGGAAGGACGGGCCTCCTGGCGTGCGGCACGGTCGGCGGAATCCGCCGCTGCCACGCGCACGCGGTCGCCGATAGCGCCGGCGTTTTCGGGCGCCGCGGTCAGCGACTCCTCAAAGGTAATGCCCTCGTCGCCAAAGGTGAGCTCCATCGACTCGCGCGCACCGCGGTCGGGAATGGCAAACACGCAGGCGTAGCGCTTGCCCACGACTTCCTGAATGCGCGTCATAAAGCGGTTGTCCGAGCCCGCAATGGCCGGCTGCTCAATCTTGAGCTCTGCCGTAACCGCGCCGCCGGCGCGAATCAGGCTCACATAGTTCAGGCGCTGCTGAGCACCAAAATCGAGCTGCTGGGCACGTACATACAGGCCGTCCAGACGGTCGACCCCTGCCTCGCCGGCACGCGCCTCGATATCCTCGTAGGCACGCAGGCAGTCGTCGAACAGCGAGCGCGGCTCGGACAGGACCACGAGCGCCTTGCCGCTCACGTGTGCCAGCGGGCTCACGGTCTGGCCGTACATCACCGGCAAAAAGCGGTCAAGCTCGGGCGTGACGATGCGTGCATCCACCATCTCGAGCAGCGCCGCCAGCTTGCTATCGTCCTGGCTGGCGCGATAGAGCGCCACATGCATGTTGTGGACCGCATCGTCGGTAAGCGCCAGCTCACGGCAGGGGAAGATCTCGATACTGTCCTCGTTGCCGATGGTCTGCCCCGTTGAGCTCACCATGCGGCGAATGCGATCAATTTCGTCGCCGAAGAACTCGATGCGCACGGGCGCCTTCTCCTGCGCGGGGAACACCTCGACGGTGTCGCCGTGCACGCGGAACAGACCGGGCGCGTCGGCTGCGCCGGCATTGGTGTAGCCCATGCCCACCAGGCGCTGCGGCACCTCGTCAAAAGGAATCTCCTCGCCCACCGCAAAAGTGGTGGACTCCCAATAGCGACTCTCGACCGGCGGCACGCAGCGCAGCAGCGCACGGGCCGAGGCGACCATAATGCAGTTATCCCCGCGCACGATGCGCCCCAGAGCCTCGCAGCGCTGCGCCACCACGGCGTCGTCGGGCGCCTGTTCGCGCCACGGATAGTCCTTGCGCTCGGGGAAACGACACACATGTGCCAGGCCCACGTAGGCGGCAAGGCTGCGCGCGGCGCGATCGGCCGCGTCCTCGCCGCTCACAATATAGACCGTGGGGCGCGGACGGCGCGCAAACTGGGCTGCCGCCATAAGCGTGCGGCCCGACTGCGACACAGCCAGCGTCACGTCCTCGCCAGCATCGAGTCCTGCCTCGACGGTCTGCAAGGCCTCGGCAGTGTAGAGCTGCGCGGCTATACGGTGAATGAGCATGCTGTTCCTCCGGCATCGCAACGCCAAAAGCCCGCCGGGGCAAGCTCGGCGGGTCGTTCGTCAAAGTTCATTAACGTTTATGGTACCGCACGACCCCGTGACCAAAAGCCAAAGCGACATCATGCCAAATGTTGCCCACAACGGTCTTGCTAACGCGTTTTCCCAGCTTATTAATCCACTCTCCGCTTTTTGATTTGTTGTCTTCCGGCAGCGATTTACACCGTCCGCGCCCCCTGGCGAGCATTTCGAGCTGCAAAGCGCCTATAATTGATATTGCTTACGTATTCAATGTCACTTTTTGAGGAAGGGGGGGGGTAAAACAAATGGCCGACACTCCATCTTGTGCATTGTACGCCGGGCTTAAGTCACTCGGTCGCATCAACAACGGTAACGCCGCGCAAATTCTCATGGCCGGCAACGCCCGTTACGGTGGACGCCTCATCTCCGAACGCTTGACGGTCCCGTCGTTTATCTCGCGCGAAATCGTTCACGCCAAACCCGGTGACCTTTCCGAGCCGCTGTTTGCGCCCTTTGAACAAAGTGCGCGCCAGATACTCAACCTCATCATGCAAAACCGAGGCTCCGACCCCCAATCGCTGAGCAAGGTCGCTAAACGCTATATGGAGTCGTGCGTCCCAGACATGCAGGATGCCCTTACCAATTGTGGCGTCGACGGCATGCTCTTTAGAAACGGCGTCGAGCGCATCGAGACCACTGACGATAGTGACATTAAAGATCGCCTCTACATCCATCTGATCTTTTTTATCGTTACCGGCTGCCTTGGCGACCCCGCCCGCGCCATCGAGTACACCGAGTCCTTTGTGTCCGACCAGATGCTCTCGACGCTTGGCACGGTCGAGACGACCGTCACCTCATTTTTCTCGACAACCGCGCGCCCCACAGGAGACGTTCGCCTGGGGCTGCTGCGCGTCGTGGGCAACTCGGCACGACCGCCGCTGCGTCCCCTTACCACGGACCCGGTGGGCAGCATTATCGGGTCGCTGACTGGCGACGGGAACGCCATCACCGACGTCGATTCCGATGTCTCGCGCCAGCACCTGCGCATTTGGTTCCAAGACGGACGCTGGCTTGCGCAGGGCCTCGACTCCACCAACGGATCGTTTTTGATCTCGGGCGTCGACCGCTGCCGGCAGCCTATCGAGCTGCCTCGACGCGACCGCCCCGCCAACTTCGCCAACACCCCCGTCGAGATTCACAACGGAGACACGCTTTGCTTGGGCGCCACGACGCGTTTTTTGGTCATTCGTATCACAGACTAGCCTGCCCACACATCTTCGACGCACAAGGTGCCGTTATTTGCATTAACCTCTGCAAATAACGGCACCTTTTCAATTAAGGCAACGGTTGCGCTACCTTTTCACTAACATTATTGCTATGCATTTTTTCTCGAAAGGATCGCCCCGTGACGTACGACACGGACATGGATATCATTGCGTTGTCCCCCTTTGAACCAAACGCCATGTTTGCGACCACCGAAGACTCCGATACCATTCGCCGCTTTACCACCCTGTTGGATTGCGGGGCAGTCGGCGGCGGCTCCCACCATCTTCGCAAGGTCGCCAACACCGAGGGCGAGACCTTTGCGCTCAAGACGCTGTGGCCCCTCAGCGGCTGTGATGAAAACGGCTCCGCTGTCAGCCCCTCGGGCATCAAGACGCTCACCGAAGAGTATCGCAATCTTGCAGTCGTCTCACTGTTGGACGGCTTTCCCAAAACCTATGGCTACGGTTATGCCGGCAACACACCGGTCATCCTTATGGAATGGATTGAAGGCCTGCCCCTTCGCGATGCCGCGGCAGAGCTAACCGACCGCGCCGAGGGCGGCCGCATTCCCGCAAACACCGTCGCCGCAATCGGAAAACGCCTGGGAGAGATCCTCCTGAACACCCAAAAGCTCGATGCACCTTTTGTGCACCGTGATATCTCCTTGCGCAACATCATTATTCGAACGGCGCGCCGACCCCTTGCCCAGCAGATTGCACACTGCAGTTTTGACCTTTGTCTGGTCGATCTGGGCAGCTCGAGCATCAAGCGCTCGGACCCCTCGTTTACCATGTCCACAGGCATCTGGCGCAACGGCACCCCCGAGTTCGCCCCGCCTGAGATGCTCTCCAACGACATCCCCGAGCTGGCGCCGCTGCGCACGTCGCCCAGCATCGATACATACGAGCTCTGCAGCGTGCTCTACACGCTCTATGCCGGCCACACGCCATATCGCCTAAACGAGCATATGGACCAGTCGCCCTACCTGTACAAGATCGAGCACGAGCCCGAACTGCTCGAGGCGCGCTTACCCGGTGACCAAAAGCTTGTCGATGTCATCATGAGTGGCATTCATAACGAGCAGTCCCAGCGCGCGCCGCTGTCTACGATTGTCGGCAAGCTCGATGCCTGGATTAAAGACATCGATTTTGAGCCGCGCACGCCGCTGCCCGGACCTGTCGACTTTAGCCAGCAACCAAAGGCTTCCGGCCCCAACAAGACTCAGACGCACCACCCGGTCATCTCGCGTCGCACTGCGCTCGCGCTCGGCGGCGTCTGCGTTGCCGGCATCGCAGCTTCCGCCCTTGCCACGGGGTGCTGGGGGCTCATCGACCTGTCGCACGGCATCAAGCCGTCACTCGACGATTACACCTGGGAAGAACTCGCCCTGATCTCCCGAAAAATCCAAGAGACATCTTCCAGCAAAAAGGCGCTCGCGATTGCCGAAACCTACCACCTGGTAAACAGCAAGCAGTCGCTCGAAAACGAGAACACCAAGACCGTCAGGCTTTCCGATGGGACCAAGGCACAAGTCCAGATCGTGGGCTTTAAGGCAGACACGTTCACCGATGACGGCCTCCCAGCTGGCATCACCTTTATGTTCCGTACCCCCATCGCCACGCGCGCCGTAAATGACAGCGCTGCGACGGGTGGCTGGGAGCAATCGTCTCTTCGCAAATGGCTGGCGGGCGAGGGCATGGCTACGCTGCCCGACGATCTCCGTAATCAGATCCGCTCGGTGCGAAAGCTCACCAACAACACCGGCGGCACCAAAGACGCCTCCAGCATCACCGCCACCGATGACAAGCTGTGGCTACCGTCCATGAGCGAGTTGTGCGGCTACCAGGCGCCCGAAACGTTCGCAGAAGGCTGCGAGTACCTTTCTGCCCTCTACAGCGGAGAAGGCGAACAGTACCAGCTCTATCGCGAGCAGAGTGTGAGCAGCCTGACCACCAACGATGCCATGATCCGCACCGTCGCCGGCAAAAAGATCTGCTACTGGGAGCGCACCCCCAGCGCCGACTGCAGCGAGGGCGCCAACTCGACGTACTTTAACCGCGTTGGAAAAGACGGCGACGTGTTTAGCTGGGCAACGCCTGGAAACGATCCGGACCAAATGACCTATGTCCTGCCCGGCTTTTGCATCTAACACCTTCCCCGGATACCAGAAAGGAGCCTTGCATCATGCGTGCGGAAACACCTTCCGAGGTGCTCTTTGATTTCCTTAAGTGCGACCTGCAGATCAATAATCGCGAAGCGGCGCGCATCTTGATTTCGGACAAGCCGATGGACTCCAAACCGGCCCCAAGGTTTCGCATTACCGAAAAGACGTTTCTATCGCGACGCGTGGTGCACGTCGTTCCGGGTACAGACAAGATCGACCCCGAGATGTTTGCCGATTTTTCGCAGAGCGTCCAGAATTTGGCCGCTGCTGTAAAAATCGGCAGCGGCAACAGCCCAGCGGCCGCCAACGCTCGCCAGCAAGCCATTACGGCGCATGCCCTCGAGCGCATGGCAACGTCGCTCGAACACTGGGAGCTCGATGGTTCCATCCTGCGCAATATCTTTGACCGCATCGCCGTCATGCCGGGCCTCAAGCAAAGCGACCGGCGCCTTTTGGAGCTCCTTGCGCTAACGGTCTGTGGATGCCTGGCCGATCCCAATGCCGCCGCCTCCGAGGTCAAAGACTTTGCCATAACGCAGCTAGCCCAGACCTTTGGCACGCTCGAGACCACCGAGGTCCTCCAGGCGCAGGATACCAACCACAAGGTCAACGAGCCTCCTGCAAAACTGGGGCTGCTCAGGCTTGCGAAAGACGGCTCGGCCTTGCCGCCGATCTATCCCTTGAGCCTCGATCCCGAGGGCACGGTTTTAGGCTCGTTCGCACACGACCGAAACAGCATCACCAACGTGGGTCCCGATGTATCCCGCCGCCACCTGCGCGTAGCGTTTTCCAACGGCACATGGCTCGCAAGCGGCCTTCACTCCACCAATGGAACGGTGCTGGTGACACGCAGCGGCGCGACCACCGTTATCGAAAAGCCGCGCTCGTTGCGCACCGCCGATGACGAGGACAAGCAGATTCCTATCCACGACGGCGACCTGCTCAAGCTGGGCTCCTCGACCGAGTTTTTGGTGCTGAAGATCTCTTCGAACGTACGTGCGCTGGCCTAGGGCCTAGCTCGCCCAATAAGAATCAACGCAAAAGAGCGCCGCTGCACACATCGCAGCGGCGCTCTTTTATATGACATGGGCATCTGAAATCGAATGCAGGGGCCGACAATACTCACGCAAGATAACTAAAACATAAAAGCCGCGTGGGGGTCGGGTCCCCACGCGGCTATCAGGTTTGGGCTAAATAAGCCCGGAGGTAAACACTAGAAGTGATTAGTGCTCGCGACGCTTGGTCATGTACATGCCCACAGCGACAGCCACGGCGCCGGTAAGGGCAGCAGCAGAGGTCACAACAAAGGTCGGGTCACCAGTGGTAGGAAGGGCAGCGTCGTTCTTCTTGGCCTTAGCCTCGTCCTTCTTGTCAGCAGGAACCTGCTTCTTGCCATCATTCTTCTTCAAAGAATTGGACTTGGGGGTCTTAGCAGTGAAGAAGGCGTAGACAGTGGTGTCCTCGGTGATAGGAGTAGAGAAGTCAAACTTCTTGAAGGACTCCTTGGAAGAAGACCAGCCGACAAAGTTGAAGCCATCAACGGAAGGATCGCTGGGCTGAGCAACAGTCTTGCCGTCCTCAACCTCAACCGTAGTGGTGGAACCATCAACATAGAAATTGACCTTGTGGGTCTGGACAGCAGGCGTCTCGTTCTTGGTCCACTGGGCGTAGAACGTCACGTGGTCGCCGCCGCCCTGGACGGGCTTGCTGAAGTCGACCGGGTCGGTACCCTTGGAGTCATAGGTCCAGCCGGCGAAGGTGTAGCCCTCGCGGGTCGGGGCCAGGGGCTGGCGGGCGACGCCGTCGCCGTCGGTAACGCCCTGGAGCGTCTCGTTGCCGTCGAAGAACGTGCCGCCGTTGGCGAAGTAGAGGACGTCCTTGACGTTCTCGTCAGCGCCTTTATCCTTGGTCCACTGGGCGTAGAACGTCACGTGGTCGCCGCCGCCCTGGACGGGCTTGCTGAAGTCGACCGGGTCGGTACC
>NZ_CAXVJM010000017.1:37578-38347 GCF_964259375.1 Collinsella aerofaciens ATCC 25986
GGGCTGGCGGGCGACGCCGTCGCCGTCGGTAACGCCCTGGAGCGTCTCGTTGCCGTCGAAGAACGTGCCGCCGTTGGCTGCATAGAGGACGTCGATGGAGTTGGCCTCGACGTCCATGTTCCACTGGGCGTAGAACGTCACGTGGTCGCCGCCGCCCTGGACGGGCTTGCTGAAGTCGACCGGGTCTTTACCGTCGCGGTCGTAGGTCCAGCCGGCGAAGGTGTAGCCCTCGCGGGACGGGGCCAGGGGCTGGCGGGCGACGCCGTCGCCGTCGGTCACGCCCTGGAGCGTCTCGTTGCCGTCGAAGAACGTGCCGCCGTTGGCAACGTAGAGGACGTCGATGGAGTTGTCCTCCTTGACCATGTCCCACTGAGCGAACAGGGTGGCGTGGTCGCCGCCGCCGACCAGCGGCTTGCTGAAGTCGACCGGGTCGGTGCCGACAGCATCGTAGGTCCAGCCGGCGAAGGTGTAGCCCTCGCGGGTCGGGGCCAGGGGCTGGCGGGCGACGCCGTCGCCGTCGGTCACGCCCTGGAGGGCGTCACTGCCGTCGAAGAACGTGCCGCCGTTGGCGACGTAGAGGACGTCGATGGAGTTATCCTCCTCAACGGCATTCCACTGAGCATAAAGGGTAGCGTGCTTGCCACCGCCGACGAGCGGGTTATCAAAGTCGACAGGATCGGTACCCTCGCGGTCGTAGGTCCAGCCGGCGAAGGTGTAGCCCTCGCGGGTCGGGGCCAGGGGCTGGCGGGCGACGCCGTCGCCGTCGGTC
>NZ_CAXVJM010000017.1:38444-48603 GCF_964259375.1 Collinsella aerofaciens ATCC 25986
GTCACGCCCTGCAGGACTTCGTTGCCATCAGCGAAAACACCGCCGTTGGCGACATAGAGAACGTCCTTCTCGTTGTTAGCAAGCTCTGCCCACTGAGCGAAGAACGTAGCATGCTGACCGCCACCCTGAATGGGCTTGGTGAAGTCGACAGGCTCGGTGCCGGCAGCATCGTAGGTCCAGCCAGTAAAGGTATAGCCCTCGCGGGTCGGGGCCAGGGGCTGGCGGGCAACGCCGTCGCTGTCGGTAACACCCTCCATGGTCTCATTGCCATCGGCGAAAACGCCACCATTGGCAACATAGAGAACCGTCTTCTCGTTGTTCTGCTTCCACTGGGCATAAACAGTCGCGTGGCCGCTGCCCGCAACGATGGCCTTCGTGAAGTCGACGGGGTCATTTCCGTCGCGATCGTACGACCAACCAAGGAAGTCATAGCCCTCGCGGGTCGGCTGAAGCGGCAGACGTGCAATACCGTCGGTATCGGTTACACCCTGCATAGTTTCGTTGCCATCGAAGAACGTGCCGCCATTGGCAACGTAGAGGATTTCGACAGTCTTGTTCTGCTTCACAGGCGTCCAAGCGGCGAAAAGGGTCACATGGTCGCCGCCACCGACGATCGGCTGGTTGAAGTCAACCTGGTCGGTTCCGTCGCTGTGATAATACCAACCGGCAAACACATAGCCGTCGCGCGTAGGAGCAAGCGGCTGACGAGCAATGCCATTGCTGTCAGTCTGACCCAGCATGACGTTGTTGCCGTCGGCAAACTGACCGCCATTGGCAGAGTAGGTCACATCGAGCACATTCGAGGGAGCCTCAGTCCACTTGGCGAACAGAACAACAAAATTGCTAGCGTCGCTCAGAAGAGGCTGAGAAAAATCTACGGCATGCGTGCAAGTGTTGTCATAATACCAGCCGCCAAACACATAGCCATCGCGCACGGGAGACTCCGGCATAGAGCATACGCCCTTATCGTTAGTCTGAATGCGCATAACGATGCTTCCGTCCGCGAAAGCGCCGCCGCCATTTTCCGCTACAAAAGTAACGGTCTTAACACCAGTAGAGGCTGCAGCAGTAGCCCCCTCGCTCGTGTTCTGAGTAGTCTCCGCCGCGATAGCAGCAACCGGCGTGGAGCTGAGCACCATACTCAAGCTCAGACCGGCTGTGATAGCAGCGTTAAGCTTCCTATTCATGTGGTCGTCCTTTCCCGACTTGCTTCTTCGCGACCACTTCGCAGAAGAAGACATTTGAATTGCATGATTGATTTAAGCCGAGAAAATCCTTAAAAGGTTGCGCAACCAAGCTATATCTAAGGTTTGAGACTTTTTTGCAAAAAAGTTTGCAAAAAGCTATTGCACCACCCGTACGCTGGGGCAAAGGTCGGCCAGCGGGCACTCGTCGCACTTGGGCTTACGGGCATCGCAAATCTCGCGACCAAAGGTAATCCACTGGTGGTTGACCGACTCCCAATACTCGTGCGGCAAGATCTTGAGCAGATCTTGCTCGGTCTTGAGCGGCTCTTTGGCATGCGTCTTGGGACTCAGCATCAGGCGGTGCGCGATGCGGTTGACGTGCGTATCCACCGCGATGCCTTCCACGATGCCATACCCCACGTTGAGCACGATGTTCGCCGTCTTGCGCCCCACGCCCGGCAGTTTTACAAGCTCCTTCATGTCGGCCGGCACCTCGCCGCCGTAATCGGCAACGATCATCTGCGCCGCTTCCACGGCGTGTTTGGCCTTGCTCTTGTAGAAGCCGAGCGACTTGATCGTGTCCGCCACGTCGGCAACACTCGCCCCGGCCATGGCCTCGGGCGTGGGCCACTGGGCAAACAGCCGCGGCGTCACCTTGTTGACTTGCGCGTCGGTCGTTTGAGCCGAGAGCAGTACCGCGATGAGCAGCCTAAAGGGATTCTCGTGGTCCAAGAAGCACTCGACCGGGCCATAGCGACGGTTAAGGCGCTCGCACACCTCGATGGCGCGCTCGCGTTTGGCGGCATTGGTCTCGCGTGGCATAACGACTCCTCGGCTCGGCAGAAACATAACTTCACGAAAACGATTGTCCCACGTACGGGGGCCTTAAGCCTCCAAAAATGCGCCGGTCTGGCGGCTCCACAGGCTTGCGTATTCGCCGTCCGCCTCGACGAGCTGAGCATGCGTGCCATCTTCGACAATCTCGCCGTCGGCCAACACCACGATGCGATCGAGCGCCGCCACGGTGGACAGGCGATGCGCCACCACAATGGAGGTGCGCCCACGCATCAGGTTCTCGAGTGCTTCCTGCACCAGCGCCTCGGACTCACTGTCCAGGGCAGAGGTCGCCTCGTCGAGCACCAGAATCGGCGCGTCGGTGAGGATGGCACGGGCGATGGCCACGCGCTGGCGCTGACCACCCGAAAGCTTAACGCCGCGCTCGCCCACCATGGTGTCAAAGCCATGGGGTAAGCGGTCGATAAACTCAATCGCGTTGGCCAGGCGCGCAGCCTCGCGAATCTGCTCGTCGGTGGCGTCAGGGCGGCCGTAGGCGATATTCTCGCGAATGGAGCGGTGGAACAGCAGCGCCTCCTGCGGCACGTAGGCAACCTGGCGGCGCAGGCTCTGCTGCGTGCAGCGCGAGACGTCCTGGCCGTCCACGAGCACGCGGCCGCCCTGCACGTCGTCCAGGCGCAGCAACAGCTTGGTGAGCGTCGTCTTGCCCGAGCCCGATTTGCCCACCAGGCCCACGCGCTGGCCCGCCGCCACATGGAGCGTCAGGTCGTGAAACACGCTCTCGCCCGCCGCGGCGTCACGGTATGCAAAGCTCAGGTGCTCAAAATCAATCGCGCCCTCGCGCACCTTGAGCTCGGGGGCATTCTCGTCGTCTGCCACCAGACGCGGCTCGTCCAGCACGCGCGTCATCTCGGCCGCATCGCCCAGCGCGCGGTTGATGCGCTGCATCATGGAGCTTACGTAGTTCAGACGCATGGTGAGGTTGTACGTATAGGTAAAGATCATGACGAGCGCGCCGGCAGAGATGCCAAACCACGCGCTGCCGCCCGCGACGAACACACTCACCACGGCCATGGTGATGACGATAAGGCCCGAGGTCGTAAAGTTGCGCTGCATCATGGCGTGCATCGAAACCGTCTCGGCGTCGCGCGCGGCGCGGTCGGCGGCATCGAACAGGTCGCGCTCAAAGTCCTCGCGCCCACAGGTCTTGACGGCCAGGATGTTCGTGACCGCGTCGGACAGCACACCCGACAGCTTGTTCTGCGCGGCGGACGTCGCGGCCGAAAGCGGCATGATGCGCTTGTACATAAGCCAGACAAACGCAATGTAGACGACCATGATGCCCACCAGGATCACGGTAAACGTCGGCACCACCGGGGCGAGCGCCGCCACCGTGCAGACGACCGAGGTGATGGTGGGGATGAGCGAATACACCGTTACGTCCACCAGACCCGTGTAGCCGCTCATAAAACGGCTCGTCTGGCTCACAAGCGATCCGCCAAAGCGGCTGGTGTGGAACGTCATGGATTGATTGGAGAGCGTGTCAAAGCACAGGCGCGCCAGGTGATAGTTGCCCGCAATCTCGAGCTTGTAGACGGTGTAGTCCTGCAGCTTGGAGAGGATCTGGCCTACCAGGTTAACGAGCACGAGCGCCAAAATGTAAGGACCAAAGACCTCAAACACCTGGTCGCCTGCCACGGGGCCGGCCTGGACGCGGTCGACGATAAGCGCCATCACGTAGGTGTTGGCAAACGTAAGCAAAAAGATATAGCCCGCCGACGAGAATACCGAGAGAAAGACGATCAGCGGCTGCGTGCGCGTGACATCCCAAAAACGCTGCAACGTGCGGCGCACGGTGGAGCGCTTGAGCGGGCTGGTGCTTCTCTGAGACATGGGCTTCCTTTCACGTCTGATAGGGCGAAACGCCATTGTTGCACACTAAAGCGCACTTCAGGCAAGCACGATGCGAAAAGCGGCGAAGCGCCCGCGTCCGCGCTGGTGCCCCGCCGCCTGTTGCAACTAGTCCTCGTCCTCTTGGTCTGCGAGCAGCTCCGCGGATGTGAGCCCCAAGATCTCGTCGGCCTCCCGCGCGTCCTCCAGCGCGTCGATGTCCTTGAGCTTACGCTCCATAACGTTGGTGCGCGTGGTGATAATGCCCTCGACCGTCTTGCCCGCGGTCTCGATCTGCTGCTGCGCGCGACGCAACGCCGCCTGATAGCGCGGCAGCTCAGCCTTGACGGCGGAAAGCACGCGCAGCACGTCATCGGTGCGTTTTTGCAGCCTAAACGTCTGGTAGCTCATCTGCAGGCTGTTGAGGATGGCGGCCATGGTGCTGGGGCCGGCAACGTTGACGTGATAGTCGCGGCCCAGGGTCTCGATAAGCCCGGGGCGACTGACGACCTCGGCATACAGGCCCTCAAACGGCACGAACATGATGCCAAAATTGGTCGTCGCGGGCACGCTCAGGTACTTCTCGCAAATGTCCTTGGCCTCGCGTTTCACCATCATATCGAGCGTCTTGCGCGCAGCGGCAACGGCCTCCGCGTCGCCCGACTCCTGGGCGTCGAGCAGATGCTCGTACGCGTCGCCCGGGAATTTGGAGTCGATCGGCAGCAGCACGGGATCGCCCTCGTCTACCGGCAGCTTGACGGCAAACTCAACGCGCTCCGAGGCGCCGGGCTTGGTGGCAACGTTTTCCAGATACTGGTCGGGCGTAAGGATGTCCGCCAGGATCGCGCCCAGCTGTACCTCGCCCAAAATGCCGCGCGCCTTCACATTGCCCAGCACGCGCTTAAGGTCGCCCACGCCGGTGGCGATAGATTGCATATCGCCCAGGCCCTTGTACACGGCCTCGAGCTGGTCGCTCACTTGCTTAAACGATGCGGACAGACGATCGTTGAGCGTACGGGAAAGCTTCTCGTCCACCGTCGCGCGCATCTGATCGAGCTGCACGTTGTTGTCCTTGCGAATGGCGCCCAGCTGGGCGTCGACCGTCTCGCGCACCTTGTCCAGGCGGTGCTCGATGCCCTCGCGGTTGGCGCCGAGCTGTTGGGCCGTCTCGCGGCGCAGGTCATCCATACGGTCGCCAGCCTGCGAGAACTCACGCGCGATGGTCAGGTAGCGCTGCTGCTCCACAGCGGCGTCGGTCGTCTGCTGCTGCGCGATGGCGTTTGCCGTGCGACGGGTTTCTGCCAGCGCGACGTTCAGGGTGTCGAGCGCGTTGTTGGCCTGCTCGAGCGCCGCGAGCGTCTCCGCGTCGCTGCCGCCACGCTCTCGCAACTCGGCACGAAGGCCTTTAAGCTGCAGGGCGCAAACCACAGCAACTCCCACCGCCACCAAGGCAATCACAACAAGCGCAATATCAATAGCAGACATAGATTCCGCCCAACAAACTCAATCGATCACCAATCAAAACCGCAATCAATCTTACCCCGCCACACGCACTGGACGCCCGGCCCCTTCTTGGGTGCTTCTCTCTTCCGCATATTCCATAATGCGGCGCGCCGTCTCCCTGCTCACCTTTGAGTCATCGCCGGCTAAGTATGCGTACACGTTTCCCTTATTCAGATTCAAATCGCGGCAGAGACCGTAGCGCGTTATGCCCGATTCCCCTAGCGCTCCCAATGTTCTTTTTCGCATCAGGGCGTTGATCCTTCTATCCGCCACTGGCTTTTCCTTCACCGCTCTATACGCACGCCAAACGTTGGCATAACGGTTAGGGAGCTCGCTTTTGGCGCATAGAGACGCCATGCCACCCGCTTGATCGTACAAAGACAAAACGCCTCGGTAATCCTCTTCCATCCACGAGCCCTCGGATAAACCCAGAACGTATTCGGCTTTTCCTTGCGCCAAAGCGAGCAAAAACAGAGGCTCCGCCACGCGCGGCGCAACCGTCGTCGCCTGCTCAACCAGTTTTCTAAAACTCAGCGACTGCTGTCCGGATAGCTCTCGGCAATAGCCTTTTAAGAATCCCTCAAAGGTCAGATTCAACCGAGCACCTCCTTTTGTATTGCCTGTATGCACAGACCATCTCTTGATAGCTTCGCTCCGAAGGCGACGACGCCAGCGCTTCTCCCTCGTCGAATATAAGCCGTTCAAGCAGATCCCAATCAAGTCGGTCGACGAATACCTGACTATGAAGATCGACGATGTCGTTCGGACGGTAGGCATAGAGCTTCATTACCGCCAGATCCTCCAAGGATGGCGTAAAGTACCTGATAAAACGCGCCCCAATATCCAAGGGAATCAAACGATCTTCGTAATTGAATGGCATCTGGTTGCAATATGCCACCGCCATGCCATTCACCTCGGGGTATCGAGCTATGATCTCGCGGAGGCACCTGTCTGCCTCAAACACATCAATGTCATGTGTAACCGACCGATTCGTCACATCGTTTAGCATGAAGGCGCTTCCTCCCACCAATACAACGCTCGGCCTATCGTCTCTTGGACCTATTTCCAGCTCCGCCTCTTCGTCAATATCCAAAAGAGTCTGCTCTAAATCCTGCTTATACATAGCAAATCCTATTATTATTCATTTTCAATAATACTATTCAGTCGCACGACAGGACCCACAGGATGCAAGAATCCTACTCGTGGCGAGAATCCCTACACCCTAGAAGTCCTAATGTGACAAACGCTAACTCTCCCAGCCGGCACGGACGGTTGCTACGACATCGCCTAGGCGCTGGCCGAGAGCTGCCAAGTGCTGAAGCACCTCATTGGGCGAAGCGCCGTTGAGAATGCAGGTGAGCGCATACGAGACCAGGAAAATCGCCGCAAGTCCTAACGGAATGAGCACAATCATCGCTAACGTGCGCAGGCGCTGGCCCACGCGGCGGTGACGTGTGCGGCGCTTGTCAAACGCAAGCTCCTGCGCATATGAATCTTGTTGTACGGAATAGTTCTCTGGCGCCGATCCGCCCGCAGGCGAAACCGCAGGCGTGGCATTTTGCGCAGGAGGCTGGACGGCCGCCCCTTGCATTTGCATCTCCATAAGCCGTTGCTGTTGGCGCAACATGCGCTCGGCTTGTTGCTGCGGGGTCTCAAGAAACAGGTCCATGCTGGCCTCCAAAATCGGAGCATTCGACGCTTACGACCAGCATCCCGCACCACCATGACCGCGACAACGCAATCGCCGGCAATAGCCACAAAGTTTCTTTTGCCCAAAAGCTGTCGAAAACCTCAACAACTCCCCTACCAGCACTTTCTATGAGCTTTTTTATGGAATGATCTTTTGCCCTTCCGCCCTTGGGCCAACCGACCAAAACCTAACCAAAAACTTGACGGAAATTGTGTAGACCGGGACCCCACACAAAAAGTGCCGCCCCAAAGGGGCGGCACACAAACTTATTATCAGCTTTTCTGTAACGAGTATGCGACGACTCAACGCCGGAGCGCGGGGCGGGGAAACCTTTGCCTCGCGCGACCCTGCGAAGCCGTGAGCGAGAGGGAAAGGTTTCCCCGCCCTGCGTTCCGCAGTCCGCGTTCGTATCGGCGCTAGTAGTTCACCACTTGCTCCTCAAAGTACGCCTTCGGGTGGTTACAAACCGGGCACACCTCGGGCGCCTCGGCGCCCACATGAAGGTGCCCGCAGTTCAGGCACTTCCACACCTTCACGCCCTCGCGCTCAAACACCTCGCCCGACTCAATGCGCTCGACGAGCTTGTTGTAGCGCTCCTCGTGAGCCTTCTCGACAGCACCGACGCCACGGAACTTCTCGGCGATCTCGGTAAAGCCCTCCTCCTCGGCGGTCTTGGCGAACTCGTCGTACATCATGGTCCACTCGTAGTTCTCTCCCGCAGCGGCATCACGCAAGTTGTCCAGGGTGTCGGGAACGGCGCCGTCGTGCAGATACTTAAACCACAACTTGGCGTGCTCGGACTCGTTGCCTGCGGTCTCGGCAAAGATATTCGAGATCTGAACGTAACCATCCTTCTTGGCCTTAGATGCGTAGTAGCGATACTTGGTGTGCGCCTGGGACTCACCGGCAAAAGCGGCCTCGAGGTTCTTCTTGGTCTGAGAGTTCTCAAAATCCATAGGTGTACTTCCCTTCAACACATGCCGCCCGTAGGCTTCGGGCGGCCTTGTCTTTAGGATGCCCTCATGTCGAAAATCTAAACCTTACAATCCTGTTCTTCAGATTCGGATGGGCTACACGCTTAGCCAGCGGTCGCCCTCCACGCGGCAAAAGCCCTCACGCTCCAAGTCGGCCAAAATGCCTGCGACAAGATCGTGATCGACCGGCTCGCGGCCTGCCGCCGCCTCCATTTCGTTGACACCCGCCACGGCCTCGGCGAGTGTGATGCCCGCCGGCCGTCCATCGCGCGCAGCCAGCAGCATGCGCACAATATGGGCGCGCTTTTGACGGCGCGAGCCCTCAAACTTGGACTGACGGCTATAGCTCGCCGAGCGCCTGGACGGATTGGGCAGCGTCTTCTTAAGATACGCGCCATAATCCAGCAGCGCGTAATACCATGCGCGCGGTGTGTCGGCATCATCGAGCGGCACGGCAAAGGGAGCGATCTCATCCGCCGTCGCGCCGGGAGCCGCCGGACAGGCGGCCTGAATCAGCGGCACCAGCTCGCGATCGGGAACGGCCGGCACATCGGGAAAGAAATGATGCAGAAAGACCGTGCGCACGTTGGTCTCCAGATACACACCCGGTAGATCGAACGCAAACGACCGGATGCCCTGCGCCGTCGCCGGACCAATACCGGGCAGGGCGACCAAGTCGCGCGTCTCACGTGGAAACTCCCCGTCCCAGTCCTCTACAACGCGCTGAGCGGCCTTGTGGAGCGCCAGGGCGCGTCGGTTGTAGCCCATCCCCTGCCAAGCGTCCAAAACATCGGAAGGCGCGGCCTGGGCAAGCGCCTGCACGGTTGGAAATCGATCGAGCCACGCGGGCATACGCGTCTCCACACGCGGCACCTGCGTTTGCTGCAGCATAACCTCAGAAAGCCAAATAATGTACGGGTCGCGCGTGCGACGCCACGGAAGGTCGCGATAACGCAGGACCCCTTCCGAACGAATCATCGAACGAAAGGGGTCCTGAATCATGGCTATGCTCCTTATGCGGCGCTATTCCTCCCGGCAAGCGCACGCACAGGTGGCGTACTCAGGAAACGCATCGCGGTCGGCGAACTTGGAATCGACGGCCGGGAACTGGCGGTGAGCAACGATATCGCCCAGCGAAACGGAATCGAGGTAGTCGCGCATCAGCGCTTGAGCTCCGGCCCACAGGGGATGATAGCAGCACGTGCCCATGCGCGCACAGTCGCCATCGGGCGCGGTGCAATCGTTCATGACCATGGGGCCCTGAACGGCCTCAACGACCTGGCGGATGGTGACATCGTCGGGGCTGACCTTAAGACGCATGCCGCCATGGACGCCACGCAGGCTCTCCACAATACCGGCCTGAACCAAACCATGCTGGATCGAACGGGCAAACGAATACGGAACATTGACCTCTTCGGCGGCGGTGCGAACAGAAAGCAGACGCTCCGGGTCCTCGGCAAGCATCGCGAGCATGCGAAGGGCGTAATCAGTCTTCCTCGATATGTCCATTTTTCCCCTTTCAAGGAATAGGAACAGCTCGAACGAGCTCCGGGGCCGAGCTTACGTCGAGACACCAATGACCGTATGGACGCCCAGATAGCAAAACGGGTGCCCACTGAATGCCGTGTTTGAAGCCTCTTGCATCAAAAACGGCCCACAGTGCAATTCAGTATAACCTAACCCCCTGCTTCGTTGAACTGGTGTTGCGCAACAAACGCCTTGTTTGAACATATGTCTCAAACGGAGCTTGTCCGGGAATTGGAAGGATTTGCTTTTGGGCGAAAGGGGCCAATGGGATCGAGGTCCTATCAAACGCAAAAAGCCACGTCCGAAGACGTGGCTTTAATTGCGTTGGCGGGAAGTACGGGGCTCGAACCCGCGACCTCCGACGTGACAGGCCGGCGCTCTAACCAAACTGAGCTAACTCCCCAGGCAGTCGTTCGCGTTTGTTTCCGCTCGCGTGCGCTGCGGGGATTAGTATACACAGAAGTCTGTCCGGCGCGCAACAACTTTTTTGAAAAAATTTTTGGGGCCATCCGGGAGCCTTGATTCTCATTTTCATTGCAACAGCCTCAGGACTCAGCGCAACGCGTTGCGCTGAGTCCTGAGGCGCGAATCCG
>NZ_CAXVJM010000018.1:0-45209 GCF_964259375.1 Collinsella aerofaciens ATCC 25986
GGAGCTATTTCCGCGTTGCGATAGCTGCGGAAACGCGGGGTCCGTTCAGGCTGTTGCGTTGAGATTGAAAATCAACCAAATATTTCAGTTTTGAGGAATAGGGCGCTGGCAACCCGTTCCTCAAACAAGCGAAGCCCTCCCCGGCACAGCCGAGGAGGGTCTTGTTGTCATCGTTATCTTTGAGCGCGGGCGCCTCGCGTTACAGCCCGCGAATCCGTACGGCCTCGGGCGGAAACTCTTGCTCGCCGGCGTCGGTCTTAATGGTCGCGCGGCCCCAGATGTCCAGGCCCGCAAACACGCCGACCGCGAGCGGCAGGCCGTTGGGCGACACCGCCGCGACCTGACGGCCCAGCAGCGGCACCATGTCGAAGTACTCGCCCAGCACCGGGGCCAGCGGGCCGGCAGCGCCCTGTGGTGTGTTGGCGGCAACAGCCCAGGCGTCAACGCGGGTCAACACGGCGGTGGCTAATGCCTCGACCAGCGCTTCGTCAGCCACATCCACGCCAAGCTCGCCCAGCGCCGCGCGCTCAATATCCACCGTCACGGCACCGAACATGCCCGCGGCACCGGCACCACCGTTGACGGCGACGCGCGCGAGCGATGTCTCAAACGCAGGAGCGCCGCACACGATGTCACTCGGCCACCGGATGCCCACCTTGCCGGCAAGCCCCAGACCCGGCGTTGCGGCCGTGCCCGCGAGCGCGTCCATCATGCCCATTGCGGCCACAAACGGCAGGCCGTGGAAGGCGTGCATGTTCACATCGGGGCGCACGACCAGCGAAAACGCCAGCGATGCATCGCCCGCGCTCCACGCGCACCAGCCCGTGGACATGCCCTCGCGGCCCGCGTCACGCGCCGCGTCGAGCTCGGTACCGGCGGCAACAGCATTCATCTCGATCATCTACATACGCCCCAATTCGCCCACGATATGGCCCACGCGATCCTCGGGCTCCTTGACCTCGACGCCGTTGTAGCGGAAGAACCGCGCCGGGTCGTGCATCAGGTCCTCGAGCGGCACAAGCACAAAGTCGCGCTCGCCAATGAGCGGATGCGGCAGGCGCAGCTTTTTGCCACCGTGGGTCTCGCCGTCCATCCACAGCAGATCCAAGTCGATGGTGCGCGGGCCGTTTGCCTTGGCCTTTTTGGAGCGGTCGCGGCCCAGCTCGGCCTCGATCTTCATAAGCTCGTCGAGCAGCACCAGCGGTGCCAGCTCGGTCTTAATCTCGATGACGGCGTTGGCAAAGGCGTCCTGGCGCGTCTCGTAGGCCGGTTCGCTCTCATAGATGCGCGAGCAGTTGGACACGCAGGTGAGCGGAACCTCGGCAATCATGTCGCGCGCGGCGCGGATGTTGTCGCAACGATGCCCCAGGTTGGAGCCCACGGCCACAAACGCGCGACGCGGCTGCGGCTTGGCAACAGCCCAGTAACCGTTCAGGAACTGCGCAAAGCCCGCGACGTCGTGCACGCGCACAATGTTGGCGCCGGCCTGGATGGCGCCCAGGCACACGCCAAACGTGGCGGCATCGCGCTCGGCGGCCTCGGTCACGCCCGAGACAGCGCCCACAAAGCGCTTGCGCGACACGGCGCACATGAGCGGATAGCCCAACGACGCCATTTTGGCGGTCTCGCGCTGGATGACGATGTCCTCGTTGGCCGTCTTGCCAAAGCCCGGGCCCGGATCGATGCAGATGCGGTCGCGCGACACGCCGGCGTGGATGAGCGCGCGGGCCTGATCGGACAGAAAGCCCATGACGCGGCGCATGATGGGCGCCGAATCTGGCAGGGTAAAGCGGCGGAGCTGAGAGGTGGGCACGTAGGCCTCCTCGCGGCGGGCGCTGCGGCGCATCATGGCTGCCAGGTGATCGCTGGGCTCCGGCGCGGACTCAGGGCTCGCGGCGGCCTCGGCGACAGGGGCGGCCTCTTCGGCGGCCGGTGCCTCCTGCTTCTGCTCGTCCGTAGGCTCGGGCGCGGGTTCCGGATCGCCAAACGGCAGCGAGGGCTGCACCACGCCACCCGGCAGCTTGGCCTCCGTCTTGGGCTCGCCCAGCAACTTGCCGCGACGGCGACGGGCCGGCTTCTCGGCCTCGCGCGCGGCCTCGGCAGCCGCTTCGCGCGCCTTCTCGGCAACAAACGCCGCAGCCGAGGTATCGAGCTGCACCGTCGCGTGCGTGCGGGCGGGTGCGGCGACCTCGCCGGCGTGCATTACGATGACGCCGCAGGTGCTCGTCTTAACGAACTCAACCATCTTGGGGTCGGTGAAGCCCGTCACGTCGTTAACAATCGAAGCACCGCAGCGCACCGCCGCCTTGGCAACCGCCACATGACGCGTATCAATCGAGACGATGGCGCCCTCTTTGGCGAGCGCGCGCACGACGGGCAGCACGCGACGCGCCTCCTCGTCGGGGTTGACCGGGGTAAAGCCGGGGCGCGTGGACTCGCCGCCCACGTCGATGATATCGGCGCCGGCGTCGAGCATCGCCAGGCCGTACTCGATGGCGGCATCCGGGTCGAAGTGCTCACCGCCGTCGCTAAACGAATCGGGCGTCACGTTGAGGACGCCCATGATGCGCGGACGGTCAAAGCTGAGCTCGTACTTTCCGCACCGCCATGTCTTGCTGTCGTTCGCCATGAACATCCTCCTAAAATGCCCACGCCGCCGCGCTCGGGCGCTGGCGGCGGGGTCGCTTTGCAATCAGTCTTTCTATTGTATCCGCGCGCGCGGGCTAGAATGCAAACGCGGCCGCGATGTCGCAAGAAATCAGCAGGTCGGCATTTGCATCCTGATCGGTAGGCGCCAAATTGCAAATGGCCAGCGTATCGCCAGTAAAGTAACGCGTGAGGCCCGCCGCCGGATACACTACGAGCGAGGTTCCGCCCACGACGAGGGCGTCGGCTGCGGCGATGGCAGCAACGGCGCCGGTAAGCACACGCTCATCGAGCGGCTCTTCGTAGAGGACCACATCTGGCTTGATGCGACCGCCGCACGCAGGGCACACGGGCACGCCCGCGGCATCCTCGTGCTCGCGCGCGCAAATCCATTCGGCGCTGTAGACCGCGCCGCACGTCTGACAGATATTGCGGTGGACCGAGCCATGCAGCTCAAACACGCGTCGTGAACCAGCCGCCTGATGCAAGCCGTCGATGTTTTGCGTCACCACGGCGTCGAGCTTGCCGGCACGCTCCAGCTCGGCCAGCTTGGTGTGACAGCGGTTGGGCTTAGCGTTAAGCGCGATCATCTTGGTGCGGTAGAAGTCGAAAAACTCCGCCGGATGCGCCTCGTAAAAGCTGTGCGAGAGCATAGTCTCGGGCGGATAGGAAAACCGCTGGTGATACAGACCGTCCACGCTGCGGAAATCGGGAATGCCGCTTGCCGTGGAAACGCCCGCGCCGCCAAAGAAGACCACGTGGCTATGGGTTTCGAACAGCTCCGCCAGCGCGGCGGAGGCCTGTTTGGAGTCCGATATTGCCTGCGTCATATATGTCCTCCGTCCGTGTCTCCGGGACGGCGGCGTTCGCACTATCACTCGCGGACTCCGCCCCGCTCTTGTTGCGTTAATCTTAAGCCTGCCAACCCCGTTGAAAGGACACCATGCCCCAGACTTACACTTTCGCCTCGTGGAACGTCAACGGCCTGCGCGCCGTGCTCAAAAAAGACCCGAGCTTTATCCAGATCGCACAGGACCTCGACGTCGACATCCTGGCGCTGCAGGAGACCAAGCTGCAAGAGGGTCAGGTCGATATCGACCTGCCCGGCTATCACCAAACCTGGAGCTACGCCGAGCGCAAGGGCTACTCGGGCACCGCGGTCTTTAGCCGCCAGGAACCGCTGCGCGTGCTGCGCGCCGACGCGCTGCTGCCCTACGCCGGCGAGGGCGGGGCTGCTGAGCTCGTCGCCCAAGCCGCAACCGAGGGCCGCGTCTGTGCGCTCGAGTTCGACAAGTTTTGGTTTGTCAACGTCTATACGCCCAACGCCCAAAACGAGCTCGCGCGCATCGATGTACGCATGGCCTGGGACGATGCCTACCGCGGCTTTTTGGCAGGCCTCGAGCGCGAGACCGGAAAGCCCGTGGTGACCTGCGGCGACTTTAACGTGGCACACGAGGAGATCGATCTTAAGAACCCCAAGTCCAACCGCGGCAACGCAGGCTTTTCGGACGAGGAGCGCGGCAAGTTCACCGAGCTGCTCAACGCCGGCTTTACCGATACCTGGCGCGCGGCAAATCCCGACGTCGAGGGCGTCTACAGCTGGTGGAGCTATCGCTTTAATGCCCGCAAGAACAACGCCGGCTGGCGCATCGACTACTTCCTGGTGAGCGACGCAATCGCCGGCAACGTGCGCGACGCCGGCATCCGCGACGACATCTTTGGCAGCGACCACTGCCCCGTCACCGTCACCCTAGAGCTCTAGCCCCAACTAATCCCCTGGGGACGGAGGAAAAGGGATCATTTTTCACCTCGCGAGGGCATCCACGCGGCCCGCTTGCCACGAAACTGGGCCATCTACTACGTTTAAGCCACTACCCTCAACCACAGCGAACAACGCAAAAAGAAAACCGCAGGTAGAAAGCCTGCGGTTTTTCATAAAACGCGGTTGTGTTTGGGGGTGTCGGGCCAAACGTAGTAGATAGGCCGATTCCGTGGCGGGCGGGTTCAGCTGATTCCCCGGGGATGTCTGGAGACGGAAGAAAACGGATCAATTTGGCTCTTGAGGGCCACGATGCCCGTCATATCAGCCGGCCATTCCAAAACTATGCCGGTTTACGGGGCTGAATCGCAAACCCCCAACCATACGCAATTCCGAAATAATAAAACCGCAGGTAAACGGCTTGCTCTATTTCAAAAATAGCCGGTATGGTCTGCCTGTGCCAATCTGGCCCCGTAAACCGGCATAGTTTTGAAATGGCACTTCGGCAGTATTGATTCCCACCCCAGCATAACCAGCCCTACAGCCCGTACTTCACGACGACGCGGTTGATGCGGCGACACCAGGGCTTGTACAGAGCGGCCAAGAACACGCAGGTCGCGAGGCCATGCGTGATGTCGAACGGCACCGCCGTAGCAAGACGCGCTATGGCGCCTGCCCAGGTGAGCGGCTGCACAAAACCGATGATGTCATACGCGTTGATCACGACGCCATACAGCAGGCCCGACGCAAAGCCATACGCCAACAGCGCCGGCATTCGCACGGTTCCATCGGCGCGGTCAAACGCGCCCGCATGCGCCAGTGCGCCACCGATGTAGCCCACCAGACCCCAGGCATACATCTGCCACGGCGTCCACATACCCTGTCCAAAAAAGAAATTACTGGTCAGCGCTGCCAACGCGCCGACCATAAAACCATTGCGACGGCCAAGTGTCGCACCCGCGATAATGGCGATAGCGCTCACGGGCTTAAAATCGGGAATGGGCCCAAACAGGATGCGCCCCGCCGCGGCCAGCGCCGCCAGCACCAGCGTGGGCATGATCTGGCGCAGGCCTGGACGTGATGTCTCATAGCCCGCAAAAAACAGTGCGAGCACGAGCGCCACTACAACCAGCATGGCAAGCGCCGCCTGCTCAATGCCCGCCAGCAATGCGGCGGCCATTACCACCGGCACCGCCAACAACAGCGGAATCTCCAGTTTTGTAAGCAGGCGCAAGCCGCGATAATCCGCCATTCCATCACGCCCTATAAAACACGTTGTCGGCAAAGAAATCTGCCGGCGGCTCCATGTAGGCAACTTCGCCGTCGAACATCATGGCAATGTCGTCGGCAACCTGCTCGGCGAAGTCCAGGTCATGCGTGGCCATGATGACGGTGCCGCCGGCATTCGCATGGTCACGCAGGGCGCGAGCGATGATGCGGCGGCTGGCCAGGTCCAAACCCTTGGTGGGCTCATCAAGCAGCAGCAGCTCCGGGCCAATCAACAGCAGCTTTGCCAACGCAAGCAGCTGGCGCTGACCGCCCGAAAGATCGTACGGGTGACGCGCCTCCAAGCCCGCTAGGCCCAGGCGCGCTGTCTGCTCCTGTACTGCGGCCTCGTCGTATCCGCAGGTCGAAGCCCATTCCATCAGCTCGTCGCGCACCGTTTCGGCGACCAGCAATGCCTTGGGATTCTGTGGCAGCAGAGCCGCCGAAGCCGCCCCGCGCACCATGCGGCCACGCTGCAGCTTAGCCGTCTTGGCCAGCACCGAGAGCATCGTCGACTTGCCACAGCCGTTTCCGCCCACGACCGCATGAACCGCGCCGGCTGAAAATGTCACATCGAGCCCGCGCAGCACCCAACCGCCCGCGCGATCGTAGCGAAACCAGCCTTCCGACAGGGTGGTAGCCGACCCGCCGTGCATTTTTTGGAGTATTCTGTTTCCATCCGTGCGCGGGAAGGCTTCCGAGCCGTTCTCGAGCGACGTTTGCGCCACAAATTCGGACGATTTGTCCAATTCCGAACTTTTTTTCGCGCTCGATACGTCCCCGGGCGGCTCCAGAGAGCCCAAATTGTCCTCACGCCTGCTGAATACTCCGTTTTTTGCACATCGGATGGCACCCCACCCCAACATGTCATCGGAAAACAGCGATTCTCGGCGTCCCAAAGAAGCCATATCCGCCACCTCGCGCACGCGACCGCCCTCAATCCGGTACGCACACGTCGCATACTCGAGCATCGGCCGCGGTTGATGCGTGGCCACAACAACCGTGCAGCCCAGTTCACGGTTCACGCGAAACAGCGCGTGCAGAAAATTCTTCTCGGCAACGGGATCGAGCTGAGACGTGGGCTCGTCGAGTAACAGGACGCGCGGACGCAGCGCCAGAACGGCGGCAAGCGACAGCAGCTGCTTGCGGCCACCCGAAAGCGTATCGGTATCGCGATGAAGCCAGTCCTCCAGACCAAAGAAATAGCTGGTCTCGGCAACACGGCGGCGCATCTCGTCGCGCGACACACCCAGATTCTCTAGGCCAAACGCCATCTCGTGCCACACGGTCTCGCACACAATCTGGTTCTCGGGATCCTGGAACACGTAGCCCACGCGCTCCGCAGACGCGCGCACGTCCATGTCGGCAACGTTCTCGCCCAGCACGCGCAGCTCGCCAGCGCATTCGCCCGTCGGCGAAATCTCGGACTTGAGCAGCGAGAGCAGCGTCGACTTACCCGATCCGGTACCGCCAACAAGCAGCGCAAATGCACCTTGGGGAACAGACCAGTCGAGCCCCTCGAGCACCGCAGCATCAGCCCCGGGGTAGGCAAAGCTCAGGCTCCGCACCTCAATCGCCGGCATATCCGGGCCGCACGCCGCGCCCGACACCGGGCCCCTATCCAACCGAGCCATCAGCCAAACCTCTTCTCATCGATCGCATGCAACACACAGGGCAGCACCATCCAGGCAGCGTACACGGCATAGCCCAGCCACGGCGCGGGCACCGAAAGCTGCGGGTAAAACGAATACTGCGTTGTCGCGGTCCATGCCACCGCCACCGCGGCGGCACTAAACACCGCAAGTCCAACCAGCGCGGCAGCGTCGCCGCGCCCTAGCCGATACCGCGCGTACGTCGTGCGACGCGTCGCGGCGCCCCACCCGCGCGAGCGCATGGCATCCGCGCGCTCAAGCGAATCTTCCATGCCCCAGCCCATCAGTACGCTCGATGCCCGCAGGCGCGATCGCACGGGATCGGCGGGCGCACGCCCCGGCACATCGATCGCGTCCTGTACCGCCAGCACCGTGCGGCCGCGGCGCAAAAACTGTGGGATAAGCCGCATGCACATCGAAATCATGAGCGCGATCACCGGCGCAGCGTTGCCCAACAGCGCGAGCACCTTGTCGTATTCGAGCATCGACGCCGCGGCCTCAAACCACAGCACGCTCGCCACAAACAGCCCGCCCATGCACAGGCCGTAAACCATGCTCTCTAGATACACCGCACGCATGCCAATACGAAACAGCTCCGTCGAACCCGAAGCGCTAAACAGTGGATTGACCAGCGCGATAATCAAAATCACCGGCAGCTGCCAGCGAAGTGCGCCCAGCGTGCGGGCAGCCCCACGCATCGCAAATCCATACGCCAGCCCGCCCGCAAGCGACAGCGCGATCAGCACCGGTTGCATCGAGAACATGGTGAGCCCCAGCGTCAGCACTATATAGAGCGCCGGCACCGCCGGATGCGACATCGAGAATGCCGCGACGGGCTCGCCGCCAAACTCCTCTCGCATGATATCCATGGGCACCCCCATCCCCTCGCTCAAACGACAGCTCCGCAATACCGCCAACGCCGCCCGCGAGCGGCGCAAACGCCACGCCGGCGGCGCAAGCCTCAACCGCCGCAAACCAATCGTTACGCGCTCATCATATGCCTGCGGTATCATATTGCGCCGTGTATCGTTTCCAAACACACGTCTCTATAACGTAACAGGAGATCACATGGACGCAACCGCAATTATCCTCGCCGCCGGCGAGGGCACCCGCATGAAGTCGAACCACTGCAAGGTTTCGCACAAGATCCTGGGCAAGCCCATGGTCCAGTGGATCGTCGACGCCACCATCAAGGCCGGCTGCAGCCGCGTCGTGGTCGTCATCGGCAGCCACGCCGACGAGATGCGCGCCCTCATCGATGGCGCCTATGCCAACAGCGCCACCAAGGTCGAGTGCGTCGAGCAGACCGAGCGCCTGGGCACCGGCCACGCCGTCAAGGTCGCGCTCGAGGCCTGCGGCATCACGCAAGGCCCCGTCGTCGTGCTCAACGGCGACCTGCCACTCATCACCGCCGACACCGTCGCCAAGTTCGCGCAGACCGTCGCCACCGGCGAGCTCGCCTGCACCGTCATGACCATGACCCCGCCCGATCCCTTTGGCTACGGCCGCATCAAGCTGGGCGCCGATGGTCAGATCGAGCGCATCATCGAGCAGAAGGACTGCACGCCCGAGCAGGCCGCCACGCTGCTGGAGTGCAACGCCGGCTGCTACGCCTTCGACGGCGCGCAGCTCGCCGCCCACATCAACGAGATCGGCAACGACAACGCACAGTCCGAGTACTACCTGCCCGACATGCTCGAAATCCTCAAGGGTCACGGCCAGGCGGTCTCCATCTTCCACTGCGACGACTACCGCGACGGCCTGGGCGTCAACAGCCGCATCCAGCTCGCGCAGCTCACCGCCATCGCGCGCGACCGCATCAACGAGCACTGGATGGCCGAGGGCGTCACCTTCATCGACCCCACGCAGGCCTGGATCGGCCCCGACGCCACCATCGGCCGCGACACCGTCGTGTGGCCGCAGACGCACCTGATCGGCCACGTCACCGTGGGCGAGGAGTGCCAGCTCGGCCCCAACAGCCGCCTCACCGACACCACCGTCGGCAGCGGCTGCATCATCGATGAGACCATCGCCATCGAAGCCGTCATCGAGAACGGCGTCGACTGCGGCCCGCGCGCCTACCTGCGCCCGGGCACCCACATGCTCGACGGCTCCAAGGCCGGTACGCACGTGGAGATTAAGAAGTCCACGATCGGCGAGGGTTCCAAGGTGCCTCACCTGTCCTACATCGGCGATACCACCATGGGCTCCGGCGTCAACGTGGGCGCGGGCTCCATCACCTGCAACTACGACGGCGTCCACAAGCACAAGACCGTCATCGGCAAGGATGCCTTCATCGGTTCCGACACCATGATGGTCGCGCCCGCCCAGATTGGCGACGGTGCGCTCGTGGCCGCCGGCTCCGTCATCACCGAGCCGGTCCCGGCCGACGCACTCGGTCTGGGCCGCGCCCGTCAGGTAAATATTGAGGGCTGGGCCGCCGATTATCGCCGCCGTCTGCACGAGGACGACGAGGTATAACGTTTTACCAAGCACAAAAGGAGCTGTTCCATGGGGACGGCTCCTTTTTCTATCGTGACCTGCGCGACCGGATGAGTGGTCGGTTCGTGTCCGTTGACGGTAAAGACGTTATCAAGACCCGATTAACCCCGCCGCACGGTTACAATGCAAAAAGGCATCTATATGGCATTCGATGTATAAAGGAGAAGGGTAATGCCGATTAATGATCCCGAGAAGTCGGAGAATATGCGCAAGTCCATCCGCGTGTATTCCGGTTCCTCCAACCGTCCCCTCGCTCAGAAGATCGCTGAGTACCTTGGGGTCGAGCTTTCGGGCCTTACGCTAAAGCAGTTCGCCAACGGTGAGATTTACGCCCGCTACGACGAGACCGTCCGCGGCGCCGACGTCTTCCTGATTCAGTCCGTGGCTGGCGGCAACGTCAACGACATGCTCATGGAGCTGCTCATCGCCACCGACGCTGCCAAGCGCGCATCCGCCCGCTCCATCACCGCCGTTATCACCCACTACGGCTATGCCCGCCAGGACCGCAAGGCCGGCCCGCGCGAGCCCATCACCGCCCGCCTCGTCGCCAACCTGCTCGAGCGCGCCGGTGTCGACCGCATCATCACCCTCGACCTGCACCAGGGTCAGATCCAGGGCTTCTTTGATATCCCGGTTAACCACCTGTCCGCACTGCCGCTGTTTGGCCAGTACTACAACGACATGCACTTCGACACCGACAACCTGGTTGTCGTCTCCCCCGACGTGGGTCGCGCCAAGGCCGCCAAGAAGCTGTCCGACATGCTCGGCTGCGACCTGGCCATCGCCCACAAGGGCCGTCCGCGCCACAACGCCGCCGAGGTCATGGGCATCATCGGTGACATCAAGGGCAAGACCTGCGTCATCAACGACGACATGATCGACACCGCTGGCACCCTGTGCGCCAACGTCAAGGAGCTCAAGGCTATGGGCGCTGGCGACATCTACGTCTGCGCCACCCACGGCATCTTCTCCGGTCCGGCCATCGAGCGCCTGAACGACGCCCCGATCGTCGAGTGCGTCGTCACCGACGCCATTCCCGTCGAGGTCGGCGGCAAGATCAAGACCATCTCGGTCGCCGAGGAGTTCGCTCAGGCCATCTCCGCCGTTTACCACGAGGAGCCCGTCTCCACGCTCGTCGGCGGCGACTTCGCGCTGTAGTCGCTCGACCCTCGCATCCCTCCGGAAGCCCCGGACGCGCCTGCGGGGTTATCACGCGAACGTCCTCGCCGCTTTGCGGCTGCGGGATGTTCGCTTTGATAACCCCTCCCAGCGTGTCCGGGGCTTCCTGCTGTCTCGGGGCAGCTGTTTTCTGAAATGACTTTGCTGCAACCTTTCCTCGCCTTCGGCGGGCGTGGTAGCCTTTGTCGTTGATTAAACTTTTGTGTAACGAAAGGAAGCATATGGCAGCTGCACAGCCGCTTAAGATTCGCATGGTTGCCGGGCTTGGCAACCCGGGCGAGGAATATGCCGAGACCCGCCACAACGCCGGCTTTAAGGCAATCGACGAGCTGGCCCGTCAGGCCGGCGTCACGTACTGGAAAAACCAGGCCGGCGCCGAGGTCGCGGTCATCAACATCAACGACCCCGAGGAAGAGGGAGGCAAGCGGCAGATTGTGCTGGTCAAGCCGCAGTCGTACATGAATACCTCGGGCGGTCCCATCTCCAAGCTCTGCCGCGAGTACAAGATCAAGGCCGAGGAGTTGCTCGTAATCCACGACGAGCTCGATATTCCCGCCGGCGACGTGCGCGTCAAGGTGGGCGGCGGCCACGCCGGTCACAACGGCCTGCGCTCCATCATCGACAAGATGGGCAGCCGCGACTTCAGCCGCATCCGCACCGGCATCGGCAACCCTCCCGGCAAGATGGCCGTCGCCGACTACGTGCTCAAGCAGCTGCGCGCCCGCGAGGCCGAGGATTTCCAGGACACCTGCGCCCGCGCGGCCGACGCCGCCGGCCTGGCCATCGTGCACGGCGTGATCTATGCCCGCGATCACGTAAACGGCGCCGCCTCCGCCAACGGCAAGCACTAAAACCTACCATTTAGGGATGTTTATTTTGGCAGGTTTTACCTGCGGAAACGCTCCATTTGCGGCATCGTAATAAACCGCGCGCCGCCATACGCACATAGCACCCCAAAGGGAGCCGGCCTCATCACAACCCGAGGCCGGCCCCCTTTGCCGTTTTACCCGATAAAACTGACCAAAATATACCTGCCCCTGTTTGGTAGGCCGAAGTGGATAAACCCTGCTCCCAACCGCCGAAGACACACGTAAGTGACATGTCCATGAGGGTATAATTTGTACCGTATGTCTGCACAACGCCTGTGCGCGTACGGTTTTATTCGGGCTACCGTCCATTTCCGTGGAGGCACGGTTCGGCGGCCCTAACAAGAGAGGGGTTCTATGTATAAGATCCTGGAGAAGACGCAGTTCTCTGAGAAGGTGTTCAAGTTCCGCATCGAGGCGCCTGCAATCGCCAAACATGCGCACGCTGGACAGTTCCTCATGGTTCGCGCCAACGAGACGGGCGAGCGCGTCCCGTTTACCCTGGCCGGCTGGAACGGTGACGAGGGCTGGGTCGAGTTCATCTTCATGGTGATCGGCAAGACCACCGAGATGCTTTCCACCTACGAGGCCGGCGAGTCGCTGCGCGACGTCGTGGGCCCGCTGGGCGTTCCCACCGAGATGGCCGAGGGCCCCTGCGCCGTCATTGGCGGCGGCGTCGGCCTGGCAATTGCCTTCCCGGTCGCTAAGCACCTGGTCGAGACCGGTCACGAGGTGCACGCCATCATGGGCGCCCGCACCAAGGACCTCCTGCTCATGGAGGACCAGTTCCGCGAGCTCCTCGACGAGGACCACATCCACATCACTACCGATGACGGCTCCTACGGCGAGCAGGGCGTTGTCACCGCTCCGCTGGAGCGCCTGCTGCAGGACAAGGCCGTGAGCCAGGTCTTCTGCGTCGGCCCCGTTCCGATGATGAAGTTCTCGACCCTCACCGCCCAGAAGTACGACACCCCCATCACCGCGTCGCTCAACCCCATCATGGTTGACGGCACCGGCATGTGCGGCTGCTGCCGCGTCGAGGTGGGCGGCGTGACCAAGTTCGCTTGCGTCGACGGCCCCGACTTCGATGCCACCCTGGTCGACTGGGATGACCTTCGTGCCCGCCAGGCCGCTTACCGTTCCGAAGAGGGCGCGTCCCTCAAGGCCTATGAGGAAAAGAGCTGCGCATGCCACTAGTTAACGGTCGTTTCGTTGCCGATATGAAGTCGCCCCGCACCCCCGATAACGAGGAGCCGGCTGCCGAGCGCGCCTGCGACTTCCGCCCCGTCGACAAGGGCTTCACCGAGGAGATGGCGCTGGCCGAGGCCGAGCGCTGCCTCAACTGCAAGAAGCCGTTCTGTGTTGAGGGCTGCCCCGTCAACATCAACATCCCCCGCTTTATCGAGCAGATCCGCGCAAAGGACTTCGGCGGCGCTCTCGATACCATCCGCGAGGACTCCATGCTTCCCGCCATCTGCGGTCGCGTCTGCCCGCAGGAGAACCAGTGCGAAGGCAAGTGCATCCGTGGCAAGAAGTCCGAGCCCGTGGCCATCGGCCAGCTCGAGCGCTTCCTGGGTGACCGCCCCGAGCTCGCCTCCACGCCCAAGATGGCCCCCAAGAACGGCAAGAAGGTCGCCGTCGTCGGTTCCGGCCCGTCCGGCATCACCTGCGCCGGCGAGCTCGCCCGCAACGGCTTTGACGTCACCGTCTTCGAGGCCTTCTTCACCGGCGGCGGCGTGCTGGTCTACGGCATCCCCGAGTTCCGTCTGCCCAAGGCAGTCGTCAAGCGCGAGATTGACGGCCTGGAGGACATGGGCGTCAAGTTTGAGTACAACTCCGTCGTGGGCAACATGGCCACGGCCGAGGAGCTGTTCGAGCAGGGCTTCGACGCCATCTACGTGGCGACCGGCGCTGGCCTGCCCAAGTTCCTCAACGTCCCCGGCGAGAACCTGCCCAACGTCTTCTTCGCGAACGAGTACCTCACCCGCGTGAACCTGATGAAGGCCAACAAGTTCCCCGAGTACGACACCCCCACCAAGCACGGCAAGAACGTCGTCGTCTTTGGTGGCGGCAACGTGGCTATGGACGCCGTCCGTACCGCCAAGCGCCTGGGCGCCGAGCATGCCATCATCGCCTACCGTCGTACCGAGGACGAGATGCCCTGCCGTCGCGCCGAGCTGCACCATGCTAAGGCCGAGGGCGTCGAGGTTCTGCCGCTCGTCTCCCCGCTCGAGTTTGTCGCTGGCGAGGACGGCTCCGTGTGCGCCGTCAAGGTCCAGAAGATGGAGCTCGGCGAGCCTGACGAGTCCGGCCGTCGCCGCCCGGTGCCCATCGAGGGCGCCATCGAGGAGATCCCCTGCGACGTCGCGATCTCGGCTATCGGCACCAACGCCAACCCCTTCGCAAAGAAGATCGGCGGCAAGATGGAGCTCAACAAGTGGGGCTACATCGTTGCCGACGAGGAGACCGGCCAGACCACCGATCCCCGCATCTGGGCCGGCGGCGACATCGTCACCGGTGCCGCTACGGTCATTCTGGCGATGGGCGCCGGCAAGAAGGCCGCCGCTTCGATCACCAAGAGCCTGCTGGGCGAGTAATCACCTGCAGCGCTAGCCATCAAACGGCAAAGTCCCCGTCGAGCACACGCCCGGCGGGGACTTTTTCTATACCGGCCGCCCCGACCACCACGATGGGGACAGGCACCTTTGTGGTGGTGGTTGGGGACTTGCTTGGTCGTTTTGTCTCAATCTGTAACACCTGGAGCCCGTTGAGCCTTGTAGTTGTTACAGATCGAGATCTTGCGCCAGCCGCCTCCGCTTTGTCTCAATCTGTAACAGTTAGAGACCAAATTCCCCGCTACGTGTTACAGATCGAGACATTAGATTGGCGGCCGAGCAGTTCATCTCAATCTGTAACATCTAGAGCCGTTTTGGGCAGCTTGGTGTTACAGATTGAGATCTTGCAAAAGCCGAGAATGGGCGTTGTCGCCAAAACCTAACGCTTGCGACGCTTGGTCGCGGCGATGCCGGCCGCGGCAACGGTTGCGCCGGCGATGCCCAAGGCGGCGACCGTCATCGCGGTGGAGTCACCCGTGCTGGCGAGCTCCGTGCCGCCGGACTTCTTGTCGTTCTCGCCCTTACCCTTGGACTTGTTCGTCGTCACCGTGGTCGTCGTCGAAGTCGAACCGCCCGCAGGTACCCCGGTGCCGCCAGAGCCATCCGCACCGCCGCCCTGCTCGCCGTCGCCAGGCGTCGGCTCGGGATCGGGCGTCGGCTCAGGCACCGCCTCATCGGTCACCGTGATCGTAATGTTCAGACGCTCAGAATACTCGCTGTACGACATGCCAGGGCGCTGTGCCGCAATGCGCACATACATGTTGCTATCGAGCGCAATAGGCTCGGTGTACTTTACGCGGCCTTCGTCACGGCAGGGGCAGGTGTCGTTGGTGGTGTACCAAATCGTCGTGCCATCCTCGGCCGAAAGCTCCAGCTTCGTTCCCTTGGGCACCGTAATGTAGTTCTCCTTGGGCGACCATGCACCAAACGTCGTCGCACCAATCGTCGCCACCGGTCGCGCCGGTCGCACCGCCTCGGCAGACACGCGAACGTCGACCTGCTTGGACAGCGCCGTGCCGTCCACCGCCGCCGTCAACGTCGTCAAACCGGGCAGAGCACCATGCAGCACAAACGTCACCGCGCCGTCCTCGCCCGTTACGGCCTGGGTGGCATCGACAGAGCAGATAGCCGAGGACTCCAGCCCAACACTAACCTTGGCGCCCGCAAACGGCTTGCCCGCCTTATCGGTCACATGCGCCACCAGCTCAAAGTCACTGCCATCAAGCATGGTCACGGCCTGCTCCACGTTGAGCTTGAGTTTGTCGGCACGAACGCCCACGACAAGCTCGCCACTTGCCCAGCGCGCCATGGCCGTGCCGGCGTAGTTGCGAGCACCGTCGAGCTCAAACGCCACCGTCGAGCCCGCCTCACGCGCATCGGCATAGCGAATACGCAGCACGCGCGACAGCGGCTTGCCATTGGGATCGTCCTGCTTGTCGAGCCACGTATACGTCACGTCGCCCAAGCCCTGCGCGCACAATGCGACCAGGGCATCGTCGCTCGCATCCATATACTGCGCAAACTCAACCTCGATGCAATCGGTATAGGCATGGGCCGAAGCCACCTCGGGCGCCGTCGTCGACACCAAGCCAATGTTCACCTCAGTCTGAATCGGCGGCACGCGCAGCCAAGCCGAACGCGCCTCCTCATACCCGTCCTTGGTCACGCGCACCTGATACCAGCCGGTCGGCGTATTCCAGTTGTATGCACCGTCCGCACCCGTCGCAAGCGGATTGTCCTGCTCATACTCCTCGGCATCCCAACGCACCGCATTGGTACCGGCCGCATCGTCGGCGCTCCACAGCTCAACCGTCGCGCCTTCAACCGTATTGGACAGCAGGCCCTCGTACACCACGCCCGCAGGGTCGGGTGCAGCCTTGGCAGCCACATTGCGATAACGCGCCTCGAAGATCGACTGCATCTTCTCGTCCGAGATCAAGCCGTCCTTGTTGGCCTTGTAGACCTCGGCATCGGTCAGCTCGCCCCAGTTGACCGTAATACGATTCTGGCACGCGCGCTCCACCTGCTCGCAGGCAACATCGTAGGCGCATTCGGCATTGGTCAGCTTAATCGCGCGCTCCGAACCTACGCTGGTCGAAGCCGCGTCATAGGCAGCGCCCACCACGGTACCCGCCGAACCGGCCGTCAGCACGCCGGCGATTGTCATAATGGAGCCTACTGCCACATCGGTGCTGTCGTGGCAGAGCTGGCGATACAGCAGATCCTCAAACGCACGCGCCTTCTCCATGGCGTCGCGCAGCGCGTAAATGCACTTCCAGTCGTCCTCGGTCTTCTCGGGCTTGGCAAGCAAGCGCGTATGCTGAAGCTCATAGCCCTCGCGCTCGCCCTTCACCTTCTGCATACGGACGTTCACGTTCTCCCAGTTCTTGCTGGCATCGTTCACGCCGTAAATGCCGGTAAAGATGCCGATGCCCTGGGTCGCCGCGGGAAACGCCTGGCCGGCCGCCTTCCACGCATCGGTCTTAAAGACCTGTCCGAACATCTCGCACTCGATCTTATAGCTCTTGAGCGAACGGATCGTGCGGATGAGCTTCATATGGGCGCTCACGTCGCCGTTGCGCTTCCAGGCCATGAGCCATCCGCGCACCTTGGAGTTGTTGAGGCTATGGACCACATTCCAGTTGTCGTACAGGTCGTCCAGAATGTCGCACTGCATGGCGATCGAGTTAAACAGAAGCGCCTGGTTCTTGTTGTTATTGGAGTTCTCGATAAATTCCGACTCGATATAGGCCGTCTGCTCGCCATCGGGCGCGGCGACCTTAAAGCCCTTGACGGTATCGTCGTCAGCCGCCTTGTAGCTCAGCGAGCTGCCGAGCGCCTGGCCCAAATCGTTAAACCCGCTCGTCGACTGGCCGTTGTACTCGCTGGCCTTAATGCCCGCACACTTGTTGAGCGCCGCAGCGGTTGCGTCATTCCAGCTTCCGTATTGGTTGAGCTGGCCGATACCCATCGACTGGCCCACCAGATCCTCGGCCTGCTGGGCAATAAACTCCGCTCGCGATGCATGGTCGACGAGCTCCTTGATGGCGGCCGCATCCGCAGCGTTCGCGCCCTGGGCCGCCGCGAGTTCCTGATACCAATCCTCGCTGGTGCCGTAAGCATCCTCAAAGATCATCTTGTCCACATTGACGCCATAGCTGTCGCCCTGCTGGGTCAGCAGCGCCGCCGACCCGCCGACCGCGGCCTTGAGCTCAGCCGCAAACTGCGCGGCCTCGTCGTTGCCAGCACCATCACCCTCGCCGTCGCTGGCGGCAGGGGCGCGACGAGCCTTACGGGCAGCTCCACCTTGGGCTTCGTCCTCTTTACCGTTCTCGTCCTCCTCGGCAAACGCATCAGCGACCATCTGGTCAATCGCGTCGTTAAAGGCCTCGTCGACATCATTAAACGAGTTATCCATCATATACTCGTGCCACTGCTGCACGGCATTCGAGAACTCCTGCTGGCGCTCCTCGGCCGCGGCGGAATGCTTTTTGGCCGAAGCGTTGGCGTCAAAACTCAGCATGGTCATAAGCTGAGCATTGGAGATGCGGTAGGTCTGCGGCATAAAGATCTGCTCAAAGTTGCCGCAGTTCACATAGGTCGAGTCATTCGCCTTGTTAAACTCGTCGAGCAGCTTAAGGTAACCCTCGTCCACATACTCCGCCACATAGCGCACATGGGTGCCCTCGCGCGACTTTTGAGTCAGAGGAATCGTCACCGTCTTGCCATCCACGCAGTCCACGTACAGGTCGAGCGTGTCGGCGGCCTCTTCGTTTCCCACCTCGAGCGTGATGTCAAAGGTCCAGTAGGCGTTCTTCTTTTGCGGCAGATGATGGAAGGTCCACAGACTCTTGCCGGTGTCCTTGCCATCCTTGACCAGGTTTTGCGTACCGCCACGATACGTCACATCAAAGTTCCAGACCGAAGCGCCCGGAACATAGCGCACATAATTGCGAGCCGTTACCTCGGCAGCAGCGGCGGCAACATCGGTCGAGCCCACGCGTGCCTCGAGCGTCACGCGCTCGGCGGCAAGCGTATCCTGCGGCAGGTCGTATTCAATCTTGGCACGGCCGAGTTTATTGGTCTTACCGGTGTACTTTGCAGCCGACGAGCCCGTCCCCACGGTGAGCTGCACGCTCTTGCCCGGTGCCGCATAAACGTAGGCCACATTGCCCAGCAGGCTGTGAACGTCGGTGTTGTCAACCTCGATGCGCGATCCGCTAACCTCGAGTGTGGTGCTTCCCAGCGGCAATGTCACCTCGCCCAGCGTAATGAGCGGCGAGATGGCATAGGTGCCCGCAGCCTTAGGCTTAAAGCGCACAAACACATCGGCGCCCGCACTCTTCTTCATATCGAGAACGAGGTTGTCGCCCTCCCAAGTTGTGCCAGCCCACATGGCATCGGAGCTGGCGCCGGCTTCGCGAGCGCCTGCGGACACATCCTCGACGGCATCCTTGGCCAGCGGAATCTCAATCTTGGCAGCCTGGCTGTCCTTGAGCTCGTAATGAATGCGCAGCTCGGTCTCCACGCCAACGACCGCGGACGAATCAGCGATAACCGAGCCCGCCGTCAGCCCGCGCTCGGCACGATACGTCTCCACGTCAAACGTGGGGACGTCGAGCGTCACGTCGAGCTGTTTGCCGTCCTCAATCTTCACCTGCTTTTGCGCGATATGCTTACCCACGGTCAGCCCTAGGCGGCTAAACGTGGAATAGCTCGTCGCTTGGATGTCGTAGCTCGTCTTGTTAAAGGCGACGATGGTGTACGAACCGGCCTTAAGGCGCGGCGTCTCGGCCTTCATGATAGGCGTGGTGCCATCGTCTTCGTAACCCATCAAATAGGTGACACCGTCGGCAACCAGCTTGCCGTCGGACGTACGGAACACCAACACGCGGTTGGCGCCCTGGTAGTCGCCCTTGGTCGTGACCGTCGCCGTACCCCAGGGCTTCAAGTCGATATCGACCTTGCCGGCCGAGGGCTTCACCGTCGCCGTCGCCCCACCCAGCTTGAGGCTGTCTTTGGGCTCGAGCGTTATCTCCAGATCCTGGTCCGCGTCGGCAATGGCCTGCGACACCACGAGTGCTGTGCCCTGGATACGGAAGTCGTTTTCCTTGTCGCCCTTGGCAGGTTTGAGCGTCTTGCCGCCGCTCTTCACCGTCAGATCGATGTTATCGAGACTATCGAGCTCAATGCGTTCGGTCTTATCCTGGCCTGCGACCGGTTCGAGATAGGCCACATTAAGTTCAATCGCGCGCGAAGCCGGAATCTTGGTAAAGTCCTCCGCCTTAATCTCTCCGATATTCCATGTGCCCGTCATCTGGTCGCCCGGGCGCGCCAGCACCATGTCATAGTAACCGCCGAGCGAAATGCGCAGGGTGGCTGCTGTCTTGGAGAGAGCGTCCGCTGTAAAGCTGCCGTCATCGCCAACCGCCAGCGGCGTGGACTGCCCCGCCTGCACGAGTGTAGCCGTCGCGCTCTGGGGAAGTTTGCCCGTCACCTGGGCCGCCTCGCCCATCCACTCAAACGTGTAGGCAGGCTTCGAGGAATCGACGGAGTCCTTGCGATCGGCCACGGCATCGGCAAGCTTTTTGACCATCGAGGGGTTGCCAGCCGAATCGGTCGCATAGGCATAGATGGTCTGGCCTTCACCAAAGGGAATCGCATACGTTACGCCATCGATTGTCACGCGCTCATTATAGTCGCCCGGATAGCCCGCCTCACCAAACTGAAGATCGGGGTTCATCACGCGCAGGGCAACGGCATTATGGTTCGTCTCGTTTCCGTATCTCGTGTTCTCAAAAGCTCCCCACTCTATCATTTCCACGCTTTTGGGTAGCACAATCTCTTTGCCGGCAATCGCAGGATCAAGAGAGGCGAACGCGTGCGCTCCGATATATTTAACGCCGTCGCCGATCGTCACCGACGACACATGCGAGCACCCGTCAAAGGCATAGCGCTCAATCCGCTCCACCGTGCCCGGCACGTTGATCTGCGTAAAGGTGAGTACCGTTGTGTCCGAGACATAGAACTGCGGTACGCCGCAATTGGCGAAGGCGCGATAGTCGATAGTCTTAACCGAAGGCGGCAGCGTTGCCACCACATTGTCGTCAAGTTGTTCGCAGCCCTCAAAGGCCTGCTCGGGAATCGTGGTAAAGGCCGCGTTGTTGGGCCAGGTCACCGTGTGAAGTGTCTTGCTTCCGGTAAACGCATTCCAGCCCAGTTCCTCAACCGAATCGGGCAGTGCGATTTCCTTGATGCTGCTGCCGCCCAAACCGCCCACAGAGCGGATATGCGAATCGGGGGCAAACGTAATTGATGTGAGCGCAACGTTTCCCATGCCCTTAAGACTCACGACATTTTTGCCGTCGATGGTCGAGGGCACCTCCAACGTGGTAATGCCCGCGTCGCCATACTCGATAGAAATTTCGTTGGTGAGGCTATCGATCGAGAAGTAGTACTGCGCGGGAGTCTGCTCGCCGGCCACGTAGCCATCATCGTATTCGCCTTTTACGCCCGTAGCGCCCTTCGAGGTCATCCAGAGCCCAAGATCCTCATTCCAGGTTACTTCGGCTTCGGCGGTCTCCTCCTGCTTCTGCTGCTCGGCGAGTTCCTTGCCCTCGACAAGATCGGTGGCGAGCGTGCCCACGGGCGTGCTCTCGGTCTGCCCAGCGCCCGTCAGGCCTGCCGCCGATGCAATCTCGAAGGGCGGGGGCGTAGGGGTATCACCGGTATCGAGCACTGTGGAGTCGGCAGCGCCGGCATCGGGCGCGGGGTCGGCGGAAGCAGAGTCTGACGTTTGGGCGTCAGCCGAATCGACGGGAGCGGCGTCGGCTGCTTGGCCGTTATCCGTCTGCACAAAAGCGCCGTCGGTGTTGAGAGCCTCAGCAAACGCGCCCACAGGCAACGAGCCCGTCACCATAGCGAGGGTCACCGCGGCAACGGTCAGGCGGCGGCAAAGCGCTCGAACAGTAGTCCACCTCATGGTCGTTCCTTTCCTGCAAACCTAAAGTCATCCAGCGTAATCGTCGTCCAAAAACAAAGCGAACGGTAGGTTCATATATACGAACCTACCGTTCTACCTGCGTAAACCACCGCAAAGGGGACAGGCACCTTTGTGGCGGTTCTGGACTTGGCCGGCCAGTTTGTCTCGATCTGTAACAGTTAGAGGTCAAATTCCCCGCCTGGTGTTACAGATCGAGACATTAGATTGGCGGCCATTCGGTTCATCTCAATCTGTAACATCTGGAGCCGTTTTGGGCAGTCTGGTGTTACAGATTGAGATTTTACTGAAGCCGAGAACGAGAGCCGTCACCCAGCTCTAACGCTTGCGGCGCTTGGTCACGGCGATGCCGGCGGCGGCTACGGTTGCGCCGGCGATGCCTAGGGCGGCGACCGTCATCGCGGTGGTATCCCCCGTGGTAGCCAGGACAGCATCGCCCTTCTTGGCCTGCGTGGTTTTCTCAACCGTCTTGGTCGTGGCGGTTGTCGTGGCCGGCTTGGCCGCGGGCTTCACCCCAGGCTGCGGCGTCGGCTTGGGATCCGGCGTAGGCTGCGGATCGGGGGTCGGCGTGGCCTCGGGCGTAAAGGTCAGATCGGTGTTGAGCCACAGGGTGTAGATCCAACCGCTGTCCTCATCGGATACGCTGTCCGCGACCTGGTAGCCGCACTCCTGGCCGTTGATCACCAGCTTGGTGTCGGACGTGAAGTAGAAGCCGCGCGCGGACTTGAGGTAGATGCCGTAGCGATAGGTCACGCCAGGCTTAAAGGCGTCGATGTGGTTCGTAATGTTCTGATCCCAGAAATCCACGGAGTTCACTTCGCTGCCGTCGCTGCCCGTCCAGAACTCACATTGAGGAAGGGAGTTGGAACCCGTCGGAACATTCGCCGTAAAGACCGGCCTATCGCCCGCCTTGAAGGTGGTCGTGGCGCCGTTGACCTCGATAACGTCGATGGCACGCCATTCGTCGATCGGCTGCTCGCACAGCATATTGTCAGCGTTTGGCGCGAAGACGCCGTTGTCGGTCTTGATGTGGTGCGCCCAATGACCGTTGACGTTCATATTGCAGTCATCGGCCACGGTATTGTCGCCCTTGAGCCTCAGCTCGACGGAATACATGTAGAACTTGCCCTCTTCGAAGTGGTCAATCTTCTTCATGCCCGGCTTGTACTCCGCGGGATCGGAATACCAGAAGGCGACGGGTACCGACTCCCCGGATTCCATATCGAGCTCCATTTCTTCCCAGCACTCGTAGGCGATCTCATACTTATCGGCATCGGCGGCAGGAATCGTCGCGGTCGCACGCGGCGCCTCGCCGGGCGCGTAGTCGGTCTTCACGTCGTTGACGTTCAGGTTATGGAGGGCTTCGTTTTCCGACGAAGCAGGCATCGTAATTGTTTTAATAGCAGGGACATACAGGAATTCTCCGCTTAGACTCGACTTTACGGTTTCCCCGTTTACGGTAACAACGGTTTCATCGCTGAAGGAATATCCGTCTTTTGGCTTCAGCATAAGAGAATACACGTACTCTTTCCCGCTTTTAAACTTTGTAATAGTCGGCAGGGAACCATGTGAGCCGTTATCGGAATACCAGGCAGCAACGGGTTCGTTGTTTTCAAATTCCTGCCAGCATTCATAAGCGATTTCGTATTTATCTGCATCGTAGTTAGGGACACCTGCCGTCGCCTGCGGACCAGTATCCAGCTGCCAATTGAAGTTCGTATTCTGAACATTGGCAAAGGAGATGGATTCCGATTCTGATTCCGCTGCCGGGATAACAAGGCACGCCCTCTCGTAGACATGGGTGCGGGTGTAGTAGTCATCCCGGATCTCGTTAATAGTGGGTTTCCCGGTCGCCTCGGTGTCTCCTTTAAAGGCGTCGTCCGGATCACCGATGATGATATTCCCGGGCTCTGTACCCGTATACGTAAGCTTGGATCCATCATAGGTGGTCGTCATCTTGGACTTATTCTCCTTGTACTCCGTAAAGTACTTCTGCTCCTCCTTCTGTCTCTGAATCTTGCTGATATCCAGGGTAAGCGTTGTTTTATTGCTCGCACTGTTATACGCCGCATGGACGATCAAGTCCCCCAGGCCGATAAAAGTCAAAGCGCTACCATCGAGAGCAGACTGGTCTCCATCTACAAGGGCAATCCCCTCCACATACTCAATCGTTTCTTCTTTCTTGATGTCGGTGTAATTGTTCCGCACCGTAATATTGACCCTAACGCCGCTGCCGCCAACAACATCGGTCACACCGCAGGGCATGATGGCGTCATTCGCCGGCGTGGCGGCGTTGTCGCTGGGAGTATTTTGTTCAGCGGGTGCCGCATCGTTGGATTCATCGGTGGCGCCAGTCGGGGCCGTCTGCTGAGGCTCAACGGTGGCTTGCGCCGCCGGAGCAGCATCGGTTGCAGGCGCGGTCGAAGCAGCTGGTGCGGTCGTTGCAGCCGTATCCCCCGCAACCGTCGGCGTCACCGGAGCTGCGGCAACCTCATCCGTCCCAGCGGCGAGGTCGGCGCATTCCGTCGCCAGCGCCACGCTCGGCAGCAGCAGCTGACCGACCATAAGCGCGCACGCGCCGGCGCAAGCTATTTTGGCACCCACACAACGCCAGGTACCGTGAACCAGCGAGCAGGTACGCTCGCGCTGGATTTGCTTTCCAAAGTGGCTTCCGCACATAACGGCCTCCTTGGTCGTAGGGGCATACCACCACAAAGGTGCCCGTCCCCTTTGTGGTGGTCCTGTACCACCAAGATGTGTCAAATGACTCCGTACGCCTAGGTTCGTAGATGCGAACCTAGGCATCTACCTGCGGTTTAATTCAATATGATTTCGCCATCGCCACACTCGTCCCGGGAACGCTACAATCGAGGACACGATTACTCGTCCACCCAAAGGACCGTCCTTGAACCTGAGCAGGCCTAAAATCAACGCGCTTCTGGCACTCGCGCTCTTCACCTTCGCCTTCCTTGCCGCCGAGTTTCGCTTCGATATCAATGTCGGGCTGCTCGCCGGTGCCGAACGCGTTGTGATCGCACAGGGCTTTATTCTGGGCGCGAGTGTACTCGGCTTTATCGGATACGCGCCGCTGCTCGGGCTCGCACAGCGCAAAGGCCACTCATTGGCAGCCGCCAACGCCGCTGTTCCCATCGCCATCCTGGGATTGACCCAAATCCAGTCCCCTACGGCTCCACTTGCCCTCGAGATCCTGGGCTGCATCGCATTCTTTGGACTCGGACTGTTAGGCGCCGCTGCTCACCACGCCTTTTCGTTGGCATTCCGGGATGACCCCAAACTCGCCACCGGCGCGGGAGCGGCCTATGCCGCGGGCATCCTGATGCAGTTCGCCGTCAACCTGCTCAATTGCGGCGGTATCGCAGAGCTTATCGTTCTCGGCACAGCGACGATCGCCATCTCTGCCCTCAGCGCTGCTCTTCAAAACACAGACACAGCCGCGAACCCCGCCATCAATCCCTTTGTTGAGCCCTCTCACGCCCTCGCCAAACAGGCATGCTGGAGCATCGCGCTCGTCATGATTCTTGCCTGCTTGTTCTCGACCCTGGACAACGTGGTCACGCTCTCCAATGCCCACGGCACCATCGCCGTACAAGCCTGGCCGCGCCTCTTTTTGGCGGCGAGCGGTCTTGCCGCCGGTCTTATCTTTGATCTTGCCGAGCGCCGCTACATGGGACTTGTCATGCTCGGCATCGCCGTGCTCTCGACCATTTCCATCCTGGCCGTGGAGGCCGGCGCCGATCCCAATCTGGGCCTTGTCGTCTTTTACCTGAGCTCGGGCTTTTTCGTCACGTTCTTTACCGCCACCTTTACACAGCTGGCAACGCGCATGCATGCGCCCGCCCTCTGGGCCGGCATGGGACGCGCCGCCAACAATGCATGTGCATTCACTACAGCGGGCATCTCGCTTGCCCTCGTGACCTCGGGCAACGTTGCCCTCATCATGATCGGTGCGCTCGTTTTGCTCGTCGCCGCCTGTGCGGCATTCGTGGCAGCCGGCCTGTTTCGCCTGCCCCAAACCGAGCAGGAGCGCAAACATCAACAGCTTGCCGAGGAAGCACTCGCCGCGCCCACCGTCGAGGAGCAGCGTCAGGCCTTCATCGCCAACCACGCTCTCACCCCGCGCGAAGTTGACGTGCTCATAGCCGTTACCCGGGACGAACGTCCACTTAAACAGGTCGCCGAGGAGCTCGGTATCTCGATGCGCATGGTACAGCGCCACCTGAGCTCTATCTACCAAAAGACCGACACGCAAACGCGCGCCGGTCTCACCAAGGCCTTCCCCTCGGCCTAAAACAAAAACCGCCACAAAGGTGCCTGCCCTTTGTGGCGGTTTTGGTCGGTTAAGCTTCGAGCTGGGCGACTTTGTAGCGGTAAGCTGCGGCGATGACGTCCTTGCAGCCTTCGCGGCCCAACTTGGCGCGGTTGACGACGATGTCTTTACCGCTCGTCATCTTCCACTTGCCGGCACTGTAGCGCTTATAGAACGCCTCGCGCGCCTTCTGCTGCTGTTTGACCAGCTTGGCACCCTTCTTTTTGTTAAGGCCGCGCTTCTTGCGCACGATCTCGACGCGGTCCTCAAAGGGTGCGGTCACCAACACGGCAATGTGGTTGGGGTTGTTACGCAGCAGGTAATCGGACAGACGGCCTTCGATAATGCAGCTCTCGGTCTCGCCCAGATCCAAAATCACCTGGCTCATCTTTTGGAACAACTTATCCGAGTACGAACGCGCGTCGTAGCGGTCGGGCAGGAACGCCATGTTCTCCACGGCCAGACGCTCGTCGTAGGCGGCCATCTTATCGAGCGACTCGCCCGCGCGCAGCGACGCGCGCACCAGCAGCTCGTTATCGTACAGCGGAATCCCCAACTCGTTGGCGAGGATACGGCCAATCTCGTGGCCCTCGGCACCAAAGTCGCGCGCGATGGTAATGACCACAGGACTCTTCTTGTTCTCCAGATCGCTCATCGCGATTCCTTTCTAACAAATGAGAAATAGGCGATTCCTGATTCCCATTTTGTCACTTACGACCGTCCTGGTTTCCCAAGTGCGGCAGATTGCCCCGAAAGAGGAGCGCCGCGTACCAAATGTACGCAAGCGACGATTGAGGGGCAAGGTGCCGTGCTTGGGGAAGCAGGACTATGCGGCTACGATGCGGCGCTGATATGCTCGGACCAGCAGCGAGATACCAAAGTTGAGCACAAAGTACATCGCAAACACCAGGCCGTAGAGCATAAGCACCTGCGACAGGTCGATCGCGTGGGCCATCACGACATTTGCCGTGTACATGAGCTCGGCCACGTTAATACCCGAAAGATACGAGCTGTCCTTGATGACGGTCGTGCACTGGCTAAACAGTGCCGGAATGATCGTCTTAAACGTCTGCGGCAGAATGATGTAGCGCATGGTGGCAAAGAAGCCGAAGCCCTGGCTCTGCGCTGCCTCAAACTGGCCGCGCGGAATCGAGTTGAGACCGCCGCGCACAATCTCGGCCATAACAGCGCTGGTAAACAGCGTAAAGGCAATGGTCGAAATCACAATGTCCAAACCCTGCACCGTAAAGTAGATAAACAGGATCCACAGCAGGTTCGGCGTGCAACGGAACAGCTCGATATAGGCGCTCACCAAAATACGGAATGGGCGGGGCGCATAGCTTTTAACAAGCGCCAGCACCGTGCCAAAGATGAGCGAGAAAAAGATCGACAGCGCCGAGATCTCGATTGTCTTAACAAAGCCGCCCCAAATGTAGAGCAGGTTGGTCGCGTTGAAGATTTCCATGCGCTAGGCCTCCTCTACGTTGTCGAGCCCCAGCTCGGCCAGGCTCACACCGCGCGGACGCTCCTTGGAGCGGCGCTCGAGCCACTGCACCAGCATGGCGAGCGGAAAGCAGATGATGAAGTACATAAGGCAGCAGACGATGTATCCCTGCAGGTAACCGTACAGACTCACAAAGTTGTCGGAACGGTACATAAGGTCGCCGCCGGCCACAAGCGCCAGCACCGACGTGTTCTTGACCAGGTTGAGCGCCTGGTTACACAGCGGCGGCAGAATGATCTTGAACGTCTGGGGTAGCACGATGTACCAGTACGCCTGCGCACGGGTGAAGCCCTGGCTCTGGGCCGCCTCCATCTGACCGCGCGGAACCGCCTCGATACCAGTGCGGATGACCTCCGAAATGTAGGCCGCGTGATACAGGCCCACACCCAAGAAGCCCAGCACGAACGGCGCGATGCGCACCGGCTGGTCGGCACCGGTTATGGCCTGCAAAAACTGCGGACCGGCCATGTACATAAAGAGCACCTGCACGGGCAACGGGGTGTTCTGGTAAAACTCCACGTACACGCGGCTTATGGCGCGCAGCACGCGCGAACGGGTGGTAGAGAACACGCCCAGCAGCGTGCCCAGCACCAGCGACAGCAGCAGACCGGCAACGACCACCTGCAGCGTCACGCCAAAGCCCTCCCAGAAGGGCCCCATGTTTTGAAATGTCGTCGACCAGCGGTCGGCGTCAAACAATCCTTCGAGCATTTGATTCCTTCCTTGGACGATGCGCCTATACAAGACCCCAGGTCTTGACCTCTTGGTCGAGCCAGCCATCGGCCAGGCGATCGCAAATCACCTGATCGACCACGGCCGAAAGGTCGCAGCCCTTCTTGGTCGCCACGCCGTAGCCCTGCTCGCCAAACTTGACCTCGGGCTGCAGCAGTTCAACGGTCTCGTTCATGTAACCGGCCAGCGTGGAGCGGTCCATGGCAAAGACGTCGATATTGCCGGCGTCGAGCGAACTCTTGATGATGGGGTAGCCGCTAAAGGCCCTAAACTCGGGCTTGCAGCTAAAGCCGTTGTCCTTGATCATCTGCTCGATCAGGCCCTGCGTGGTGGCACCCTGGCTCACGCCAATGACCTTGCCGTCCAGGTCCTCAATCGAGGTAAAGCCCGAACGCTTCTTGACCATGAGTCCCACGTAGTCGGTACGGTACGGCGTCGAGAAATCCCAGCTCTTCTTGCGCTCGTCGGTGATGGTGTAGGTCGCCGCGACCACGTCGAGTTGGCCGTTATCGATCAGCGGGCCGCGCGTCTTGGGCGTTACGTCGGTAAACTCGACAAGCTCCTGAGCGCGGGCCTCCTTGTAGCTCACGCCAAAGACGGCAGCGGCGATCTGGTAGCACAAATCGACTTCCATGCCCTCAAAGCGGCCCTTGGCGGTGTCGTAATAGCCGTAGCCGGGAACATCCTTCTTAACGCCGGCATTCAGATGTCCACGCGACTTGATGGCCGCAAGCTTGGACCCCTTGTCGGAGCCCTCGCCGCTGGTGGAGTTGCCGCAACCGGTAAGCGCGGTCCCCGTCAGCGCGAGCATGCCGGCGCCAGCCAGCTGCAAAAAGTGACGGCGCGACACGGCCGCCCTCGTCATATCCGTCATGTCCATCACCGCGCCTAGTGCAGAATCTTGGACAGGAACTCGCGGCAGCGCGGGTTCTCGGGGTTATCGAAGAAGTGCTCGGGCGTGCCCTCCTCCAGGATGCGGCCGTCCTCCATAAAGATGACGCGGTCGGCCACCTGGCGCGCAAAACCCATCTCGTGCGTCACGCAGATCATGGTGATGTCCTCCTGCGCAAGCTCAATCATAACGTCCAGAACCTCCTGGACCATCTCGGGGTCGAGCGCCGAGGTCGGCTCGTCAAACAGGATGATGGGCTGCTTGGTGCACAGGGCACGGGCGATGGCGATACGCTGCTGCTGACCGCCCGAGAGATTCTGCGGATACTCGCCGGCCTTATGAGCCATGCCGACGCGCTTGAGCGCGGCAATGGCGATCTCGGTCGCCTCCTCCTTGCTCTTCTTTTGCAGCTTGATGGGCGCGAGCGTCAGGTTGCCCAGCACCGTCATGTTGGGATACAGGTTGAACTGCTGAAACACCATGGAACTATACTTGCGAGCCATCTCCAGGTGATTCTTTTTTGTGAGCGGCGTACCGTCGATGACGACCTCGCCCGACGTGGGCTCCTCCAGATAATCGACGCAACGGATGAGCGTCGACTTACCCGAGCCGGAAGGCCCGATCATCACGAGCTTCTCGCCGCGCTTGACGGTGAGATTGATATCTTTGAGCACATGCAGGTCGCCAAAGTACTTGTTGAGATGCTTGATCTCGATCATGTCTGCCATGAATGTCCCTTCCCTGCGTTTACACGAGTTGAACCATTGTACGGAAAGAACCACGTTTCCGCAGCCCACACTACATTCCCGTAAAGAACCCGCAACCTTTAACCCACTCATTGGGGACAGACTTAAATGAGTGCCCGCTCATTGGGTACTCATTTAAGCCTGTCCCCAATGAGTACCCAGCTCATCAAAAAGGGGCGCGACCGCGATGGTCACGCCCCCTCAGCATCGGCTATGTGTCGGCCGGCGCTTACGCCAATTTTGCACCGACGATCTTTGCTGCTGCCGGCTTATCGAAGTTTCCGCCAGTGGCCTTGCCGAGCGCGCCCATGACCTGGCCCATCTGCTTCTTAGAGGTCGCGCCCAGCTCGGCGATGACCTGCTCGATCAAGGCCTCGAGCTCCTCGCCCGAAACCTGCGCGGGCAGCAGGCTCTCCAGAATCTTGACCTGCTCGGTCAGGTTGTCGGTACGCTCTTGGTCGGTACCGGCCTTGATGGACATCTCCAACGTCTCGCTCGTCTGCTTAATCAGACGCTTGATCATGCTGTTGACGTCTTCCTCGGTCACATCGCGGCGCTCGTTGACCTCGATGTTCTTCACCTCGGCCTTAACCTGGCGAATGATGGACAGGCGAACCTTGTCCTTGGCCTTCATGGCCGCAATCATTTCCTTCTGCAGTTCTTCGTTGGTCATCTGCAAATCCTCCTCAATAGTGCGGGCGGCACTCGCGCGAGCGCCGCCCCATGATTACTTAGTCGTCGACGAATCGTCGGTCGAACTCTTGGTGACGCCCTTCAGGCTGACGTTGTACGGCACGTCCTTGGGCATGGGGTTGACGGTAATGTCGGCGTCCTTCTTGTACTGCTCCAGCCACTCGCTGTATGCAGTACTGGCCGCCTGCGTCTTCACCACGTTGGAGACGTACTTCTTGATGGCCTTGGGCACCTGCTTAATGTCATCGACCTGATTATCGACATGGAAGTAGTCGGTGCACTTGATGATGTGGTAACCATAGGTCGACTCGACGACGTCGCTCACATCGCCCTTATTGAGTCCCCCGAGTGCCGCCTGATAGCTGTCGACGAAGGTAGTGAGCTTGTCCCAGCCCACATCGCCCTTCTTCTCCTTGGAGCCGGTGTCGTCAGAGTACTGCTTCACGGCATCCTCAAAGCTCAGCTCGCCGGAGTTGATCTTGTCCAGGCACTCCTGCGCCTTGGCCTTGGCGGCAGCCTTGTCCTCGTCGGAAGCGTCAGAATCGACCTTGATCAGGATATTCGACGAACGACGGGCATCGTTGTAGTTGGACAGGTTCTCATTGATGTAATCGACAATCTCGCTGTCCTTGGGCTTGCTGGTGGGTGCCACGGCATCCTTGAGCTTCTGCTGCGCCAGGCTCTCCTTGAGCGAATCCTTGTAGGTGTCCTCGGTGTAGCCGTAGGTCTTAAGCGTCTTCTTAAAGGTCTTGGCACCGCCCGCGCTCTTGCACGCGTCCTTCCAAGCCTTCTCGACCTCCTTGTCCGACACCGTCACGCCGTTTTCCTTCTGCGCCTGCTGAAGCAGAATCTGCTGCGCGTAGGAGTCGATGAGCTGCTTGCGGTACTTCTTGGGTGTGAGGTCGTTGTCGACCAGGTACTGTGCCCAGTCCTTGTCCTTGGTGTAGCCGTAGGACGTGCGCATGCTCATGATCTGCTTGGTCACGGTGTCCTCGGTGAGGTTGGTGCCGTTGATGGTAGCAGCCACGCCACCAGTAAGCTTATAGCCCGAGCTGGCACTTTCGGTCTGCGACATCAGGCCGGAGCACGCCATGGCCGAGACGGAAAGCAGCATCGCCAGCACGCCGATGACCACCAGGACAATCTTGACGGTCTTGGACACATAGGTCTTGCGCTGCTTCTTACGAGAGCTGGAGGCGGCGCGGGACCGCTGCTCGGGCGTCGGCGCGGCCTCGGGGTTCTTTTTCTTGTTTACCATGTTTGGCCTTTCGCATCACGAATCGAACAAACGCCATTGTGTCACAACGCGGCCCCCGCGGCACACCTGGTGCATGGGGGACAGGTTAATCTGCACCATTTTGGTGCAAAGGGGACAAGTCTGGCAGTTGGCAATTAGGGACGTTCCTTTTCTGCCGGCAGTTAGGGACAGTCCCCCAGCGCCGACCTTAAAAGTGGCGACGGATGGCGTCGACCATGCCCTGCGGCGTGGTTTGGCCGAGTACATCGGCTGCGGCATCGGCATCCATAAAGATATTCATGAGCGCTTGCAGGGCCTCGACTTGCCCGCCCGGCTCGGCAATGCCCAGGTTGATGATGATCTGCGCCGGCACCGGGGCGCCCATGCCCGCCATCGCGTTGAACGTCACAGGTGCGGCGGGCTTTACCACCGCGATATAGGGCTTGGCCACAAATCCCGGATCGGTATGCGGAATGGCGATGTTTGCCGCCGGCATGGCGAGACCCGTGGGATAGGTGTCCTCGCGCGTGCGGACGGCGTTGAGCCAACCCGCGGCAATGTAGCCGCGCGGGGCAAGCTCGTCCTCGAGTTGCGCAAACACCTCATCCGGCGTCGCACACTCCCAATCAAAAAACACCAGCTCAGGCGTAAACAATGCTTCGTTATCCGCCATGGGCCCACCTCTCTCACCTTGTCACCTGCGACGTTCTTTAACGACTAGTCATTGAAGAGCGTCGCAGGTGATTACCTAAAACAAAGGGTGGCCACTTGCGACTTGGCGCCAATGACCACCCTGACTACTCGGCTAAATTGTACTGTGCGCCGCTAGCCGCGAGGCGCGTCAATTGCGACCTTGCCGCTCTCCAGCACGTGAACGCGGCCGTCGGCGAGCATCTGCACGACCTCGGGATACAGCACGTGCTCAATCGCATGGATGTGCTCCTCGAGCGTGTCGACATCCCAGCCCTCCTCAACAGCCAGCGCACGCTGGGCGATGATGGGACCGTTGTCGTAGATCTCGTTGGCAAAATGCACGGTCACGCCAGTTACCTTGACGCCGCGCGCAAAGGCATCGTCAATCGCATGCGCACCGGTAAAGCTCGGCAGCAGCGCCGGATGCAAATTGACCACACGATTGGGGAACGCCGCCAGCAGTGGCGTATGCACCATGCGCATGTAGCCGGCCATGACCACATACTCGCAGCCGCGCTCGAGCAGCTCGTGCGCGATGATCTCGTCGGCGGCGATGGGGTCGGCATAGACATCCTTGGAAAGGGTCAGCGTCTGGATACCCGCGCGCTCGGCACGCCGCAGGCCCTTGGCCGAAGGACGGCTCGACACCACAAGCTCGATCGAGGCGTTGAGCTTGCCGGTGGCGATCAGGTCGATCAACGCCTGCAGATTGGTGCCGGAGCCGCTGATGAGCACGCCGATCTTGAGCGGCTCGGCGGTATCGGTGCCGGTCGGTCGGGTATACGGGCCCCAAGCCAGGACCTCGGCAGCAGCCATCTGCTCGTTAGCGCTCATCGGAGTACACGACCTTACCGGAACCCTCGACGCACTCGCCCACGCGGAACGGCTTCTCGCCCAGCGCGACCAGAGCCTCGGTCACGGCGGCCTCGTCCTCGGGGGCGACGATCAGGCACAGGCCAACGCCCATGTTGAAGGTCTTGCACGCCTCGTTGGGCGCAAGCTCGGCCTGGCGCGACACGTAGGTGATAACGGGCGGAACGTCCCAGCCCATCTCGGCGCCGTTGCGGGTGACCACGGCGTCGACGTCGTCGGCGAGCGCGCGGTTGAGGTTCTCGGTAATACCGCCACCGGTGATGTGGGCAATGGCATGAACGTTGGCGCCACCGCGGAGCAGCTCCAGAATCGGCTTGACGTAAATGCGCGTAGGAGCCAACAGGGCGTCTGCCAGCGATGCACCGCCGAGCTCCTCGAGCGGGCGGCTCAGCTCCTCGGCCTTAGCGGCGGCCTCGGGCGTGCCCGGTTTGATGCCGTCGACGCCGATGACCTTGCGCACGAGCGAGTAGCCGTTGGAGTGCACGCCGGTGGAAGGCAGGCCCAGGATCACATCGCCGGGGCGAACGTTCGCGGGGTCGAGCATCTTGGGACGGTCGACGACGCCCACGGTAAAGCCAGCGAGGTCGTAGTCGGCCGGAGCCATGACGCCCGGGTGCTCGGCCATCTCGCCACCCACGAGCGCGCAGCCCGCGAGCTTGCAGCCGTCGGCAACGCCCTTGATGATCTTTGCCATATGCTCGGCCTCGATGTGGCCAATGGCGACGTAGTCCAAGAAGAACAGCGGCTCGGCGCCCGAAGCCAAAATGTCGTTGACGCACATGGCGACCAGGTCCTGGCCCACCGTCTCGTGACGGTCCATGATCTGGGCGAGCACAAGCTTGGTGCCCACGCCGTCGGTGCCGCTGATCAGGATCGGGTCTTCCATATCCTTAAGCGCGGCAGCCGAGAACAGGCCACCGAAGCCGCCGATGCCGCCGATAACTTCGGGACGATTGGTGTCCTTGACCATCTGCTTAATCGCGTCGACGGCGCGACCGCCCTCGGCGGTATCGACGCCGGCGTCCTCGTACGTCACATGCTTGCTGTCGCTCATCTGAGCCTTCCTCTCCCACTACCGTGGCGCCGCGCGGGCGCCAAACGGTGCTCATAATTGCGTTCATTTCGGCGTGTGCCATAACAGCACCCGCCGTCATATCAACAAAACAGCAGGTAAAACCTACCAAAATATACCTGTCCCCATATGGCAGGTTTTAGGCCTCGCCGTGCTCCTCTTCCCAGCTGCGGTCGTCGTATTTCTCGACCACGGCGTCGTCGTCAAAGTACAGCGGCTTGTCCAGGTTGCGGGGCTTAAAGCCCTCCATAAACTTGTCGCGGCCAAAGCTCTCGGGAATCGCCACGGGATAGCGGCCGGTAAAGCACGCGTCGCAGTAGCCGCCCTTGGGCATGACCTTAAGCAGGCCCTCGACCGAAAGGAAGGCCAGCGAATCGGCGCCGATATACTCGCAAATCTCGTCGACCGTCTTGTTGGCGCTGATAAGCTGCGACTGCACGTCGGTATCGATACCGTAGAAGCACGGCCAAATGACCTCGGGCGAGTTGATGCGGATGTGAATCTCCTTGGCGCCGGCGTTGCGCAGCATCTTGACGAGCTGCACCATGGTGGTGCCGCGCACGATGGAGTCGTCGATGACGACCAGGCGCTTGCCCTCGATATTGTCGCGCAGCGGGTTGAGTTTCATACGCACGCCCATGGCGCGCAACTCCTGCGTAGGCTCGATAAACGTACGGCCCACGTAGCGGTTCTTGATAAGGCCCTCGCCAAAGGGAATACCGCTCTCGTGCGAATACCCCTCCGCGGGCGGCAGGCCGGAGTCGGGCACGCCGATGACCAGGTCGGCCTCGACGGGCTCCTCGTGTGCCAGCTGGCGACCCATGTCGTAACGGCAGGCATAGACGCTCTTGCCGTTCATGATGGAGTCGGGGCGGGCAAAGTAGACCTGCTCAAAGATGCAGTTGGCGGGCTCTTCGGCTGCAGGCACGCCCTGCTCGGATACCAGACCCTCGGCGCTGATGCGCAAGATCTCGCCGGGACGGACGTCACGGACGTACTCGGCACCCACGATGTCGAGTGCGCAGGTCTCGGAAGCAACGACCCAGCCGCCGGCGCGCGTGACACGGACGGCGGAGTCGACCGTCGCGGCGCCGTCCTGCGACGGCAGCTGCGAAACGGCTGCGGCATCGGCCTGGTCCAGACCCTCGTCCACCAGCTTGCCCAGCACGAGCGGGCGAATGCCGTGTGGATCGCGGAATGCGTAGAGCGCTTGCTCGTTGATGAGCGTCATGGCGTAGCCGCCGCGCACGAGCTCCATGGTCTTGCGAATGCCCTCGCGCAGATGGCCCGTACGCTGGGTAAAATAGCCGATGAGTTTGGTCGCGACCTCGGAATCCGAATTGGAGAGGAATGGCACGCCCAGCTCGATCAGCTGGCGGCGCAGCTCGTCGGTGTTGACGAGGGTGCCGTTGTGAGCAAGCGCGATAATGACGCTGTTGATGGTAGAGAGGTGCGGCTGAGAGGCTTCCCAGCTCTTGGCGCCGGCGGTGCCGTAGCGCACATGACCCACGGCCAGCTGGCCGGAGAGCGTCGACAGGTCGGCATTGGAGAACACGCGGTCGAGCAGGCCCAGATCCTTGCGGACCATAACCGTGCCGCCGTCACCCACGGCGATTCCCGCCGATTCCTGGCCACGGTGCTGCAGTGCACGCAGGCCAAAGTACGTCAGTCGAGCCACGTCGCGATCGGGCGCCCATACGCCGAAAATGCCACATTCCTCATGCAGCTGGTCGGAGTCCGGATCATACGTCGACATGGTGTTCACCTGTCCCGCGGCACGCTCGGCCGCGCGGATGGTTTCTTGAGACATGGCATCCCCTCAGAGCCTCGTATTTTTGGCGTTACCCGCCTTATTATACGCACGGCGCGACGCGCTCCCCGGCGCATGAGCAGCGCTTTTTAAAAGCCCACCGAGCTTATAATCCGTTTTGCAGCCAAACATTTTATTGGGCAATCGCCTCGGGACCGACGATCCCGCATGCTTCCGTTGCGGCGCGTCTCGCCCGCCGTTAGGGCTTACATTGTTGCAATTGGGACGTTCGTCCTGTCTTTTGGCAGGTCGGCGGCGTATCCTTATAACCTACAACAAAGCGAGAAAGGTTCTGTATGGATCGAAACGAACTCGACCCCAGCGTCCCCAGCGCCACGGAGGTCAAGAAGATCCCCCTCATCATTAAGGTGTACGCTGTCCTGTGCATCCTTTCCGGCGTGGGCACGCTCCCGTCGGTCGCTGCCTTTATGTGGCAGGTCATCACGGCACTTGTTAACGGCAACGCCACCGAAAAGCTCGGCGACAACACGCTCGTCGCAGTCGGCCTTATCGTCGCCGGCATCATGCTCTCTGCGGCAAGTGCCGTCATCCTAATCATCTTTGGCCTGGACCTTATCAAAAACCAGCGCCGCAACGCCGCCCGCCTGTCCTACATCCTTATTGCATTCACGGTCGTCGAGCTTTTGGTCGACGTGATGCTCCAGGGCATCGGGCCCTTCCTGCTGCGTCCCGCGATCCAGCTCGGCATCCTCGTTGCACTTTCGGCAACCGTCGACCCCACGCTTCGTCAGGAGCGCGAACTGCAGCGCCGCCTGCAGGAGATGCTCGACCGCGACGCCGCCGCCGAGGGCATGCTCGGGCGCGATGAAACCGGCGAAGGCTACATCAAGCTCAACTACTTCAACCTGTTCTGGGTGTTCTTTGTCTGCTGCATACTCGGCCTGATCGCCGAGGACATCTGGCACATGACGGTCGACGACCCGGGCGTCTATCAGAACCGCGCCGGCATGCTGTTTGGCCCCTTCAGCCCCATCTACGGATTTGGCGCCGTGCTCATGACCATGGTGCTTAATCGCTTCTACAAAAAGAACCCCATCATCATTTTCCTGGTGAGCGCCCTGCTCGGCGCCAGCTTTGAGGTGTTCGTGGGCTGGTTTATGCAGACCGCGTTTGGCGTGGTCTCGTGGAGCTACTCGCACATAACGCTGTTCGGTTTGCCCGATCCGCTCGTGGTCCTCACGGGCGGACGCACCTGCACGGGCTTCGCCTGCCTGTGGGGCCTGGGCGGCCTCATCTGGATCAAGCTGCTGCTGCCGAGGCTGCTTAAGCTTATCAACAAGATCCCCTGGAAGAGCCGCTACTCGGCCACCGTCATCTTTACCGTTATCATGCTGGTCGACGGCGTCATGACGCTGCAGTCGCTCGACTACTGGTACCAGCGCGTTAACGGCACGGAGCCGGACATTCCCGTCGCACAGTTCTACGGAGAGCACTTCGATAACGAATACATGGAAAACCGCTTCCAGAGCATGACCATGAGCCCCAAGGATGCGACGCGCGTGTAGCGCCACGCAATGCCGAGATTTTCCAACGCACAGAAAAGCCCACTGGCAGACTGATTGAACTGCCAGCGGGCTTTTTGTTGGCGAGCCGCCGCTGCCGGCCTTACGCCTCGCGCTCGACCTCGCTCACACACTCATTTTTGATGGTGCCGACGAGCGCCTGCAGCGCATCGACCACGTGCGGGCGAATGTCCCCGCCGATGAGCACGAGCATGATGTCGTCACCTACGGCAAGCTCGCCGCTTGCCAGCCACACGCGCACATAGCCGATACCCGGCATCGCGCGCGTGGCCCCGATAGCAGACCGTACCTTTTCGGCGTCGTAGTCAAAGACCATGCCGCCCACCCTGCGGCCTGGTGCCACGCCATCGGTCTCGACTCCGCGCACCTCGGCCTTGGGCGTCGCACGCACCACACCGTTATGCGTCAGATACATCCCGCAGCCTGCCGCCGAAGCATCGGCCTTGGCCTCGCGCAGCCAAGCATCAATCGAAGGCATCAATTTGCCACTCTCAAGCATCGTTTCTCCCTTACCGTCGTCGAGTAGCCAATTTGGGACGGGGCCTTTTTAGCTACTCTCGAACAACTTATTCCTCGACCGGCGTGAGCACCATGACGGCGCGCGTGTTGCTCAGCGACAGCGAACGACAGGTCACAAGCGTTACAACCTTAGTTGCCGAAGCGGCACGATCGGTAGCATCACTCGCCACGGCAGAAGCGCCGTCGAGCATCTCGAACAGGTAGTTCTTGAGTCCGTCGTCGCCCTCAAAATTGGTCGTGCGCGCCTTGGCATACGTGTCCTCGACCACCTTGGTCGCCAGCGGACGCAGCTTATACGTCGCATCGCGCGTGATGTAGTACACAAACTCGATGCTATCGAACGTCGCCTGATCAGTGGTGTCCGAAATCACGTTGAACATCGATCCGTCGTTCATATGGTGGCCGTAGATCGTGGTCTGCTGGTCGACCATTCCCGGCGCGGTGTCATCGCTATCCAGGAAAATGGCACCGGACGCGTTAGCCGTTCCGTCGAACAGCGTGTTGAGGTATTTGGAGTTGTTGTTGGTCTGCACCACGGGATAGTTGATGTTGGTTCCCGGCACGTAAATCCAACCCACAATCTCGGGGTTCGTCTGAGCAAGCGCATCAAAGTCGATAATCGGCACGCCGCTGGCGTCCTTATCGCTTACATATTGCTTCTCGATTTTCTGATACGAATCGCTCGCCTGCTTATAGCCAATCTGGGCATTAATAAAAATAGCGGCGGCGGCGACAATCAGACCGATACCGATGATGATGAGCAGAATGGGAATAATGGAGCGGCGCTTTTTGCGCGGCGGCTCGGTGCAATCCGACGGCGCGGCATGCGATGAAGCCCGGGGCGGCTTCTTAGCGGAGCTATAAGACGAAGGACGATATGCGGCCGGCGCGTCCTGTCGACGATGCGTCGCCGGTGTCACGGGGCGCGGCGCGCGCGGCTGCTGAGGAGAGGATGTCCGACCCTGCTGTGCCGCACGGGCAGCACCCGGCTTCGACGGATCGGGAATCTGAGAAGCCTTGAATCGTTTTCCCTGATAATCGGACATGGCTCTCCTTATACTGCGGTGAAACGGCGGAACGCTTAGGCGTCAGCCATCTCCTGCTTCATCTTCTCGATAACCTTGCGGTACTCGGGGTCGCAAGCACCCAGAATCTGTGTGGCATAGATGGCGGCGTTCTTGGCGCCGTTGATGGCAACGCAGGCCACGGGCACGCCCGAAGGCATCTGCACCATCGACAGCAGCGAATCCATACCGCCCAGGTCACTCGTCTTCATAGGCACGCCGATAACCGGCAGCGGCGTAAAGGCAGCCACGACACCACCCAGGTGGGCGGCCTTGCCGGCGGCGGCGATAATCACTTTGATACCGCGATCGGCGGCAGTCGAAGCCCACTCGTGGACCTTCGCCGGCGTGCGGTGCGCGCTCGCAATGACGAGCTCATAGGGCACACCCAGTGCCTCGAGCTCGGCGGTGCAGCCTTCCATAACGCCCAGATCGGACTTGGAACCCATGATGATCCCGACAACCGGCTTCTGATCTGCCATAAACATAGACCTCCTGTTGAGAGCGGTGACGCAGCGAATCCGCGACCCTTAACTACTGAGAGTAGTATAGCTGCTCCCGTCCCTGCGGTCTTTGTGGTGGCGGCTGAGCCTTTCCCTCGGGAACTGGGCTTCGCGAAGTTTCCCGAGGGAAAGGCTCAGCCGCCACCCTGCGACCTACCGGGGATTGCTATGACGTACGTTTGCTGAAATAAATGAGCTCCGGTTGCTTCGCAAAGTCGTTCAGATGAAAACACCAGACCGCCGCGGGGCACCCGGGGACCTACCGGGGATTGCTATGACGTACGTTGGCTGAAATATTAACGTGGGCTCTGTCGTTCATTCGAACGACAGAGCCCACACTCACTTTATTTCTCAGCCCTAGTCATCGCGCAAAGCCCCTTCGGCAGCACGCAGTGCAGCCAAGTCACCGCAGGCCGGGGCGGGAGGGGCTGAGTTTCCTCCTGAGCGACTCTGCTTGCAGCCGGAGCGAAAGGGGGAAATCTCGGCCCCTCCCGCCCCGGCCGGCCAGGTCAACTACACCGTGTGCTGTGGCAGGTCCTGCAGGGCGATGACGTCCATGCCCATGTCGTTGGCGCTGCCGTGACCCTGCTGGTCCTCGCGCACCGCCTCGATGGCGCTCACGTAGGTGTTGGCGGCAGACATCGCCGTCACGCAGGTCACGCCGCGACGCACGGCCTCGGTACGTAGCAGGTAGCCATCGCCACGCGAGCCCGGACCGTACGGCGTGTTGATGATTACCGCAATCTTGCCATCGGCGATGAGGTCGCCGATGTTGGGACGCTCGCCGTCGTGCGGGCCGCTGATCTTCTCCACGACTTCGCACGTCACGTTGCCGCCGCGCAGCACGCGCGCCGTACCCTCGGTGGAGCAGATGTCAAAGCCCAGGTAGCGCAGGATACGGGCGACCGAAAGGATATGACGCTTGTCGCGGTCGCACACGCTGATGAACACCTTGCCGCAGCTCGGATCGGGCAGCTTGTAGTCAATCGCCAGCTGCGTCTTGGCATATGCCTCGGGATAGCTCTTGGCGATACCCATGACCTCACCCGTCGACTTCATCTCGGGCCCCAGGATAACGTCGGCTCCCGGGAAACGGCCCCAGGGCATAACGGCTTCCTTCATGCAGAACCAATCGAGCTGACGCTCGTCGCTCGGCAGGCCCAGGCTCGCGATAGAATCGCCTGCCATGATACGCGCCGCGCACTTGGCCAGCGGCACGCCGGTGGCCTTGGAGATAAACGGCACGGTGCGGCTCGCGCGCGGGTTTGCCTCGATCACGTAGACGGTCTCGCCCTTGATGGCGTACTGCACGTTGACCAGGCCGCGGACTCCCAACGCCATCGCGATGCGGCGCGTGGTCTCGCGGAGCTTCGCCTGCAGGCTCTCACTAAAGCTGAACGGCGGAATGCACGTCGCAGAGTCACCGGAGTGGATGCCGGCCTCCTCGATATGCTCCAGGATACCGCCGATGTAGACCTCCTCGCCGTCGCACAGGGCGTCGACGTCGGACTCGATCGCACCCTCCAGGAAGCGGTCCAGATACACCGGGTAGTCGGGGCTAATGCGCGCAGCCTCGGCCATGTAATCGCGCAGATGCTCGGCATCGTAGGCGATCATCATGCCGCGGCCGCCCAGCACGTAGCTCGGACGCACCAGCAGCGGGTAGCCGATGTGCGCGGCCACGGCCTCGGCCTCCTCAAACGAGGTGGCCTGGCCCGCCGGCGGGTACATGATGCCCAGCTTGTCGAGCAGAGCGGCGAAGCGCTCGCGGTCCTCGGCAAAGTCGATGGCATCGGGCTTGGTGCCCATAATGTTCACGCCGCTCTCCTCGAGCATGCGCGCCAGCTTAAGCGGAGTCTGGCCGCCGAGCGTCACCACGACGCCGTCGGGACGCTCAACATCGATGACATCCATGACGTCCTCGTAGGTGAGCGGCTCAAAGTACAAGCGGTCCGAGGTGTCGTAGTCAGTCGAGACGGTCTCGGGGTTGCAGTTGACCATGATGGTCTCAAAGCCGCGGGCCGCCAGCGCGTAGCTCGCGTGTACGCAGCAGTAGTCGAACTCGATACCCTGGCCAATGCGGTTGGGACCGGCGCCCAGGATCATCGCCTTGGGCTTGTCTGCCGGCGTGGTCTCGTCAGGGGCAACGCACTTCTTGGCATCCGGGCTCGTGCGGTAGATGTTCTCGTAGGTCTTGTAGTGGTACTCCGTGGCGCTCGAGAACTCGGCTGCGCAGGTATCGACCGTCTTCATGCTGGGAACCACGCCCAGACCCTTGCGGTAGGCGCGCACAAAGCGCTCGTCCGATCCGGTCAGCGCAGCGATCTCGGCGTCGCTCGTGCCGTACTGCTTGAGCAGGCGCATCGCGTCGGCGTCGATATCCTCCACGCGCAGGCCGCGGATGCTCTCCTGAACCTGCACCATGTCGTTGATACGGTTGAGGTACCACGGATCGATACCGCAAATAGCGTGGATACGCGCGATGTCCCAGCCGCGGCGCAGGGCCTCGACCACAAAGAAGATACGGTGCTCGGTCGGGGTGGCCACAGCCTGGGCGAGCTCGTCGTCGCTCAGCTTGTCGGCACCCTCCTTGCCACCGGCGCAGATGCCCTGGTGACCGTCCTCCAGTGAGCGCATGGCTTTGCCGAAGGCCTCCTCAAAGGTGCGGCCGATCGCCATGATCTCGCCCACGGCCTTCATGCGCGTGGTGAGCGTGGGGTCGGTACCCTTGAACTTCTCGAAGGCAAAGCGCGGCACCTTAACGACGCAGTAGTCGATCGTGGGCTCAAAGCAGGCGGGCGTGGCCTTGGTGATGTCGTTGACGATCTCGTCGAGTGTATAACCCACAGCCAGGCGCGCGGCGGCCTTAGCGATGGGGAAACCCGTGGCCTTGGAGGCCAGCGCGGACGAACGGCTCACGCGCGGGTTCATCTCGATGACGATCAAGCGACCGGTGTTGGGGTTCACGGCAAACTGCACGTTGGAGCCACCGGTCTCGACGCCGATCTTCTCCAGAATGGCGAGCGAGGCCACGCGCATGCGCTGATACTCAAGGTCGGAGAGCGTCTGCGCCGGCGCCACGGTGATGGAGTCGCCGGTGTGCACGCCCATGGGGTCGAGATTCTCGATGGAGCACACGATGATGCCGTTGCCGGCGTGGTCACGCATGACCTCCATCTCATACTCTTTCCAACCCTCGATGGACTCCTCGACCAGCACCTCGTGGGCGGGCGAGAGCTCCAGGCCCTGGCTCACGATGGAGACAAGCTCCTCGTGGGTGTGAGCGATGCCGCCGCCGGCGCCGCCGAGGGTAAAGCTCGGGCGCAGTACGCAGGGATAGCCCACGCGCTCGGCAATAGCCTCGGCGTCGGCCACGCTGTAGGCATAGCCCGAGCGCGCGACCTCCAGGCCAATCTCAGCCATGGCCTCGTTAAAGAGCTTGCGGTCCTCGCCGCGCTCGATAGCGGCCAGGTCGCAGCCGATCATCTCGACGCCATACTTGTCGAGCGTGCCGTCTTTCGCCAGCTCGACGGCGGCGTTCAGACCGGTTTGGCCGCCCAGCGTGGGCAGCAGCGCGTCCGGGCGCTCTTTCTTGATTACGCGCTCGATAAACTCGGCGGTGATGGGCTCGACATAGGTGCGGTCGGCAAGACCCGGGTCGGTCATGATAGTCGCCGGGTTGGAGTTGACCAGGATGACCTCAAAGCCATCCTCCTTGAGCACCTTGCAGGCCTGGGCGCCGGAGTAGTCGAACTCACAGGCCTGGCCAATAACGATGGGGCCCGAACCAATGACGAGGATGCGCTTGATGTCAGTACGTTTCGGCATGTTAGTTCTCCTCGGTCTCGGTCGCGGCGTTCTCGGACTCAGCAAAGTTCCAGCCGGCAAGGCGGTCCTTCGCGGTGTCGATGTCCAGGTAGTTCTCCTCGCCGTCCATGAGTCGCGTAAAGGCGGTAAAGAGATAGTGGGCATCGGTGGGGCCGGGCGAGGCCTCGGGGTGGTACTGGACCGAGAAGCACGGGGCATCGAGCAGCTGGATGCCCTCGGCGGTGCCGTCGTTGAGGTTCACGTGCGTCAGGCGAATGCGGCCGAAGCGCTCGTTCATCACGACCGGCGCGATGCCGCGACGCACCCAGGCGCGCAGGTCGCCGTCGGCCTCATGCTCGGTCTCGCCGCCGGAAAGCTCCGGGATCAGTTTGCCCAGACTTGGGAACAGCAGGCCAAAGCCGTGGTTTTGCGCGGTGATCTCCACGCGACGGCTCACCAGGTTCATAACCGGCTGGTTACCGCCACGGTGACCGAATTTAAGCTTTTCCATTTGGGCACCGCATGCCAGGCTGATCATCTGGTGACCAAGGCAAATACCAAAGACCGGCACCTTGCCGATCAGCTGCTGCACCTGCTCGTAGGTCTCCACCACAGCATCGGGGTCGCCGGGGCCGTTGGACAAAAAGACGCCGTCGGGATTCATGTCGAGCACCTCACTCGCGGGCATATCCCACGGCACGACAGTAAGGCCGCAGCCGGCACGGACGAGACCCTCCAAAATGCCGCGCTTGACGCCGCAGTCGTAGGCGACCACGTTGTGGCGGGCAGGAGCGGCAGGAGCAAGCGCAAAGTCATGCGTAGCGGGCAGGTCGCACGCGGCAAAAGCGTGGGGCTCAGGGCAGCTCACGGTCTTGACCAGGTTCTCGCCCACCAGCGTCGGCGCTGCGGCCAGACGCTCGGCAAGCTCGGCGACGTCAAAGATCTCGGTCGAGATAATGCCCATCTTGGAGCCGTTGTCGCGCAGGTGGCGCACAAGAGCGCGGGTGTCGACGCCCTCGATAGCGACGATGCCGTGGGCACGCAGGTACTCCGGCACGCTGACGGCCGAGCGCCAGTTGGAAGGCGTGACGCACATGTCGCGGACGATCATGCCGCGCATGGCGGGAGCGCTCGCAGGGCGAGCGGTATCGCCGGGGAAGGCCGACTGGACGTCGGTCCCGTCGATGCCGTAGTTACCGATCTGCGGATAGGTCATGGTTACAATTTGGCCGGCATAGCTCGGGTCGGTCATGACCTCAAAATAGCCCTCAAGCGAGGTGTTGAAGCACACCTCGCCGGTCGCGGTACCCTCGGCACCGCATGCACGGCCATAAAAAATGGTCCCATCCTCAAGGTACAGGATGCAGGGACCGCAGGTGCCCTTGCTGGTTTTGGCCAGCATGCGCTGACAAAGCTCGCTGGGCGCGAAGGTGCGGGCAGCGGTGCCCGCAGTATGGTTGTTCGCCATAATTCTCCTTCCCGGTCTCTCCGGACCGGCTTAAAGGTTGGTAGTTAGGCCTTGCGGTATTTTAACCGCAAGTATGCGCCAAGGCGTTAATTTCATCGAAATGTTTACGAAATGATAATTATGACTTTCTATGCATAATGATTTTTCTGGGACGGGGATTAAAAAGGCTCTGTTAGACCAGGATTGACATTCCGCCCCGTCATCTTCTTGCGATTGCACAATGGTCGCCCCTTGTCGAAT
>NZ_CAXVJM010000019.1:0-43171 GCF_964259375.1 Collinsella aerofaciens ATCC 25986
TGTTGGCGACCATCAGGCAGAAGGCGATGTTCATCTGCTTGTAGTAGGTCCAGGAGAACTCCATGCCCAGGGCGCCGACGTTGACGGCGCTCTTGACGAGGTCGGAGCGCGTGATCTTGTTCTCGGGACTAGAAGTCATCGTCCTCATCCCCTTCCGCGGAGAGCTGGGGCTGGGCTCCGCCCAGGCCGAGCAGGTCGAACTTGTCGATGCCGATGATGATGGCGATCAGGGCGACGCCCAGGACGGGCACGTTGGCGTAGGAGCACAGCAGGAAGCCCAGGAAGTAGAAGGGCACGAGCTGCTTGGTGAGCACCAGGCGGCCGAGCATGGCGAAGCCCATGGCCGGCAGGATGTTGGCGGCAACGCCAAAGCCAGCAAGAACAAAGTCGGGGATAAAGTCGAGCACGCCCTGGATAGCGTCAGCACCCAGATAGAACGACAGCGAGCACAGCAGGAACGCCATGATGATGCCGGTTAAACCGATCAGGAAGTGCATCGCATAGACACCCTTAAGGTTGCCCTGGCCGGAGAAGACATCAGCGCGGTCAACCAGGATCGGCAGGGCGGCGTTGAGGATGTTCTTGATGGCAAGGCACAGCGTGGCGATGGGCATGGCAAGCGCGATGGCTGCCTCGGTGCTCTGGCCCAGCTGGATAGCGAAGGCGCAGGCGAGCACGCCGCCGATCGTCTCATCAGGCGGCACGTAGGCGCCGATGGAGATCGAGCCCATGAACAGCAGCTCCAGACTCGCACCGATCGCGAGGCCGGACTGCAGGTCCCCCAGCACCAGACCCACGAGCGGGCACAGGACGATGGGGCGGAACGCATAGAGCGTACCGAGCTGGAAGTCGAACTTACCAAATGCGGCGATAAGTCCGATGAGGATTGCTTGGGTAAGCATACATCCCCCTTTCCTAATAGGACACTACGAAGAGCTCAGACTCTTCGAATTCAAACGCCTAGAGCACGCTGGCGCAGTCAACCTTGGGGTCATCGGCCAGGGGTCGAATCTCGACCTCAACGCCACGATCCAGCATCTCGCGCACATCGGCTTCCTCGGCTGCGGTCAGGAAGATCTGACGAGAGACCTGACGAGCATCGGGGCGCTTCTCGTCCTTGGGCTTGGTGTTGCCCAGGTTGACCGACTTAATCTGCGGGCAGCCCTCAACAAGCTGCTTTGCCTCAGCGATAGTGGCAACGCAGATGATCATCTTGTACTTGTCAGTCACGCCCGAGTTGATAGCTTCGATCGCATGCTCCATATCTTTGATGACGAGCTTGCAGCCGGCAGGCTTGCCCATCTTGAGCGTCGTCTTCCACACCGGGTCGTTGGCGACCTTATCGCCCACGCAGAAGATGCAGTTGGAGCCAAGGCCCTGAACCCAAGAGACTGCGACCTGGCCATGAAGCAGGCGATGGTCGACGCGAAGTAGCTGAATCATAATGTGACCCCCCAAAGGTCTTATGCCGCCTTACGGCGTGTCAGTAGGTGCTGCGGATTAGAACTCTTCTTCCTCGTCGTCATCGACCAAAAGGTCATTGACGAACTTCACGCGCGTATCGTCCGCAGCGACGATGGCGCGAATCGTCTCCTCAACCGGCGCCGACTCATCGGAGAACAGCAGCTGGATGAGCAACGGAAGGTTCATGTTGGTAACGAGGTACGTGCGGGGACGCGTCTGGACGATCTTGGTGAACTCGTTGTTGACGCTGCCACCAAAGAGGTCGGTGCAGACGACGACATCATCGTCGGCAGACATGCCTGCCAGCAGCTTTTGGGCCTCCTCAGCCACGTCCATACGATCGTCGACGAACATCGAAAGGTCGTGGACGTTGTCGCGGGCGCCCGAGAGCAGCTCAATGCTCTCCTTGATGCCGGTAGCGAAGTGCGCATGGCTGGCGATGATGTACTGTCTCATTCTGCGAATCCTTCCGTGACTGACGCGTCCCCGCGCTTGGCTTTAGTAGTCGAACTGGTGATAGTAGCGACGATACTTGAGGTTGTGCTTGGTGACCGTCTCGTAGTAGCGAGCCAGACGGTCAGTCACGAGCACCGTCAGGATCCACGGGGAAACGATGACGCGGAAATCGTCGTCAAGGCCGGGGATGGCGAACTCGGCGGTGTCGATGATGTTGATATCGGTGTCGCCGGTGACGCCACGAGTCAGGAAGGCGCGGACGCGCTCGTCGAGCTTGCGGTTCTCGTCCTCGCCCATGAACAGGAACACGGGCACGCCGGGCTCCACGAGCTCGAGGGTGCCGTGGAAGAAGTCGGCGGACGTGATGTAGCGGGTGCGCTTCCACTGCATCTCCTCGAGGATGCACATCGAGAAGAGGATGGTCTCGCCCCAAAGTGCTCCGGAGCCGATGAACATGGTGTAGGGCGCGAGGGCGTACTTCTTGGCGAGCTCCTCGGCGCGCGGCTCGAAGCGCTTGCGGATATCGAGCATGTCCTTCCAGATGTCCTTGGTCTGCTCAATGAACAGATCGAACTTGGGGAAGCAGCCGCGGCGGTTGAGCAGGCGCAGGCCGAAGCAGTCGGCGAGGTAGTAGCCCTTCTCACAGCCACCGGAGCCGTGATCGGAGGCCATGGCGACGCAGTTCTCGGCGCCGACGGCCTGGCCGATGGGGCCCTCGGGCTTGGTCATGGCGTAGACGCGCACGCCCATGTCCTTCATCTTCTTGACGGCCTCGAGGACCTCGGGGGTGGTGCCGGACTCGGAGGCGGTGAGCACGACGGACTTGTCGGTCATGCGCTTGTGGCCGGAGACGTTCCACTCGGCGGCGTGGATCAGGTAGACCTCCAGGTCGCGGTCGCCGAACTTGTTCATGAGGTACTCGAGCTGCATGAGCTCGTCCCAGGTGCCACCGACACCCATCAGGAACACAGCGTCGTAGCCCTCGTCGGCGACCTTGTCGGCAAGCGCGGTCATCTTCTTGCCGGTCTCGTAGAGCGCCTTGCCGTCCTCGAGGTAGCCCTCCTGGTCGAAATGCATGATCTCGATCTTCTCGGTTTCCTTCATTTGCTTCTCCTTTCTGAGGATGCCTTGACATCCCCTATGCCAACGAGCGACAGCGCCCGCCTACATTCCGTAACACTCGGCAGCTTTGGCCTTAAGCGTGTTGACCGATTCCTCGTAGCCCTCTGCCTTGACCTCCATTTGCTTGGAGACGGCATCGAGATACGGATGGACATCCCAAGAGCTCAGGCGCTCGGTGACAATTGCCGCCATCGTCTGGAAGAACACCAGGCCGGGAATCGCGGCCAGCAGCGGAGCCACCTGCGGCACCGCAATCTCGTGGGCCCTGCCCTTGGGGTGCATGGTCAAAAGGACTGCCTTCTTCGTTACCTTCGACAGCGCATCGGCGATATTTGCCAAGCGCTCCGACCCACGAGGATCGTCAACGATAAATACCAGGTAGCCCGGGGTAATCTGCATCTCGGGACCGTGGACGAACTCCTCGCCCTCGTGGTGCATGGCCGGAATCTTGATGGTCTCGCTCAGCTTGAGCGCCGCCTCTTCGGCAACGCCATAGTTGGGACCGTTGCCCACAACCATGGCCGGCACATGCTCCGACAGCCCGAGTAGATGATCCTGGACATATGCCTCGGCGGTCTTGCACATCGTGGCGTTGGCCTGAATGGCCTCGCGCAGGTCGTCAAGACGCTGAACAACGCCATCGGCGTCAATCGTTCCACACGCCTGACCACCGTAAATGCCAAAGAGCACCAGGTACTCGATGAGCGTCTGAACGCCCAGGGTCACAAAGTCCACCGACTCGACGCCCACGCCGTAGTCGAGAACGATATCGGCATGCTCCTTAATGGGAGCCTCGACGTTTGCCGTCAGCGCAACTGCTGCCATGTCGTGCGTGCGCATGTAGTCGAGTGCCGCAATCGTATTGGTCGAGTAGCCGCTCTGAGAAATGGCAATGTTGAGCGCGTTTTGCGGATAGGTGTGCTCGAAATCGACGAAGGCCTCAGGCGTCACGACAGACACCTGCATCTGCAGTGCATCCTGCAGATAATCGCGAGCGCAATCGGCGGCATGACGGGACGAACCCGAAGCGACAATGCGCAGCGCGTCAAAGGATGCGGACTGGAAAATCTCGACGAGCTGGCTTACAAGCTCGGACGAACGCTCGAGGTTCTCACCCATACGCACATGGGCAAGCTGAACGTAATCGAGCATTTTCATCGTCTCACCTCGTAACAAATCATTAGTATTTGATACCAATCACAGTTACAGGTTACGGCTTTTTGATACCTATCTGCCGACTAATCTTTCTTCATCGGCGAACGGTCGATTTTGAGCCATGTAAGGTCGTATATACAGCCGGCTCAATGGTCAAAATCGGTCAGTTTTCCCAGTCGTTATGCAAAAACACCAGCTAGTAGGTATAGGTATATCCACCCGCATCGCCGCGGTTGAACGACTTGACATATTCGATTGCCTGTCCGCTCGCGTCGAAGCTCACGCACTCCAGCGTCAAGGCAAGATCGCCCTGCTCTAGCCCAAGCAGGCCGGCATCGCGCGCGCCCAGCGCTTCGATATCGAGCTTTTCCTGCGCCATGACCGGCTTTCGCCCCAGCATCTCATAGGTCTCGTAAAGACTGAACACCGACACGTCGATCTCTTCGATGGTTGGGAACAGCAGGCAGGGAATCAGCGCCATCTCAATTGATACGGGATCGCCGTTTATGCAGTTCAGGCGTCGGATGGAATAGAGCAGGTCATCCTCGGCGATACCAAACAGGTCGGCGTAGTATGGCCCCGCGTAGCGCTTGGAGCGCGCCAGAATGCGAACAGACGGCTCGCCTCCCGAGGCGCGAACCGATTCGCGGAAGCCACCCGTGCGCTCAAAAATAGCAGGCACTTTCTGCGCCACGAAGGCGCCCTTTCCCCGAACACGACGAATCTGGCCGCGACGAACCAACTCGTCCACGGCACTTCGGATAGTCAGGCGCGTCGTACCAAATTCCTCGGCAAGTTCATTCTCAGACGGAATCATCGAACCCGTTGGGTATATGCCGCGCTCGATACGCTCCTCAATGCGACGTCGAATGCGCATATAAACCGGGGTGGCATCTACTGTTTCAGCCATTGTTCACCTGCCACGCTCCTCATGCCATTCTTTTCACCGTTATCGGCAAAGCGGAACTTCGTGGGCAAAATCACCGATTTGCAATGCTCCACGAAGCGCATGCCCCCATCGAATTCAATCGTGCTCTCATAGAACACCGGCGTCCCCTCTTCTTGTTGGAGAAGTTCGGCCTCTTCGGCGTTTAAACGCGAGATCGAGATATGCTCACGTCCATGCTCAACGCGCACGCCACCCTCTTTGAACAATACGTCGTAGAGGCTCTCGTGCTCAAAATCATGGTCGGGAAGCGACGGGCAAAGCGACAGATTGACATGTGCCGTTTCGATCGACGCCGGCTCGCCCTCAATGAGACGGACACGCTGCATACGGAGCAAAGGAGCGCCTACGGCCACCCCAAGCTTGTCGGCAAGCGTCTCATCCGCCTCGACAGTCTCGGTGGAGACCAAGCGAGAAGAGGGGTGCAGACCGGCAGTTCGCACGGCATCGGAGAAGTTATACGTTTCCTGGAAGATGTTCAGCGGCTTGGGAGGGCACACATACGTACCCGATCCGCGGCGGCTCTCGAGCGTTCCGCACGAAATGAGCCGCGTGATGCCAGCACGTAACGCCGTACGCGAAACGCCGATATCTTCGCACAGCACACGCTCGGCCGGCAGACGATCGCCGCCGGCAAGCTGATGGTGCTGGATGTACCAAAGAATCCCCTCAACAGCACGGTCTTTGGGGGGAATTGCATAAGATTCGCCTGCCATTGCACAGACTCCTCATTCAAAAATGTATGTCACCAGAATTAGGCCAGCCCTCCCATGGCATCAAACTCGGCCTTGATTTTCTCGGCGACATTCCGATACGACTTATATAGGTTTGAATCGCGTTTGACTTCGTCGGTCATAACGGGAATCTCTAATTTGGAAACCTCGTCTTTTCCCGTCTGAACCGCCACGACAACGCCCATACCAAGACACATATTACGCTTGGCAGCGTTTATTTTTGCCGCCTTCGCGGGATTTGCCAGAATACGCTGGGCAAATTCCTGTTTTGAAGGCGTCTCGTCAGCCTCCGGATCGCCAGCCTCGGCCACCTCGCACTGCAGAACATCCGCATAGTCAAAGATCTTCGGCTGCGCACCGCGCTGATGCACGGCCCACTTGCGACGCGTAGCATCCTGGTAGATGGCCGGCAAAAACGTAAACCGCGGCGGGTCCAAAATAGTATCCGTGATGGTAAACACATCGGGATCAAAGGCGTCCTGCGGGTTTTTCTTCTTGAACAGCCCCATATCAGCCTCCCGTACTAGCATTAAACAACTCAAGCCGAATATAGCACCAATTTCAAGCCGGCGCTTTAGCGCGTCGGTGCGTGGTGCCTATGGCTCGCTCAGCGGGGTAATACGGGCGAGGGCCGGGGTGGTTGGTATAGGTTTTGGAAGTGGGCTCCGCGAACTTCCAAAACCTATACCAACCACCCCGGCCCCGGCGATGTATTCTGGGCTGACCAAAGGAGGATGGACAGTCTCCAAGGCCATAACAACAAAATCCCTATTACATAAAAAGAATCAGACCCCGCAAAACGAAACGGTCGAGAGGCCCTGCTCCGGGCGGGTTGCCTTGCTCCGGGAAGTTCGCGAAGCCCACTTCCCGGAGCAAGGCAACCCGCCCGGAGCAGGGCCCAGCGCGAGACCGTCCCGGATGCCTATCCGCACAGCATTGTTACTAGCGGGATCGTCAAAATGGAGCAGATGATCGACAGGAAGGTGCATTGCATCATGGGGCGTGCGTCCTTACCGTATTGAAGACAGTACAGCGTGCCGTTGCTGCCTACCGGCATTGCCATCTCGAGCACAAGCGTCGCGATAAACATGGGCGTCATGCCGGGTCACAAGCGCGCGACGGCAAGACATGCCGTCGGCACGACAACCAGGCGAAATGCCACGGCGACATAGGCACGCCAGTTGGTGAGCATCTCGAGCGGACGGTACTTGGCGATAGACGACCCCATGAGCAACAATGCCGCCGGAGTGGTCATGGTGCCAACGATGGAAATCGAGTCGCCCAACACGCCCCAATCGGTCCATCCGGTTAGCACGATCCCAAGCACAACAGCACTTGCAATGAGACCAGGACTCTTGCAGCAGGCGGCAATATTGCGCATCTGCTTTTTAAGGCCACCATCCATTCCGCTGAATAACATGGCGCCGACGGTAAACATAAGAATGTTTAGGGGGATAAGCGCAATCGATGCATACAACAGCGCTTGTTTTCCCAACACCGCCGAAATAACCGGAAAACCGATAAACCCGGCATTACCGAAAAGCACGGCGAAGCGATACGAGCATTCCGTCCCTTTGGGAACGCGAAGAGCAGCGGTGACGGCAAACGCAATAACGATCGCCACCACATACATCACAAAGGACAGACCCATGAGCGAAAACGTATCGGCAATGCTCGGAAGCTTCACATCATCGCCCAGCGCTGACGAAAGCACCAAGCACGGCAGCGCCACCTGCAACAGCAGATGCGACAGCTCGCGCTCGAACTCCGCTTTCATAAACCCCAGCTTGGCGATACACCACCCCAACAAAATAGGCAACGAAACCGTCAACATCTGAAGCGCCACACTCGTAAAGCTCATGCTTCCCCCCTTATCCATTCCACGAGGGCCGGGGTGCCTGCTTTGTTTTGAGAAGTGGGCTCCGCGAACTTCTCAAAACAAAGCAGGCACCCCGGCCCCGGCAATGCAATCCTAGCTGACCAAAGAAAGATGCGCAGCCTCCAGAGCAGCATCAGCAAAGTCACCGTTGCATTAAAAATTTTCAGCCCCGCAGATCGAAACGGTCGAGAGGGCCTTGCCCGGGAGGGTGACTTTGTCCGGGGAAGTTCGCGAAGCCCACTTCCCCGGACAAAGTCACCCTCCCGGGCAAGGCCCCAGCGCGAGGCCGTCCCGGATGCCTACTTACTCGTTGTCGCCCGCGGTCATTTGCGTTGCGGAAAGCGCGCCGTCGGCTGCTGTTGCGGCTGCGGCGTCGGGCCAGACCCAGTCGGTAAAGGCCGGGTGATCGAAGCCCTCGTCGCACGCAAACTCAAAGGCCTCGGTGCGGAAGGCCTCCCACTCATCAATCTGCTCGGCAAACTTATCGGCGTCGACCATGCGCAGCACGTCGGCGGCAAGCGCCCAGCGGTCCATGTTGTTCAGGCGCAGCATGTCGAACGGCGTGGTCGTGGAGCCCTTCTCCTCGTAGCCGTGGACGCGGAAGGCGTCGTGGCCGGGGCGGTTCCAGATCAGGCGGCGAATCGTGCCGGCATAGGCATGGAAGGCGAAGAGCACGGGCTTCTCACCGCAGCCAAACAGCTCAACCCAGCGCTCATCGCTGATGGCCTGGTCGTTCTCGCAGACGTTCTGAATCTTGAGCAGATCGACAACGTTGACGAACCACACCTTAACGCCCAGCTCGCGCAGCATATCGGTTGCAGCCAGAGCCTCGAGCGTCGGCACGTCGCCGCACGTGGCAACCACGACGTCGGCCTCGGCGAGCGAGCCGGCGGTCGATGCCCACTCCCAGGTCGCGACGCCCTCGGCGAGCTCCGCCTTGGCCTCATCGACCGTCTGGAAGGTCGGGGCGGGCTGCTTGCCGCAGAAGATGGCGTTGACGCAGTCGGTGGACTGGTAGACGCGCTCGGCCACGGCAAGGGCCATGTTGGCGTCGGCCGGATAGTAGGCGTTCACGATGTGCGTATCGTTGGCCTTGTTGAGCAGTAGGTCGATAAAGCCAGGGTCCTGATGCGAGAAGCCGTTGTGGTCCTGACGCCAGACGTGGCTCGGCAGCAAAATGTTGAGGCCGCTGATGGGGGCACGCCACGGAATCTCGCGCTTGGTGGCCTCGAGCCACTTGCAGTGCTGGTTGACCATGGAATCGACCACATGGACAAAGCTCTCGTAGGAGCTCCACACGCCGGAGCGGCCGGTGAGCACGTAAGCCTCGAGGAAGCCCTCGCACTGGTGCTCGGACAGCTGCTCAACGACCTTGCCGGAGCCGGCCAGCAGCTCATCGTTGGCCTCATCCTCGTAGAAGCCGGCATCCCACTGCTTTTTGGTCACCTTGTAGGCAGCCTGCAGGCGGTTGGACGCGGTCTCGTCGGGACCGAAGATGCGGAAGTCGTCCATGTTCTTAGCCAAGACATCGGCGGTGTACTCACCAAAGACGCGGGCGGCCTCGGTGGAGCCCCAGCCGTGGCCCTTCTCGGCAACGGGAATCTCGTGGGCGTGGATATCGGGCAGCTCAAGCTCGCGACGGACCTTACCGCCGTTTGCGTTGGGGTTGGAGCCGATGCGCAGCTCACCGGTCGGCATAAAGGCCGTCACCTCGGGACGCACCTGGCCCTCGGGTGTAAAGAGCTCCTCGGGCTTGTAGGAGCGCAGCCACTCGCGCAGCACGCGGAAGTGCTCGTGGGTGTCCTTGGCGCTCGCCAGCGGCACCTGATGTGCGCGCCAGGAGTCCTCGGTCTTCTTGCCATCGATGTGCTTGGGGCATGTCCAGCCCTTGGGCGTACGGAACACGATCATGGGATAGGCCGGGCGGACCACGGTCTCGCCCGCGGCGTCCTGAGCCTGCGCGGTGGCCTTGATGTCGCAAATCTCATCGAAGACCTGCTCAAACAGGGCGGCAAAACGCGCATGAATGTTCGCGTGGCTCTCGTCGTCAAAACCGGCGACAAAGAAGTGCGGCTTGTAGCCCATGCCCTCAAAGAACTTGGCGAGCTCCTCGTCGGACACGCGGGCGAGGATGGTGGGGTTGGCGATCTTGTAACCGTTGAGGTGCAGGATCGGCAGGACGATGCCGTCGGTTGCCGGGTTCACGAGCTTGTTGGACTGCCAAGAGGTGGCAAGCGGACCGGTCTCGGACTCTCCGTCGCCCACCACGGCCACCGCCAGCAGGCTCGGGTTGTCCATGACGGCGCCGTAGGCATGGCTGAGTGTGTAGCCGAGCTCGCCACCCTCATGGATGGAGCCGGGCGTCTCGGGCGCAAAGTGGCTCGGGATGCCGCCGGGATAAGAGAACTGGCGGAAGAACTTCTGCAGGCCGGCCTCATCATTGGTGATGTCGGGGCGGATCTCACGGTAAGTGCCATCGAGCAGCGACTGGGCGGTGCCGGCGGGGCCACCGTGGCCCGGTCCCATCAAGAAAATGGCGTTCTGGTTGTGATCGGCGATGAGACGGTTGACGTGTCCGAACAGGAAGTTGATGCCAGGCGTGGTGCCCCAGTGACCAACCAGGCGATGCTTGACGTCCGGACGACCAAAGTCGCGCACCTCACCGGTTTTCTCGTCAACAAAGTCGGAGCGCATTAGCGGGTTAGAGCGAAGGTAGATCTGGCCGACGGACAGGTAGTTCGAGGCGCGCCAATACAGATCGACACCCTCGAGCTCGGAAGCGGGAACCTCATGTCCCAGTTTTTGCCACGGCGTTCCCAGTGTTTTAGCCATTGTTTATGTCCCTTCGCTGCGCGGTCGCCTTCCGATACGGCAACCTTTCGTTGGGACTAGTATATTTGCTAAAACGTTTTATCATGGTGAAAAAACGTTTTAGCATCCTGTTTTGCCATGCGGACAGGCAAAAGCAGACATTCACCTGCGGCATTGCCTGTCACATGTGCTCCACATTCAGTCTCTGCAAATTGATAAACGTGTTTAGTTGTGTTTAGTAAGCTCGAGCACGCTGTCCTTAACGATGAGCGCCGGCTCCAGAACGACCTCTTCGGCACGCCTGCCGCCCCTACCGGCAAGACGCTTGGACATGCAGCCAAAAGCATGCTCGGCAAGGACACCAGGATCCTGCTCAATCGCGGTCAGCGCCGGCTCAAAGAGAACGTCGGCCGCCGAGTTATCATAGCTCACCACCGAGATATCGCCCGGAATGCTCTTACCCATCTCATGCAGGCGCTTGAGCAGACCCAGCGCAATGTTGTCCGAGCTTGCGAACACAGCAGTGGCATCGGTTGCGAGCACCGCCTCCGAGGCCTCGTAGGCACTCGGAATGTAGTACTCGCTCTCAAACTCCAAACGTGCGTCGATCGGCAGGCCAACCTCGCGCAGCGCGCGCTCATAGCCGGCAAGACGCTTACGACCCGTATTGGAACGGCGCGCATTAACCAAGCAGGCAATACGACGGTGGCCCTGCTCGATTAGATAGCGGGTAGCCATGTAGCCGCCCATTTCGTGGTCGAACATCACCTTGTCGCATTCGAGTCCCTCAATGGCACGGTCAACCATTACAGCCGGGATGGGCAGATGGCTGACTTCTTCGCGCAGGGCGCGGTCGTCGGAAAACTCGTCACCCACCACCAAAAAGACGCCATCGACGCCGCGCGTCACCAGCTGGCGCAGGAGCTCCAGATCGTCCTCGGCACTTCCACCCGAGCTGGTAATAAAGAGCGCGTAGCCGTCCTCGCGGCAGCGCTTTTCCAGGCTGCCAGCGAGCGAGGCAAAAAAGCGGCTCTCGATGTTGGGAACGATAAGGCCCAGCGTGCGCGACTCGCGCATGACCAGGCTGCGCGCGATCTGGTTGGGAACATAATGGTTGCGCGCCGCGACCTCTTTGATGCGCTTGCGGTTTTCTTCCGAGATACGACAAGGCCGATTGTTGAGAACAAGCGAGACCGACGAGGGGGAAAGCCCCACCTCCTGGGCAATCTGCTTGAGAGTAACTTTGTTGCCCATCTCGCTCCTTCCGAGTATTCGCGCAATCTCTTGAAAGTATAGCGACCGTCCCTCTACCTCGATGATAAACACTTTACCAATCCGGTAGACGGCTGTTTTATCGCCGCGATTGGTGCAAGGCAACCTGACCCCTTTGCATTATGTGATGCATTTGGGTCAGGCTACTTTGCACCAAATCCATCCGGGTGGGGTATATTGCATTCGATTGATGAAAACGACCACCATAAGGCGGATATTCGTATGCACGAGAATGACTTTTTTAACGAGGACCTGCTCTGCGCGCTCGCTGGCGTTGCCGGCGAGGACAACGTGCTCATGAGCGAGCCCATGCGCGAGCACACCACGTTTAAGATCGGCGGCCCGGCCGATGTCTTTGTCACGCCCGACACCGAGCAGGGCCTCGTCGCCACGCTCGATACCTGCTACCGCTGCGATCTGCCGCTCACCATCGTGGGCAACGGCTCCGACCTGCTCGTCGGTGACAAGGGCATCCGCGGTGTCGTCGTGGCACTGGGCGAGGGCCTCTCTAACATCACCATCGACGGCACGCATGTTACGGCAGCAGCCGGCGCCCTGCTTTCCGATGTCGCCGTGGCTGCCGCCGAGGCCGGTCTCACCGGCATGGAGCCCATCTCGGGCATCCCCGGCTCGGTCGGCGGTGCCTGCTATATGAACGCCGGTGCCTACGGCGCCTGTATGGCCGATGTTTTGGAGTCCGTGCGCGTCTATAAGCCCGCCCGCGTGCTCGACGACGGCACCCGCGGCAGCGGTAATATCATTGAGTTCGATGTCGACGAGCTTAACCTGGGCTATCGCAAGAGCCGCATCGCCGACGACGGCTTTATCGTGCTCTCTGCCACCTTTAACCTCGCCCCGGGCAACGCCGCGATGATCAAGGCCGACATGGACGACTACCGCCAACGCCGCGAGGACAAGCAACCACTCGACATGCCGAGCGCCGGCTCCACCTTCAAGCGCCCCGAGGGCTACTTTGCCGGTAAGCTCATCATGGACGCCGGCCTGCGCGGTCACGCTGTCGGCGGCGCCCAGGTAAGCGAGAAACACTGCGGCTTCATCGTCAACGCCGACCACGCCACCGCCGCCGACGTCGACGAACTCATCCGCCACATCCAAGCCAAAGTCAAAGAGCAGTTCGGCGTAGACCTAGAACCCGAAGTCCACCGAGTAGGCGAATTCCTATAAAAAGAAGGCCCCGAAAGGGGCCTTCGCCATCTTTATATCAGACAACAAGTCCGGTAAGTCGCGCTCAGGACCCGAGAGGGCCGCGTGCCCGCCCGCAATATATTTGATTGATCGCGAGTTCCGCACGCAAAGAAGGCCACTTAATGTGGCCTTCGTCTTGCGCAGGACTGCCCGAGCAGGCAATCAAATATATTGCGGGCGGGCACGCGGCCCAACTTGCCTTACGACAGCGCAATGCCGCCAAGCCAGCCCCAGCGCACGCCAGAGCCAGTGCCGTAGAACCGAATAAACGCATCAAGCGACTTAGACGTAATGGAGCCCTCGTTGCTCATAACGATGCCGCCACCAACATAGATGCCCACATGTCCGTACAGCAGACCCGGCGTGCCGGTGCCGCTGTGCGACGAGTCGGCCACGATCATGCCCACTTGCAGCGCAGAACGATCGGAGCTGTAGCACCAGGCGTTAAACATGTCGCACGCGTTGCCGCCAAAGTAGCCCACGCCGGCGTTGCGGAACACGTTGGTAACCCAGGCGGCGCACCAGTTCAGGCCAGGCGAAGGCGTGGAGTAGCATGCGTTGACGACGGCCTGCTGCTTGCCCGAGCCGGCATTCTGTTGCGGAGTTCCGGGCGCATACGATCCGCCACCCGAGCTTGAACCACCCGAGTAGGAATTGTTCTTGTTTGCGGCAGCCGCGGCAGCGGCAGCCTTCTTGGCAGCCTCCTCGGCCTGAGCGGCAGCAAGAATCTCGGAATCGCGCTGGGCCATGAGCTCTTTGACATCGTCGGAGAGACCGTTCAGAACCGTCTGGACCTCCTGCTGCTTGGCCTGCATGTCCTGCATCTGTGCAGTCTGCTGGTCCTTGAGCTTCTCCAGGTCGGCCTTCTGCGACTCGAGCTCGGACTTCTGCGTATCGAGCTCTTTCTGGATGGTCTGGATGTCCTCGATGGCGTCGCGGTCGCTCTTGTTGATCTTCTCGACGTAATGCGCGTTGGCGACGAGCTCCTCAAACGAACCAGAAGCGAGCAGCAAAGACAGAATATTGGTACCGCCCGACTTGTAGCTTGCCGCCACGCGATCGGAAAGGTCGTTACGCTTCTCTTTGAGCTCGGCCTTCTTGGTGTCGATCTGAGCCTGCGTCTCGTCAATCTGGCCCTGCACGCCTTCGATATCGCTGAGGGTCTGGGCATTCTTGTTGGCGAGCGTCGCGTACTCATTAGCGATGCTGTCGAGCTGAGCCTGGACCTCGTCGAGCTGGGCCTGGGCGGCATTCAGTTTGTCGGTGGTTTCTTGGCTGGCCTCAGCCGCATGGGCGCGGGCGGGCAGGCCAAAAAGAACAGCCGCGGAAGCGGCGCCGAAAAGAGCCTTAAGGGCAGTGCGGCGCGAAAGCTCCTGCGTAAAGATGGAATCGTTGTTCGGTGACATATGTACTCCGTTACATGCTTATTTATATGTCGCTCAACTCAAACATATTAACGCACATCGCGCTTGTCCCAACTATTTCCACGAACGGCTGGAAAAGCATGGTCAGCGGCTCGCAAATACGCCCCACACGAAAGGTAAGGATTATGCAAATAACACCCTATGAGTACGTTAACATCAATCCTCTGGTTTTCCTGCCCCGCGTGTTTTGGGCGCCCCCAGCTGCGCTATACTCCCCTCTAGAAGTGTTCCTGATTCGATAGGAGACTACATGTCCAAAGCACTCGACCCCAAAGACACCTGCGTCCTCGTTACCGGTGGCGCCGGCTTTATCGGCTCGCACACCGTCGTTCAACTGCTCGAGGGTGGCTACCAGGTCGTCATCGTCGATGATCTCTCCAACTCCAGCGCCGTCGCCGTCGACCGCGTCAAGACCATCGTGGGCGACGAGGCCGCCAAGAACCTCACCTTCTACGAGGCCAACGTGCTCGACCGCGATGCGATGAACAAGATCTTCGATACCCATCAGATCGACCGCGTCATCCACTTTGCCGGCTTTAAGGCCGTCGGCGAGTCGGTGAGTAAGCCCGTCGAGTACTACCACAACAACATCGAGAACACCCTGGTGCTCATCGACGTCATGCGCAACCATGGCTGCAAGTCCATCATCTTCTCGAGCTCCTCGACCGTCTACGGCGACCCGGACAACCCGCCCGTCACCGAGGAAGACCCCAAGAAGCCCGCAACCAACCCCTATGGCTGGACCAAGTGGATGATCGAGCAGATCCTTATGGACGTCCACACCGCCGACCCCGAGTGGGACATCGTGCTGCTCCGTTACTTCAACCCCATCGGCGCTCATCCGTCGGGCCTGATCGGCGAGGACCCCAAGGGCATCCCCAACAACCTGGTACCCTATGTCGCCCAGGTCGCCGTGGGCAAGCTCGAGGCCGTTCAGGTCTTTGGCAACGACTACCCCACCCCCGACGGCACCGGCGTGCGCGACTACATCCACGTGTGCGATCTGGCCTCTGGTCACGTTGCCGCCCTTAACTGGATGAACGGCAAGACCGGCGTCGAGATCTTTAACCTGGGCACCGGCACCGGCACCTCGGTACTCGAGGTCGTCGCCGCCTTCTCCAAGGCTTGTGGCAAGGAGCTGCCCTACGTGATCCGCGAGCGCCGCGCCGGCGACATCGCTGCCAACTGGTGCGATGCCTCCAAGGCCGAGCGTATGATGGGCTGGAAGGCCCAGTACGACATCGCGGACATGTGCCGCGATAGCTGGAACTGGCAGAGCCACAACCCCAACGGCTTCGCCGACGCCGAGTAGCAAAAACCTACATACCGTTCTTGCCCCGATCTCACGTTGTTAGGTCGGGGCTTTTTCATGGCATGTAGCCATTCGCCGAAAATCGACCAACTTTTTTATCTTGCCTGTACATGTTTAAACAACATGTTTTACAATAGGCGTATCGAATCAGAACATCGGAGGCGGACTGCATACCCATCGGCAGGCCGACCCCACAACAAGAAGGTTGGTGAGCGCATTCATGGAGCGTGCAAGCGGCGTCCTCATGCCCGTCTCATCTCTGCCCGGACCATACGGAATCGGCGGCTTTGGCTGGAATGCCTACGACTTCGTCGATTTTCTCGCCTCGTGCAAACAACATTACTGGCAGATTCTGCCCCTTACGACGACCAGCTATGGCGATTCGCCCTATCAGTCGTTCTCGGCCCGCGCAGGCAACCCCAACTTTATCGACTTTGCCGAGCTTATCGAGGCAGGGTATCTGGAGCAGCGCGATATCGATGGCGTGTATCTGGGATCCGACCCCAGCAATGTCGACTACGGTGCTATCTTTGGCGGCCGCCGTCAGATTCTCGACCGCGCCGCCGAGCGCTTTGCTGCCGACAAGCCGGCCGATTTCGATGACTTTATCCAGGCCAACGAGGACTGGCTCATCCCCTACTGTGAGTTCATGACCGTCAAAGAGGAGTGCGGTCTCAAGGCGTTTTGGGAGTGGCCCGCGGAGCTCCGCACCCGCGGTGAGGCTTCTGCCAAGGTCTGCGCCGACCATCCGGCGCGTATGCTCTACCACCAGATGACGCAGTACTTCTTCGATCGCCAGTGGAGCCGCCTCAAGGCCTATGCCAACGAGCGCGACATTCTCATCATCGGCGACCTGCCTATCTATGTCTCGCGTGACTCCGTCGAGATGTGGGCGACACCCGAGCTCTTTAAGATCGACGCCGCCGGCAATCCCGTGAGCGTCGCTGGCACGCCGCCCGACCAGTTCTCGGCCACCGGCCAGTACTGGGGCAACCCCATCTACGACTGGGACGCCATGGAGTCCGACGGCTTCTCCTGGTGGGAGGGCCGCATTCGCGCCGCCCTCGACATGTACGACGTCATCCGCCTGGATCACTTCCGCGGCTTCGAGGCCTATTGGGAGGTGCCGTTCTCCTCGCCCGATTCGTCCTACGGTTCGTGGACGCAGGGTCCCGGCCTCAAGTTCTTCAAGACGCTCGAGGAAAAGCTCGGCACGCTGCCCATCATCGCCGAGGACCTGGGTTTCCTCACCCCCGGCGTCATCGACATGCGCGACAACTCGGGTTTCCCCGGCATGAAGATCCTGCAGTTTGCCTTTGAGGGCACCAACTCGTACTACCTGCCGCATAACTACATCGCCAACACCGTCGCCTATGTGGGCACCCACGACAACGAGACGGCGCGCGGCTGGTTTGAGGGAACGGCCACCCCGCGTCAGCGCGAGCAGGCAGCCCTGTACACCCATCAGCAGGCCGGCGAACCCATGGCAGATGCACTCAATCGCACCATCGCCGCCAGCGTGAGCGACACGTGCATCTACACCATGCAGAACCTGCTTAACCTGGGCAATGAGGCGCGCATCAACACCCCTGCCACCCTGGGCGGCAACTGGACCTGGCGCATGCTCGACGGCGCCATCACCCGCGAGCTCGAGCACAAACTCACCGACTGGACCGAGACCTACTTCCGCATCCCGTCGGAAGCCGAAATCGAGCTTCCTCAATAGGAGCTACTGCGCCCGACCCCTCCCCACCGTGCGGACGCGCTTGCTTTTCCCGCGCGAGGCCACCCCAATCCCCTCGCGCGGGATTCTTTTGAATTTCTGACATGTAGTCAACTCACCACAGGAGGAAACATGCCCCGCATCAATCTCGCGGATCTAGCCGAGCAGTCCTTTGGAACTTCGCTCGAGCAACTCGATGACCGCCGCATTTACAAACTGCTGGTCAAGCTCGTGCAGGAGCGCTCTGCCGCCTGCCCGCTCAACAACGGCAAGAAAAAGCTCTATTACATTTCCGCCGAATTTTTGATCGGCAAGCTGCTCATCAACAACATGATCGACCTCGGCATCTACGACGAGGTTAAGGACCAGCTCACCGCCGCAGGCCACGACCTCAACAAGATCGAGGAGTTCGAGGTCGAGCCTTCGCTCGGCAACGGCGGCCTGGGCCGCCTGGCCGCGTGCTTCTTGGATTCCATCGCCACGCTGGGCCTTACCGGCGACGGCGTGGGTCTCAACTACCATTACGGCCTGTTCCGCCAGCGCTTTGTCGACAACCAGCAGAAGGCCGTCCCCGACGAGTGGCTCGGCGAGCAGGACATCCTGCTCGATGACGACCGCTCATATACCGTCGAGTTCGGTGATTTTGCCGTTACTTCCAAGCTCGTCAACATCGATGTGCCCGGTTACGGCCAGCCCACCAAGAACCGCCTGCGTCTGTTTGACCTGGCAAGTGTTGACGACGGCCTGGTCCCCGGCAGCTCCATCGACTTCGACAAGACCGAAATCGCCAAGAACCTCACCTTGTTCCTCTACCCGGATGATTCCGACGAACAGGGCCGCCTACTTCGCATCTACCAGGAATACTTCATGGTGAGCAACGCCGCCCAGCTCCTGATCGACGAGGCCATCGAGCGCGGCAGCAATCTGCACGACCTGGCCGACTACGCCGTGGTCCAGATTAACGACACGCACCCCACCATGGTCATCCCCGAGCTCATCCGCCTGCTCACCACCAAGCACGACATCGAGTTTGACGAGGCCGTTGCCATCGTGCGCTCCATGGTCGCCTACACTAACCACACGATTCTTGCCGAGGCGCTCGAGAAGTGGCCGCTCACCAGCCTGCAGAAGGTCTCCCCTGCCATCGCCGACATCATCGTCAAGCTCGACGAGGTCGCCAAGGCCGAGCACGACGACCCGCGTGTCGCCATCATCGACGAGCACGACACCGTCCACATGGCCCACATGGACATTCACTTTGGCTTCTCCATCAATGGCGTCGCCGCACTCCACACCAAAATCCTGGAGGATACCGAGCTTCATCCGTTCTACGAGATCTATCCCGAGAAGTTCTCCAACAAGACCAACGGCATCACCTTCCGCCGTTGGATCCATGGCGCCAACCCCGCGCTCGCCAGCCTGCTCGACGATGTAATCGGCACCGATTGGCGCAGCACCGGCGACCTGAGCAAGCTTGCCGAGTTCGTTGACGACAAAGGTGTTCTTGAGCGCTTGGCTGCCACCAAGACCGAGGCCAAGGCCATCATGCGCGAGTTTATGGCGCTCGAGCAGGGTGTGACCATTCCCTCCAACGCCATCATCGATGTTCAGGTCAAGCGTATCCACGAGTACAAGCGCCAGCAGATGCTCGCGCTCTACATCATCTGGAAGTATCTCGACATCAAGAACGGCAATAAGCCTAAGCACCCCGTCACCATCATCTTTGGCGGCAAGGCGGCCCCTGCCTACACCATCGCCCAAGACATCATTCATCTAATCCTGACGCTGTCCCAGTGGATAACAAACGACCCCGACGTGGCCCCCTACCTGCAGGTTGTCATGATCGAGAACTATAACGTCACCGCTGCCGAGCGCGTGATCCCCGCCGCCGACATCTCCGAGCAGATCAGCCTGGCCTCCAAAGAGGCGAGCGGAACCTCCAACATGAAGTTCATGCTCAACGGCGCCCTAACCCTGTGCACGCTCGACGGTGCCAACGTGGAGATTGCCGAGCTCGTGGGCGACGAGAACATCTATACCTTTGGCGCCTCTTCCAAACAGGTCGAGCAGCTCTATGCCAACGGCACCTATGACGCCGGTGTGCTCTACCGCAAGCCCGGCATTAAACTGCTGGTGGACTTCATCACCAACCCGGCCTTTATGGCGACCGGCAATGCCGAGCGCCTGCAGCGCCTGCACGACGACATTAAGGGCAAGGACTGGTTTATGGCCCTGCTCGACATTGAGGAGTACATCCAGACCAAGGAGCGCGTGCTGGCCGACTACGAGGACCAGGACGCCTGGATGCGCAAGGCGCTCATCAATATCGCCAACGCCGGCACCTTCTCGTCCGACCGTACGATCTCCCAGTACAACGACGAGATCTGGCACCTGAGCTAGCTCATTCCCCTTACCCATCCTCTTGAGAAACGGAGTCGTGGCAACACGGCTCCGTTTTTTGTGCCCGCACGTTACCCTGTGATCCGACTCGGCCAAACAATCTCGATCCGTAGCAATTACTCAACCAAAACGGTCCCAGCCGTTACAGATTGAGACATACCGGCCCCTCCCCTTGGGTTTATCTCAATCTGTAACATCTAGCAGGTGTAATTCGCCTTTGGTGTTACAGATTTAGATGAAATGGTTGGCACAGCGGAACCGTCTCGATCTGTAACATCTAACGTCCGAAATCGGCCCTACCGGTTACAGATCAAGACAAACTGACAGACGGAAAGCCCCAACACAAAGAAAGGCTCCCCTCTCGCCCAGTGGACAGGAGGGGAGCCTTATATGTGACCACGGCAAAAGGATGGCAAAGCCGCAGTCGCCCAAAGGGAGGGCCTGGATGCACCGGGCCTAGATAAGGTTCTTGCCAGACACCTTATCGAAGAGATGAGTCGCGTTCTTCTCGAACTTGAACCAGATGGGGTCGCCAGCCTTGAGCGCGCCCTTGGCCTCAAGGTCGACAACGGGAATGATCAGGACGAACTGGCCATCGGGAGCAGTCACGTGGACATGCTCGGTCGAACCCATGAGCTCGGTCACCTCGACGGTGCCCTGGAGCGCACCCTCCTCGCCCTTGTCGGCAAGCAGGATCTGCTCGGGGCGCACGCCGGCCGTGATCTCCTTCACGTCGCCGCCGTCCCAGTTGAGAGCAAGCTGAGCGCAGGTCTCGGGGGCCAGCGCGACATTCATGTCGTCGGTCTTGACGGTAAAGCCGTTGCCCGAGCGCACCAGCTGGGCATCGAAGAAGTTCATCTGCGGCACGCCGATAAAGCCGGCGACGAAGATGTTCGCGGGATGGTTGAAGACCTCCTGCGGGGTGGCGATCTGCTGGACGACGCCGTCCTTCATGACCACGATGCGATCGCCGAGGGTCATAGCCTCGGTCTGGTCGTGAGTAACGTAGATGAACGTGCCCTTGATCTCGTGACGCAGCTTAATGAGCTCGGCACGCATCTGGTTACGAAGCTTGGCATCCAGGTTGGACAGCGGCTCGTCCATCAGGAAGACCTTGGGGTCACGCACGATGGCGCGGCCGATGGCGACGCGCTGGCGCTGGCCGCCCGAAAGCGCCTTGGGCTTACGGTCGAGGTACTCGGTAATACCCAGGATCTCAGCAGCGGAGCGAACCTTACGGTCGATCTCGTCCTTGGGGACCTTCTTGAGCTCGAGCGTAAACGCCATGTTCTCGTACACCGTCATATTGGGATACAGAGCATAGCTCTGGAACACCATGGCGATGTCGCGGTCCTTGGGAGCGACGTCGTTGACGCGCTTGCCATCGATGAGCACATCGCCCGAGGTGATGTCCTCCAGGCCGGCGATCATGCGCATCGTCGTGGACTTACCGCAGCCAGAGGGGCCAACGAGGACGATGAACTCCTGGTCGTGAACGGTGAGGTTGAAGTCCTCTACAGCAAGCACACCGTCCTCGGTAACCTTAAGGTTGTGCTTCTTCTCCTCGGTCTTCTTCTTTTTGCCAAAGAAGCCCTTCTTTTTTGACTCGTTGTTGGGATACACCTTCTGAACATGTTTGAGAACGATCTCGGCCATGTCTTTACCTTTCGATACGCGGCGCCGCGCTGAGGGGCGCCGCCAAAACTTGCAAAACAGTTACGGCATCAGCCCTTGACGGCACCTGCCACAACGCCGTCAATGATGTACTTCTGGCAGAAGATGTACATGATGACGATGGGGATGACGACCATCATGATGCATGCCATCATGGGGCCGAGCTCGACGTGGCCATAGCCGCCACGGAAGTACTGGATCAAGATAGGAATGGTCTTGTACTTGGTGGAGTCGAGCGTAAGGTAGGGCAGCAGATAGTCGTTCCAGACCCACATGGTCTCAAGGATACCGACCGAAAGATAGGTGGGCTTCATAATGGGAAGGACGATCTTAAAGAACACCTGGACCGGGTTGCAGCCGTCGATCATGGCCGCTTCCTCAATCTCGAGCGGGATGTTCTTGACAAAGCCGGCGAACATAAAGACCGCCAGGCCCGCGCCAAAGCCGAGGTAGATAAAGCAGATGTTAAACGGCGTGTTGAAGCCGATGCGGTCCGCCAAATTGGACAGCGTGAACATGAGCATCTGGAAGGGCACGACCATCGAGAAGACGAACAGGTAATAGAAGAAGTTCGAGATCTTGCTGTTGACGCGCACTACGTACCAAGCACACATGGAGCAGCACACCAGAATCAGCACGACCGACGTGACCGTGATGATGAGCGAGTACATAAATGCCGAGGCAAAGCCCTGCTCGTTCAGAGCGTGCATGTAGTTTGCGAGGCCGTTGAACGTCTCGGGCGTGAGCAGATCGAACGCCGTGGTGGTGCTGATTGCGGTCGCTTTCTTAAAGGAATTGAGTGCAATCATGAACACGGGGTAGATCCATGCGAGCGACAGAATCGTAAAGAAGATCGAGAGCGCGCGGTTGATAGCCTTATCGCGTTTCATTACTGCTGCACCTCCTTGGACCTCGTGGCCTTAAGCTGGATCATAGAAATAGCAACGACCAGGATGCAGAAGATAACTGCCTTGGCCTGACCGATGCCCTGCCATGCGATGCCAGCACGCGAATAGAACGTGTTATAGATGTTCAGGGCGAGCATCTCGGTGGAGTGCGCCGGGGCGCCACCGGTAAGGGCGAGGTTCTGGTCGAACAGCTTAAAGCCGTTGGTGATGGACAGGAACAGGCAGATGGTGATGGTCGGCATCAGGTTGGGGATCTTAACCTTCCAAAACGTCTGCCATGCCGTAGCGCCATCGACCTTGGCGGCCTCGATGTAGTCAGACGGAATGGACTGCAGACCGGCGATGTAGATGATCATCATGTAGCCGACCTGTTGCCACAGGGTCAGGATGATAAGGCCCCAGAAGCCAGCGGCGGAGTTGAGGGCGATAAGCTGGGCACCCACGTTGGAGAGCAGGCAGTTGATCAGAATCTGCCAAATGTAACCCAGTACAATGCCGCCAATCAGGTTAGGCATAAAGAAAATCGTACGGAAGATGTTGGTGCCCTTGAGCGCCTTGCGAGTGAGCGCCTGCGCAATGGCCAGCGCGATCACGTTGATGAGCACCGTCGACAGGAAGGCAAACGCCACGGTAAAGAAGAACGACGTGGAGAACTGCGGGTCGGTCAGTGCGCGCGCGTAGTTCTCGATACCGACAAAGTGCGCGTTATTGATGGTAATAAACTGGCAGAACGAGAGATAGAAACCCTGGATAAAGGGAATCACGAACCCGATCATAAACGCCAGGCACGTGGGCAGCATAAAGAGCGGCCACCAGCGCTTGAGTGCTTTGCCCATAGAAGGGTCCTTTCAATATGCAGGGGGCGGGCAAACCTACGTCTGCCCGCCCCCTGTCGCTAATCAGATAGCTTGGGCAGCAACTGCTTACTCGGAAGCAGCCTTCTCGGTCTTCCAGCCATCGACGAAGGCGTTCTTGACGCCGTCCCACTTGGTGTTATCGGCAGCGTAGGCAATCAGAGCCTGCTTGAGGTTCTTCTTCCACTCCTCAGAGGGGATGTAAACGAAGTCCCAAGCGACGGTCTTCTTGCCGTCCTTGGCCATGGCAACGGCCTGCTGCGAGAAGACGTTGGTGGTCTCCTTAGCGCTCTTGAACGGGGCAGTCAGACCCATCTTGTCAGCGATGATGCTGGTGGCGGTGTCAGAAGTGACGCACCAATACATGAAGTCCTCGGTGGCCTTCTGGGCATCCTCGGAAGCCTGGGAGCTGACGCACCAGTAGTTCTCGCCGCCGGAGCACAGGCCCTGGTTCTCCTCGCCGTCGACACCGATGTAGATGGGCATCATGCCAATCTGATCGTCGGTCATGCCGGCCTTGGTGAGGTCAGCGTAGGCCCAAGAACCGTTCTGATAGAAGACGGCCTTGCCGGTTGCGAACTCGTTGGTGGCGTCGTCGCCGGTCTTGGAGGCAAGCTGCGAAGGATCGCAGGTGGAGTCGGTGATGTACAGGTCGAAAATCTGCTTGAAGTTGTCGAGATACTCGCCCTTGATCTCGTCGTCCTCCTGGTTGTGCTCCTTCTCGAACTCGTAGTAGAGCGGGAGGTTGGCGAGGTGGGTGGTGTAGCGCCAGCTGGAGGAGTCATCCATGCCGGCGGAAGTAAAGGCGCCCTCAATGCCGAGCTCGTCCTTGCGGGCCTGGATGTCATCGGCGCAAGCCTTTAGCTTGTCGAAGGAGTTGATGTCCTCGGCCTTGTAGCCAGCCTTCTCGAGGAGCTCCTTGTTGTAGATGATGCCGTAGCTCTCCTGAACCCAGTCGATACCCAGATCCTTGCCGTCGGACTGCAGAGCCAGGGAGTCGTCGATGAGCTCGCCGCGGAGCTTGGTGTCGGACAGATCGGCGCAGTAATCCTTCCAGTTCTTAAGACCGGTGGGGCCGTTGACCTGGAACAGCGTCGGAGCGGAGCTCTTGGACATCTCGGACTTGAGCTTCTCCTCGTAGGTGTTGGAGGCGGCGGTCACGATCTTGACCTCGACGCCCTTCTCCTTCTTGTACGCCTTGGCGATCTCCTTCCACTCCTTGTCGACCTCGGGCTTGAACTGGAGGAAGTAGACCTCGGCAGCGTCACCAGAAGCAGAGGAGCCAGAGCCGGCAGAACCACCGCAGCCCACGAGGCCCAGACCAAGAACCGCAGCCGCGGAACCAGCAAAGCCCAGGAACTGCCTTCTGCTCATTTCGTTCTTCATTACAATCCACCCTTTCACACCGTGGCGGCACCCTTTGCCGCCGCCTTCGGAGATTGGCTCGGGGACTTTGCCCCTTTTGCTGATTTGTACAATACGCTATTTGGCTAGTTGTTTGAACAAGTATTACTAGAGCGGTAGAAAAACTTCGGTGAACGGTAATTTCGACTTGATACTTGACAAGTTTTGTATAAACAATTATTTGTTATCGAATGCAGAGAAAACGCCCGGTCAAGCCGATGCATCGTCGGTTTGACCGGGCGTTTTCTCTTTGAGGGCATGAGTCTCGTCAGGCTGCGAGCTAGCCGGCTATCGCTTGGAGTTGACGCGGTAGTGGAAGATCTCAGGATGCGTGCGGGCATGCGTGACCTCGAACAAGATGCCGTCCGATGTGTACGACTGGCTCTCCATAACGGCGACGCAGTTGTACTTGCCAAGGTCCAAGTAGCTGCAGTCCTCATCGTTGGCAAGCTCGACGCTCACCGTACGGCGGCTCGCCATCACTTTGACGCCACGCTTGTGCTCCAGATAGTCGTAGATAGAGCTTGCCGCAATCTCGGGGGTCAGGCCCTTGGCGATCGACTCCAAAAAGTAGCCGTGGTCCACCTGGCGAGCACTGCCGTTGAGGCTTCGGACACGCACTACACGAATCAGCTCCTCGCCCACCTTAAAGCCCAGGCGACGAGAAAGTTGCTCAGTGCAAATCAAATGTTCAAAAGACTTGACCTCGGTCGATGCGACGGCATTGTTGCGTTTTGCGAACTCGCCAAACGACTCAACCTCTTCGAGTGCGCCCAGCATGTCGGTTTCGCCCTTAAGCCAAATAACGCGCACGCCCTTACCGTGTATAGGCTGCACAAACATCTGGTCGGCCAGCATGCTCAAGGCGCGACGGACGGTATTGCGCGTGCAGCCAAACTCCGCGGTCAACTCAGCTTCGGTTGGCAGCATCTCCTGAAACGCATAGGTCCCGTTGATGATGCGCGAACGGATCTCGCGGTAGATTCCTTCGTAAATCGCTTTTGGCATGATTTCACCTCTAATGAATATGTATGGCTAGGCACGATAGCATTTCTTTGGGTTGTTTAAACCGTCTATCGGCAAAGCACCGATTATTAACTGTCAACGGCGCCCGTGATGCTCCAATCGATTCGAATCAAAACCGTCAATGCGGCAAGCAGCCAGTCCTCTACAATGAGTTCATTGTTTAAACGTTCTTGCTCGCACAGCATGTTGCATCCGGAAGGCATATTATGCTGCAGAAAATCCAACGTTTTGGCGGAGCCATGTTCGCGCCCGCCATGCTGTTTTCTATATCAGGCCTCATGGTCGGCATCTCCGCCCTCGCCACGACCGTAGACATCGTCGGTGACCTCGCCGTATACGGAACCCCTTGGTACGTTTTCTGGACCATCATCCAGCGCGGCTCGTGGACGGTCTTTAAACGTCTCCCGCTCCTTTTTGCCGTAGCGCTGCCTATCGGTCTTGCCCAAAAGCAACCGGCGCGCTGCTGCCTCGAGGCACTCGTGGCCTATTTTGCCTATTGCTTCTTTTTGAGCGAGATCATTAAGCTGAGCGGCGACAACCTTGGGCTTAAGTACCCATCATCTTTGACCCCCGCCAGCGGTATCACCGTCATCGACGGCATCAAGACGCTCGACACCGGCATTATCGGCCCGCTGGCGGTGTCGGCAACCGTCGTCGCCATCCATGACCACTTCTACGATGCCAAGGTTCCCGATTGGCTCGGCACCTTCTCGGGTTCCTCGCTGGTCTACCTCATCAGCTTTTTTGCCGTGTTTGCCCTTGCCGGCATCTCGGCCGCCATCGTGCCCTTCGCATACGCTGTGACCGAAACGCTGCGCCACGCACTTGCGGGCGTCGGCCCCTTCGGCGTGGGCATCTTTGTGTTTTTGGAGCGAGCGCTCGAGCCCATGGGGCTGCACCATCTGCTCTATATGCCCATCTATTACGACAATCTGGTCATTCACGACGGTATTTACGCCACGTGGACCAACCTGCTCCCCATTCTCTCCCATAGCACGCGCCCTTTAAATGAACTTGCGCCCTGGGCAGGTTTTACCGCCACCGGCTGGGGCAAGCTCTTTGGCCTTCCCGCCATCGCGGCAGCATTCTATTTCACCGCCAAACCCGAACGCCGCGCCGGCCTTAAGGTCATCCTTTTGCCCGCCATCGTCGCCTCGGTGGTCTGCGGCGTCACCGAGCCGCTCGAGTTTCTCTTTATGTTCACCTATCCCGGACTCTTTTTGCTCTACGCCGTCCTATCCTCCTGCCTTGCCATGACCATGAACTTCTTTGGCATCGTCGGCATCTTCTCGGGCGGTCTCATGGAAATGACGGCCTTCAACTTCATCCCACTCATGCGAATGCATGCCGGCTCCTACCTTTTGGCGCTCGGTATCGGTCTTGCCTTTAGCCTCATCTTTTTTGTTAGTTTTCGAGCACTCATCTTGGTCTATGACCTTAAGACGCCGGGCCGCGAGGATCATGTCTCCAATCGCGCGGCAATCGATCGTTTAACGGGAAGCGGCTTTGCCAAAGAGCAATCTCCCAATGGCGAGGTCAGTATTCAATCCGATCAAGATCATGTCCTCGCTGAGCGGGTAATTCAGCTTTTAGGTGGCGTTGGCAATATCGTGGGCGCAACCAACTGCGCCACGCGCCTGCGCGTCGAGGTCGCAGACCCTTCCATCGTTGCAGATAATGCGTCGTTTGTCGCGGTGGGCGCCAAGGGCCTCATCATTACGGGCAAGACCGCCCAGGTGATTATCGGCATCTCCGTTCCCCGCGTTAAAGAGCATTTTGACCAGATCATGGGCCTCGAGCCGGGATTTGCGCCCACCACCTCGGCCTCCTCTGCCGCCGGCCCAACCCACAAGCACGGCGATATCTGCTTCTTCGACATCGACGGTACGCTCGCCTGGCAAGATCCCAGACTTGCCCAGGAGCTTCCCGAAGACGAGCGCGATCTGTCCCCCTATCCCAACGAGGCGGTTTCGCAGGCAATCCGCGAGTTTGTCGCCAACGGCAACATGGCCTTTATCTGCACGGGACGCACCCTGAGCTGCATCCACCCCAAACTTCTTGAGCTGCCGTGGACCGGCATCGTCTGTCTTGCGGGCGGTTACGCCGAGATCAACGGACGCGCAATTCGCGATCTGTCGATGACGCCCGGCATGCTGCAGCGCCTTGCCCCCTATCTTGAGCAGTCGGGCGAGGTCATCCGCTTTGAGGGCCTCAACGGCGTCGTGCGCATGAGTGCCGATGCCCCCGATGCCCCCGGATACGCGCGCACCCTGGGCGACGCAGTCACGCAGCTGCAACATTACAGTGCCTACAAGATCTTGATGTCTACATCGCTCGCCAGCCGCATCGCTCAAGATAAGGCACTTGAGCCGCTGCTGTGCTTTAACGAGCTCGAACTCGAGGTAACCGAAATCTCGCCCCGCGAATGCACGAAGCGCGGGGGCATCCAGTCTGTACTCGACGCCCTCGATCCCCACCACGGAACCGTATACGGCATCGGCGACGCCAGCAATGACGTCTCGCTGATGAACGCCGTCGATGTCGGTATCGCCATGGGCAATGCGCCGGACTATCTCAAAAAGCGCGCCGACTACATCACCGACTCGGTCGACAAAGATGGCGTCGTCAAGGCGCTCGAGCACTTTAGGCTTATATAAGCAGCCGGCACGCGCACACGTCCCGTTTCCCCAAATCGCCAAAACAGACGCGCCGGCAACTCCAATGTGGCAATATGGTATCTGCACACCGCAACGATGCAACCTAAGAAAGAATGCGAGAACCCGTGTCCAGTCCGTTTACCAGCTTTTTAGCCCAGCACTTTGACCAGATCAACGACTATCTGGCCACGTTCTTTGACGGACAGGCGACCTCTGCCGATATCGAGCGCTACCTGTATACCCCGCTCTCGGCATTTACCGCCAATGCCGGCAAGCGCCACCGCCCGCTCATCTGCATGCTCGCCGCCACCGCAGTGGGCGGCAGCTTTGAGAGCGCCCGCAGCGCCGCGGCAGCTATCGAGCATTTCCAGTCGGGCGCGCTCATCCACGACGATATCGCCGACAACGGACAGCTGCGCCGCGGCAAGCCCTGCATGCACCTCACCGAGGGCACGGGCCTTGCCATCAATTGTGGCGACCTGGCGCTCACCATGGTCACCAAGACGGTTCTCGACGACCCCACGCTTGAGGCAGACGTAAAGTTGCGCGTACTCCACGAGCTCACCGAGATGATCGTCCGCACCATCGAGGGTCAGGCACTCGACCTGGGTTGGGTCCGTGACGGGCGCTTTGATATCTCGGTTGATGACTACCTGGACATGGCGACGCACAAGACCGCGTTTTACAGCGGAGCCACGCCGCTTGCCGCCGGAGCCATTATCGGCGGCGGCAGCGATGAGCAAATCGAAGCGCTGCGCGCCTTTGGCCTGCACACGGGCCTTGCCTTCCAGATTCAAGATGATCTGCTCAACTTGATCGGTACCAAAGAGGCCGCCAACAAGGACTTCCGTACCGATATCACCGAGGGTAAGCGCACGCTCGTTGCCGTGCACGCCCTGTCTGATGAGCGCTATCACGATGAGATTGAAGCGATCCTCTCCTCGGGCACCGAGGACCCCGCGCAGCTCGCGCGCGCCGTGGAAATCTTCCAGGAGACCGGCTCTATCGATTACGCCCACGCCTACGCGCTGGACCTGACCGCTAAAGCCAAGGCCGCCATCGAGGACGTTTCGCTCGACCCGCATGCACGCGAACTGTTCCTCTCCATGGCAGATTTCTTTGTGGAGCGCCTTAACTAGCGGGGGTTATAAAACCTGTCAGCAGCGTATTTGGGTACAACTTGCTACACTGTTGAGTGCATGTTTATGCATCCCTTTGCGTTGTCTATCCGACACACGCTCAAATAGTACGAATGGTACGCCGAAAGGGGTTCGTTCATGGAACCTATTACAACGGGCATGCAGGGAGCAGCCGTCGAGGACGTCCAGTCCCGCCTTCTGCAGCTCGGCTATACAATCGATGACACCGAGGTTGCCGACAAGCGCTTTGGCACCACCACCGAACAGGCTGTTGGCACCTTTAGGCTCGATAGCGGCCTTGCCGCTGGCTGTGCCGTCGATATCCCCTGCTGGAGCGCCCTGGTCGACGCCTCGTATAAGCTGGGCGACCGCACGCTCTATCTGCGCATGCCCAATTTCCATGGCGCCGACGTGCAGGCCCTGCAGCGCGCGCTCAACGTTTTGGGCTTTGCCTGTGGCGAGGACGATGGCTACTTTGGCCCTCACACCGAGGCGGCCCTTCAGCAGTTCCAGGAAAACGTCGGTCTGTTTGCCGACGGTATGGCTTTCCAGGATACCTACGCCTACATCAACCGCCTGCACCACGTATGGGAGGGTAAACCTTCGGTGACCGAGGCCGAATCGCGCATCGGCTTTGCCCGCGCGGCCAACGTACTCGAACGTTTCCAGATTGCCGTCATCGGCGAGGACCCTATCGCGCGCAGCGTAGCATCGCGCATGTGGAACATCGCCACGGCGACGACCGACAACAGCGGTATGATGCTTTGCGATTCCGAGGTTCCGACCGACGTTGACCTGGTGCTCGAGATCGCAAGCGACGAGCTGCCCGCAAATGCAGCGCCGCGCGCCACGATTGCCCTCGCCGAGTGCCACAACCTGGCCCAGCGCATCCGCACCGCCAATGTCGCCGCACAGCAAAAGCCGGCACGCATCCGCATTGAGCTCACCGGCATGACGCGCTACAACGGCACCTTCACTGCCAGCGACGCCCAGACGCTCGCGGTACGCCTGCTCGATGGCGTTTGCGATGCCCTCGCAGATTAGGTAAACTAAACGAGTTGCTTTTGGGCAACACCCATACTGGGACGTAGTTCAACGGTAGAACTCCGGTTTTTGGTGCCGGCTGTTGGGGGTTCGAATCCCTCCGTCCCAGCCATTAAAACTGAGCGCCCTGAGCCCATAACGGCCCAGGGTGCTTTCTTGTGGGCATGCGGAGGGATTCGAACCCGCAAGGCAACACAACTTCTCGTCCAGCACGGGAAAATCCACCTTCAAAAGACAGGCGCCCCAAGCCCATTAGGACCAAGAGCGCCTTACATCTAGAAAATATCAGCCCAGTTCCGAAAAGCGAGCCGCATGCAACAACCAAGTGACCATAGGTCCCGGGAGAGCGGGGACACCGGCTTAGGTTTATCGCGAGTTCCGCACGAACAGGAGGCCACTTAATGTGGCCTCCGTCGTGAGCAGGACTGTAGAGCAGGAAACCTAAGCCGGTGTCCCCGCTCTCCCGGGACCGGCGGAATTTAATTGTTCAGCATGCGGTCGAAGCTTCCCGAGTCGCCATCCCGATAGTCGGCGGTCATCAGAATCTCCTGCGGAATTCGTCCGCCCTCGCGCAGCACGTTGCGGAACTGCACGCGCGTAACCATGGGCAGATCCTTAATCGTCGCCGCCAGATTCTGCGGCACGCCCTGGTTGGCAGCCGCGGGCTCGCACTCGCCACCGGCCTTCACGCGACGCTTATGCTCGGTAAGCATGGCGCGATACATGCCGGCATGCAGGCGAATCTCAACAACGTTGGCGTTGCGGGCCTGCTCGACGATGCGTGCACCCTCTCGATCGATATCGCCCACGTAGTAGACATAGCTAAAGCGATAGCCGATCTCGGCCAGATAATCATCCAGTGCGTGCGAGACGCTCGCCTTGCAGCCGCCGCCAAAGATTACGCCGCCCACCTTGGTACCAAAGAGCTTGGCATGTTTACGTCCGCGCAGAAGCTTGACGATTTCGTCGTAGGTATCCAGGTTCTCGACCATAATGAACGGCTTGTCGGCGCCCAGCGTAAAGAAGCCCGTAAAGTGCACCGGACGGTTGGGGGCGACCTTGATCGCCTGCATGCTGATGCCCTTTTCGGTCATACGCCTGATCAGGCGCTCGCCATGCTTGCCGTCAAAAGCTTTTTCGTCATTGAAGATCTGGTAGGCGCGCTGGCGGCGCGAGGCAACCGGCGTATCGGCACCGCGGTTTTGCTCGACCCAAGCCTGAATGATCGCGATTTCCTCGGCAATCTTGCGATTGGACATCTCGTTGTGCTGAGCGCGCTGCGGCGTCTTTTTACCGTCCTTGCCTTCAACCCTTACAATCTGGGTCTGCTGCTCCTTAATTTTGGAGAGCGCCGTGGGCGTGGGGACAACCTTGAGCAGCTGCCTGCCCAGAACGCGGGCCAGGGCAAACGCCGAAACCTCGCCATGGGTAGTCGACTCAGTCTGCTGGGCAGCCGTATCTGCTGCGGCAAACTCGGGCTTCTTCTGAGACTTGCGCCTAGAATCTCCTTGGGCATTGCACTCACGTTTCGAAGTAGACGTCTGCTTCTGCGAACGCTCGGGCTTGCCCTCCTTCGCCGGCTGACGCTTGGGCTGCCTCATCGGAGCATCCACCTTCGCATCTTCGTCGCGCGGCGCTACATTCTCGGCGGCATCCTGAGCGTTAGAGCTGCGACCGCCACGATGACGACGGCGGCGAGGCCTGCTCGAAGTACCCTCCCCCGTCTGTTCAGCCGCAGGTTGCTGGCCCTGAGTCTCCGTATCGGAAGCAGTCTGCTCATCAACAGGCTTCTGTTCACGGACTTCCGGCTCGGCAGGCTTCACGACCTTCTCGGCCCGCGCCTCCGGAACCTGATTGACCTTCTCCTGACGCTTTACAGGGTACGCGCGACCTGCGAAGCCGCGACCGGGACGACACGAGTCTGAGGCCTTCTTGGCCGGCTTCTCGGAATCGTCCGCAACCTCGGCAGCCTCTTCGGCATCGCGCACAACGTCCTGCTGTGCAGCCTTAAAATGCGCACCGCGACGACGCTTGGGCTCTTGGGCCTCCACGGGCTTTTGCTCCTTCGCGGGCTTCTGCGGCTCGGCGACAGGCTCGTTCTCAACAACCTCGGTAACGGCCCCATCCTTTTGAGCCACAGCACGACGGAAGCGTTCTTGTTGGGCGCGGCGCTGAGCATCACGCTTTCCGCCTCCGCCAAAACCGCCTCGACCCGCCTTGGCGGTAAAGGCACGCACGACATGCTCATCGAGCAACTCGTCAGTATCGATATGCTCACGCGGGGCATCTGCTTCCGCAGCAGGCACCTCAGCGGAATCCTCGACAGGTTGTTCCTGGGCATCATGAATCTCGGCATTGATGGTATAGAACGCCGGGCGGCCGTTAATGCCGCTGCCCTCGATCTTGGTCACGATCTTTGCCGCGATAAGCTCATCGCGCATCGCCTTGGTATCGCACTCCTTATCCACGGAGCGGAAAATCTGTGCCAGCGCGCTCGACTTGATCTTGAGTGCCTTGCGGCAGAGCAGGTCGTAGGCAACCAGCTTGGCCCGCTCGGCAGAAAGCGACGTTTGTCCGCTCAGACGCTCAGCCAGAGCATCGACATTTTGTTGGTTATCGGAATATACCGTCTTGGCCACGGGGCCCCTTTCATATGCACACATATACGTCCATATGGTACAACGCGCGCCGCCATCCACGCAAAACATCTGCGAGAACACCCCGACATCACCCGTCTTTACAAAAAAGGCCGGGCCCGCGTTCTGCGGACCCGGCCTTTCCGAGTCATAGAGATGGAAGATCCAATCCGTCCGATCGGCTAAGCCTTGGCGGCCTCAGCGTCGGCAGGAGCCTCGGCGGCAGCAGCGCGACCATACTCGGCCTTGCCCATCTCGGACCACTCGGGCTCCTCGTCGGGCATGGAGCCGGCCTCCTTGCCGAAGAACTCCTTGAGGCAGTTGACGGCAACGATGAGGCCCAGGACCATCAGCAGGACGGCAAAGACGAGCTGCAGGCCCTTGGTGGCGGCGACGGAGACGGCAGCCGTGGTGGCGGTAGCCGGGATGGTACCGAAGAAGCCAAACTGCTGGACAGCGGTCATGCAGCCCATGGCGCTCTGTACCAGCGAGGTAAAGGTGCAGCAGAGCAGGAAGACGACGGGCACGTAGAGCATCCAACCCTTGCGGCCGGTGCACTTGCAGAACACGGCGAGGGTGATCATGGTCATACCGCCGAGCAGCTGGTTGGAAGCACCAAAGAGCGGCCAGATGTTGGCATAGCCACCAAAAGCGAGGGCGAGACCAGGAAGCAGCGTGACAACCGTGGCGAACCAGGGGTTGCCGAGGACCTTCATGTAGCCGGCCTTGGACTCGATGGCCAGGGCGTCGTTGGTCTGGGCAAAGAACTCAGAGAACGAAGTGCGGGCGATGCGGGCGACGGCGTCGAGCGAGGTCAGGGCCAGAGCGGAGACGTTCATGGTCATGAAGACAGTAGCGAGCGTGCCGTCAACACCGAAGGCCTGCATACCGCGGGAGATGCCAGCGGCGAAAATCTGGAACGGGGTGGAAGCGACACCGGCGTTGAGGGCGCCAGTACCGGCGGTATTCATATCGGAGAACATGATGCCGGCGACGATGATGGCAAGGATGCCGACGAAGGACTCGACGATCATGGCGCCGTAACCGACCTTGACGGCGTCCTGCTCCTTCTCGACCTGCTTAGAGGAGGTACCGGAAGAAACGAGGCTGTGGAAACCGGAGAGAGCACCGCAAGCAACGGAGACAAACAGGACCGGGAACATCATGCCGGAGGCAGTGGAGAAGCCGGTAAAGACCGGAGCGGTGATAGTGGCCTGACCGTTGACGCCCAGGACGACGATGCCGAGGACAGCGCAGACGATCATGACGATCATCATGATGGAAGTGAGGTAGTCACGCGGGGTCTTGAGCATCTGGATGGGCATAGCGCCAGCGAAGACCAGGTAGACCATGACGACGGCGAACCACTGGAACTTATCCAGGTAGACCGGGAACTGCATACCGACGGCGAACATGAGTACCATGAGGACCACGCCGGTGACGAACTCGGCAGCGCCGGTGAGGTTGAACTTCTTCTGGGCCCAACCAAAGGCGATAGCGACGAAAGTGAACAGGATGGAGATGGTACCAGCGCAGCCGGCGGCATAGGACTTGGTGAAGTCGACGGCACCGGTAGCAGCGCCAGAAGCGTCAACGGCCGGGGTGAACATGAACGTCTTGCAGACCATGTCGGTGAAGGCGGCGATGACGATGATGCAGAACAGCCAGCAGAACAGCAGGAACAGGCGACGGCCGGTCTTGCCGATGTACTTCTCGATGAGCTGAGCGAGCGACTTGCCGTTGTTCTTCATCGAAGCGTACAGGGCACCAAAGTCGTGGACGGCGCCAAAGAAGATGCCGCCGACGAGGACCCAGAGCACGACGGGCAGCCAGCCAAAGGCCATGGCGACGATCGTACCCGTGACAGGGCCGGCACCGCAGATCGAGCTGAACTGGTGCGAGAACGCGGTGAAGGCGGAGACGGGCGAGAAGCTGTTGCCGTCCTTCATACGCTTGGCCGGCGTGAGGGCCTCTTTGTCAACGCCCCACTTGTTGGCCAGCCATCGGCCATAGCCCAGATAGCCGCAGGCGAGCACCGCCGCGGCCACAACCATGAGCAAAACTCCGTTCATTACATTTCCTCCTCTAAAAAGAACTACTCAGACATAAAAAATGAGGGCCGTCGGTTGCGCTCGACGGCCCTCATCTTCATCAGCCGCCCGTTATCGTACGGGCTAGCTGTATGTGCTAACCCGCATCAGATAATTACTACGCTGATAATGTTTAGCTGATGCGTGAACATGTCTGAGAAATCCTCTTCAATCATGATGTGAACGATCCGTGCGTGTTCACATCCCCCAGTGGTTGAAAAGGAGTATGAAACTTTAGTTACCTAAAGTCAACGCAAATATGTAATGAATTTTCAACTTTTTTTGAATTTCTCGGTATAAAACGCCACTGACCTCGGACTTTACCCAACAAAAGTTTTTGCATGAGAGATGCCCCCGAGAGCGGCGGGAGCCGGGCGGCGCATATGAACTTTCCTGCTCTACAGTCCTGCGCAAGACGGAAAGCACATTAAGTGCTTTCCTTTGCGTGCGGAACTCGCGATAAAGTTCATATGCGCCGCCCGGCTCTCGCGGCTCTCAGGGGCTCCCATCCCAAATGCGGAGCAAAGCTCCGCACACCAACTTTTTCTTTCAGCTAAAGAATGCCGGAAATTCGACGCTGGCTTGTTAATCTTGCTGGACGTTGTCGACGCCAAACCAGCTCGGAAGCTATATCGATACAGGAAGGTCCCCGGCCGGAGGGGCCGGATATAAGGTTTATCGCGAGTTCCGCACGCAAAGAAGGCCACTTAATGTGGCCTTCGTCTTGCGCAGGACTGTAGAGCAGGAAACCTTATATCCGGCCCCTCCGGCCGGGGACCGCGCCTTTGCGACTACAGCGTCATGTTCGGATCGGCGTCGACGTCGAACGGCGAGATTTCTCCTCGGTCGAATTTACGGCGGGCGACCTCCGCGATCATGGCGGCGTTGTCGGTGCATGCCGAGAAAGGCGGCACCGTCACGCGGATGCCCTGGCGCCCGAGCTTCTTGATCATCATCTCGCGCAGATGCGGGTTGGCCGAGACGCCGCCGCCGATGCAGTATTCCTTGCATCCGGTGGCATGCAGCGCGTTCTTGGCCTTCTTGTACTGAACGTCAAAGACCGCGGCCTCAAACGAAGCAGCCAGGTCGGGCAGATGAATCGTACGCCCGGCTTTGGTCTCCTGCTCAATGTAGAGCGTCACGGCCGTCTTAAGGCCCGAAAGCGAGAATCGATAGTCTCCCCTACTATTGAGCGCACGGGGGAAGTCAATCGCGCGGGGATTGCCCGTCTCGGCCAGTTTGGAAATGATGGGGCCGCCGGGATAGCCCAGGCCCAGCGCCTTAGCCACCTTGTCGAAGGCCTCACCCACGGCGTCGTCGAGCGTCTCGCCGAGCACCTCGTAGTCGCCCCACGCCTTGACGTGAACAAGCATGGTATGACCGCCCGAGACGAGCGTGAAGATAAACGGCGGCTTGAGATCGGGCTGCGCCAGCAGGTTGGCAAACAGATGGCCCTCAAGGTGATTGACGCACACGAGCGGCTTGCCGGCAGCGTAGGCAAAGCCCTTGGCGAAGGCGACGCCCACCACCAGAGCGCCCACCAGGCCCGGACCCTGTGTCACGCCAACAGCGGCGAGTTCGCTCGGCGCGATGGCTCCGCCCTCAAGACCAAGCGATGCCGCGGCATCCTCGAGCGCCGCGTCCACGACGCTCACGATAACCTCAACGTGCTTGCGCGAAGCGATCTCGGGCACTACGCCGCCAAAACGGGCATGAAAATCGATCTGCGTCGAAACCTGATTGGCCAGCATATTACCGTTCGCATCGATAATCGCCACAGCTGTCTCATCGCACGAACTCTCGATGGCAAGCACCAGGCGACGGCGCTCAATTTCGGCGCGTTCCTCGACGGTGCGCTCGGGTGCAGGTAGCGGCCATACACGCTGCTCAGCCGCCGTCGGCTCGGGCGAAGCATTGTCGACCGGGAGCACCAAGGGCAGCGGCGCCGTCATGACGATGGCATCTTTGCCAGCACCGTAGTAACCGCGGCGGCGGCCCGCCTCGGTAAAGCCCAGAGAGGCATAGAGCGCAATAGCGCCCTCATTGCCGTCCTCGACCTCGAGCGAAGCCGTGGTGCAGCCGAGCATCTGGGCATCGTAGCTCACGTGCGACAGCAGCTTGCGGGCAATACCCTCGCGGCGATGCTTCGGGTCGACGGCAACATCCAGAATCTGCACGTCACCGTCTACGACCATGCCGCCGGCAAGGCCCAGCAGCTGACCGTCGTCGTGCGCCACCCACCAGCTGCGCGGCGCCGCAACATTCTCGCCCAGTTCGGACAGGAACATGCCCGGCGTCCACGCCTCGTGCCCAGCGCCCTCAAAGCAGGCGGCCTCCAGCGCACTTGCGCCCTCGGCGTCCGCCGCACCCATGGGGCGAAATTGCAGATGGCGACCGGCGAGCTCATCGGCGACGCCCGTAATTTCGCTCTGCGCGCTCTCGGCTAGACCGAGGCGTTTGCGCTCGTTTTCCTCGGCATCAGAAAGGCGCGTATAGATCGGTAGGACGCGGGCCGGATCGCCGTCACTCGCGGCATGCGCAAGGAGGAGGCCCTCGCCCGAAGGCCACCACAAGCCGCGCTCTACGCAGCGAGCGGCCTCATCCTCGCCCAGCAGCTTGCCATAGCGCACGAGACCGTCGCCAGTCAGCTGAACCTGGTCCCAGTCCGCGGCTTGGCGCCACTCATCAAGCGCTACGGCAGCCTTGACCACGTGCTCGCGCTCAAACTGACGCTCGGGGCCCTCGTCGCCCAGCACATACAAAGCCGGATACACCTCGCCGCGCATGGCATCGGCCAGAATGCCGAGCTTGCCACGCACGCCGGCCTTCCACGCGGTCCATGCGCAGGCATCGAGCGTCGACACACCCAACAGCGGCACGTTGGCACCGCGCGCCAAGCCCTTGGCGGTGGAAATGCCGATACGCACGCCGGTAAACGAACCCGGGCCGCGACCGACGACGTAACTGCCCACGTCAGCACGGTCCATGCCAGCCCGAGCAAGCACGCTGTCGACGGTATTCACGAGCTCCACATTGGCATGGCGACGACACATATGGTCGCCACTCACCAGCTTCGCCTCGCCCGTCTGTCCATCAATCCAGCTTGCCGCGCAGGCAAGCATATCGGTCGAAGTATCGAGCGCCACCACCAGCGCGTAATCGTTATGCAAGCTCATCTCGTACAGCCTTATCAATCAAATCGGAAAGCTCCGCTGCGCGCCCGCCGTGTGCCTCGAGCGTTATCGTTCGCACGTCGCTATCGTTCTCATCACGCTTAAGCGTTACCGAAAGATACTCGTCCGTCAGTTCGTCCTGGAACTGTTCGCCCCACTCCAACAGACAGGCACCCTCATAGCCCAGTACATCGAAAATGCCCGTATCCTCGAGCTCGTAAGCATGCTCCAGACGGTACAGGTCAAAGTGGAACAGCGGAATACGCCCCTGGTCATGAACAGCCATGAGTGCAAATGTGGGGCTCGTGACCATATGGCCGTCTCCCAGACCACGCGAAACGCCCTTGGTAAAGTGGGTTTTGCCCACCCCGAGACCACCGGTCAAGATCAGCACATCACCATCTTCCAGGCACGGCGCAACCAGCTCGCCAAAATGCTCTGTATCGGCAGAGCAAGCCGTTTTATAAATACCTACCCCCAGGCGCTCCAGGGACATATATGCTCCTTATTATTCCGAGGCACCCTCTGGCGCGGGATGCCGCTCCAGATAGTCGCCCAGCATCTTAAAGTCTTCCTCCAGCAGCTCCTGCCACGCCGGATTACGCAGCGCCGCCGCCGGATGGAACGTGGGCATCACCACAAAATGCCCCATTTGATGGAACCTGCCGCGCAGCTTGGTGATGCCGATCTCGGTCTTAAGCACAAAGTGCGTCGCGGGGTTACCGAGCGTCACGATGATATCGGGCCAAATGCTTCGAATCTGCTCACGCAAAAACGGTGAACAGGCCAGCACTTCCTCGGGCCGAGGATTGCGATTTCCCGGTGGGCGACACTTGAGCACGTTGGCAATGTAGACGTCTTCGCGCTTGAGGCCAGCCAGCGACAGAATGCCGTTGAGATCCTCGCCCGCCGCCCCCACAAACGGTTCGCCTTGCAGATCCTCGTTACGCCCCGGCGCCTCACCGATAAACATGACGCGGGCGTGGGGGTTTCCCACACCAAACACGATGTTATGGCGCGACTGATAGAGCTGGCAGAGATGGCAGTCGCCTAAAACAGCCTCAATCTCCTCGAGTGCAACCTCGCGCGGCGCTTGGTGACTATGTCCGGGGATGTGCATGACACCCATAGTGGCTCCTACACGTAGACCTTGTCGAGACGCATGCCAAAGCCGCAAGCAACCTCGTAGTTAATCGTGCCGCGCAGGCGAGCCATCTCGTCCATGGTGATCTCGGCATCACCATCGCGGCCGATAATGATCATCTCGTCGCCATGCTCGGCCTCGGGAATCTCATGCGCCGGATTGGACTGGATGGCGACCATAAACTGGTCCATGCAGATGTTACCCACCTGACGCACACGTTCACCGCGATACAGCACGTCCATGCGATTGGAGAGCGTACGCGAAAGACCGTCGGCATATCCAATCGGCAGCGTGCAAATCTGAACGCGTGTGCGCGGCACGCGATAGGTAAATCCATAGCCCACGCCTTCGCCCATTGCAGGATGTGCCACACGCGTCACGCGCGCATGAACGCTCATGACGGGGTCCAGCTGCATCACACGGCTGCTCAGCTCGCACGGTTGCATGCCATACAAACCAACGCCGGCGCGAATCATATCAAAATGCATAGAGGGATCGAGCATCGAGGACGGCGTGTTGGCACAGTGCACGATACCGCACTCAAAACCCGCGTCCTTAATGGCTTGAACGGCCTCGGTAAAGCGTTGGCACTGCAGCTTGTAGTCCCAACCCGAAGGTTCATCGGCCGTTGCGAAGTGCGTAAAGACGCCATCGCACTGGATACCGCGATGGAAGCTAATACCACGAACAAAGTCGAGCACCTGCGTGTAGTGAACACCGATGCGGTTCATGCCCGTCTCGATGGCTAGATGGTACTTGCCCACCTTGCCTGCCGCGACAGCACACTCGCCATAGGCAAGGGCGAAATCGGACGTATAGACCGAAGGCATGATATCGAACTCGAGCAACGTCGGAATGGCCTCGATAGGCGGCTCGCTCAGGATCAGGATGGGTTTCGTGATCCCGCCCTGTCGAAGCTCAACGCCTTCACTAACCGTCGCCACGGCAAACATGTCGGCACCGGCCGAATACATGATTTTGGCGCACTCGACGGCACCATGGCCATAGGCATCGGCCTTGACCACGCAGCACAGTCGCTGACGTGGATCGAGCAGGTTCTTGTAAGCCCTCGTGTTGCGGCGAAGCGCCCCTCGGTCAATCTCAACCCAGGACCAGCGCGTCAAATCGGCTTTATTCATGATTAGTCATCCGACCCTTCGTCCATGATTCCCAGATTATCGAGTGCATCCTTTGCCGCCAATTCCATGGCAGGACCGATCAAGTCGATCAGATCGGTCGCAATAACACTCTTCTCACCGTACTCCGTCGCCGCGGCAAAACCCGCGTAACTGTGAAGCGCAACGGCATACGAATACAGCAGCTCCCAGCGATCCATCTCATCACGCATGGTAGCCAGTGTGCCAGCCAAAATGCCCGCAAGAACATCGCCCGAACCGGCAGTCGCCAACGACGCCGGACCCGAGAGCGGCAAAAGCACGCGCTCAACGCCACAGATAGCCGTCGTCGGCCCCTTGGCAATAACCACGAGATTGTCGGAGCCGGCAGCCCAGACAACCTTCTGCGCGGCCGCGATTGCAGTCCCCAGATCGTTAACCTCGTCACCGGCAACCAAGCGCGAAAGCTCGCGATAGTGCGGCGTCATGACGAGTGGCTGCTCACGGCGATACATCTCAGGGTTGCTATCGATACCGTCAATAGCAATCTTAGAAAGGCAGTTGAGCGCATCGGCATCAAGGATCAGCGGCACATCAAGCTCCAACAAGCCCGAAACCACCTGCATGGCGCCGGCAGACGTCGTCATGCCGGGACCGCACAGTACGCAGCTGTACTTCTTTGCAATCTCGCACACGGTCATACGAGCAGCGGCACCAAAAGAGCCGCGGGAATCAGACGGAATGGCAAAAACCGGAATCGAGGGAAGTGCCATACGAATAAGATTGGCACACGCATCAGGCGTCGCGACAGCCACATAGCCGGCACCCGCGCGGGCAGCAGACTTGGCGGCCATAATGGCAGCGCCAGGATACTGCGCCGAGCCGGCAACAATAAGGACGGAACCGCGAGAATACTTATCGATATTCGTGGGCAGCGGAGCAAAGAAATCCACCAGGTCACCAGGCTCGACTATCTCGGCGGCATGGTCGACATCATCGATGACCTCATCAAGGCGATCATAGAGGCCACCGCACACCAGATCGCCGGCGTACTCTGGGCCATCAGCGCTGTAGAGGCCAATCTTGGGCGTGATCATCGTGACCGTGCGCTCGGCACGGATGCAGTCGTCGTCGACAACACCGGTTTCGGCATTCAGACCGGAAGGAACATCGATGGACACCACATGGTCGGCGCAGTCGTTAACTGTCGGAATCCAGATGGAGAACGGTGCACGCAAGTCACCGTGGAAACCGGTACCAAAAATAGCGTCAACAACAACGTCGGCCTTATCGATCAAAACCTCAAGCTCATCGCGCGAGGGACCGACACACACATGCACGTCACGACCGGCGGTGCGGCGGGCAACATGGCGAGCCAGAGCGGCAGGAATCTCATCCGGCTCAACCGGAGACACGATATCCACGTCAACGCCCTTATGACTCAAAATATCAGCCGCGACCCAACCGTCGCCACCGTTGTTGCCAAAACCGACCAGAACCAGGACGCGATCGGGATTGAGCTTTAGAATTTCACGAGCAGCAAACTCACCCGCCAGTTCCATAAGTTCGGCCTTCGAAGTTCCTTCGCGTTCGATAATATCCTCGAGGCGAACGACTTCCTCGGTACTCAAAACCGGTTTCATCTATGCTCCTAGCGTATCTTGCGAAGCATCGCCCTGGTGCTCCGTCAAAGCTGAATTTTGCAGTTGCTCAAGCTCATCTAAAACCGAGCGAGCCTCTTTATAAGTTTGTGCAACGCGTTCCTTGGTGCTCACCTTTTCTTCCTTAGGCTTAGGTCGAGCATTCTCGGTGATCGCAATGGCATTGGCTACGGCCAAATCACCCGTCAAGGTAATGGAAAGCGCAACTTCAACGACACCCAACTCTTGAGCAATCTCGAGCGCTCGACCCGAAAGCACAGCTTTAGGCTTTCCAAGCTTATCGCGCGTTACCGAGACGTCTTTGCGGCCGACGCCCTGACTAAAACCCGTACCAAGAGCCTTGAGAACCGCCTCACGAGAAGCAAAACGGCTCGCATAGTGCGCTGCAGGACGCGATGAAGCGTCGCAATATGCGCACTCTTCTTCGGTAAACACACGCCGAGCAAACGACGGCGTCTTTTCAAGGATTGATTTCATGCGGGAAATCTCGACGATATCAACGCCGATACCAGCTTCAGCCATGTTCACCTCCATATTGCACAGACTAAGTTATTGTAGCCCGTTAACGGAAGATGCGACAAACGAGGGTCATAAAACACAGCGAGTTTGTTAGATCTGGCTTTAAACATAAAAGGGGGAGGCCGCGAGGCCTCCCCCTTCTTCAGTCCGTTGCGACGGCTCGGTGCCGTCCACCGGTCAGCGGCGCCCTGGCCTCCCACGGGCTGACCCCGCAGTACTCTCG
>NZ_CAXVJM010000020.1:0-34459 GCF_964259375.1 Collinsella aerofaciens ATCC 25986
GGCCCGTTCGTCTAGCGGTTTAGGACGCCGCCCTCTCAAGGCGGAGATCACCAGTTCGAATCTGGTACGGGCTACCATGAATCTGAGACCCGAACTTCCCACGGAAGTTCGGGTTTTTTATTTCCGAGCAAACCATCTGCAATTCCCATTTGGCCCATAGCTTTACGTTCTGCTTGTGGCCCTTGCGGGTACAATATGCAAGATATTTGGACGGTCAGAAGGAGCCTCATGAAGGAGTCCTCTCAGCATACATCTAAGCCCCAGGTCGAGGTTGATGCCTCGGGCGGCGATGACAACAAGGGTGCACGTCGCGGTGCCATTTTTATCGGCGTCGTGCTGGTTGGCTATATCGTTTACTTGATTGCGACCGGTCAGATGGGGCAGTTCTGGGCCGCCATGTCGAGCGTTCAGGCGCCGTGGCTCGTCGCTGCATGCTTTTGCATGTTCCTGTACCTGTTCTTTGGCATCGTTGCCTATGCGATTGCCGTCTGGCTCGATCCCAATTCGCCCGTCGGCATTCGCGACCTGATCTCGGTCGAGGCGAGCGGTATCTTCTTTGGCAACCTGACGCCCATGATGATGGGCTCCACGCCTGCCCAGATCTACCGCCTGACCAAGGCAGGCCAAAACGTCGGCGAGGCCGGTGCCACGCAGTTCACGCGCTTTATCGTGTATCAGTTTGGCCTCGTTGCCTGGGGCGCCATTCTGCTGCTTGCCCGCATGCCGTTTTTCGCCGAGCGCTATGGCGACATGACGCTGCTGTGCGTCTTTAGCTTTGGTGGTCACTGCTGCATTCTGCTTGGCATCTTTGCCGTCGCGCTCATGCCCAAGACTGTCACGCGCGTCGCACACTGCATCATCAATTGGCTCGAGCGAATGGGCGTCTCGGCCACCAAGATCGAGGGCTGGCGTACGTTTGTCGATGGCGAAATCTACTCGTTCTCCGAGAAGTTCAAGCTTTCGGCCGGCCACTTTTCGTCCATGCTGCTCACGGTGGTCATCACCATGTTGCAGCTCGCGTTTTTCTACCTCGTGCCGTATTTCCTGATGCTTGCCTTTGGCCACCACGAAGTCGATTTTTTCTCGGTCATGGCCGCGAGCGCCTTTGTTCAGCTCCTGAGCTCTGCTGTTCCCCTGCCCGGTGGCACCGGCGGCGCCGAGGGCGGCTTCGCGCTGTTCCTGGGTCATTTCTTTGGATCGGCATCGACTGCCGGTTATCTGCTGTGGCGCCTCATTACGTTTATCGCGCCGACTATTTTGGCCGCGCCCCTGCTGGGCCTTAAGAGCGCTCACAACGAGAGTATCCATGCACGCTGGGATCGCGTGATGCGCAAGCTCGGACGAACGCCTCAGACGTCCTCTAAGCCTGCGAAGCCCCATCCTGTGAATGCGGTTACCGTGGATCCTAATCAGCATGCTCAGAAGGCTTCTGGGGCCGCCAAACCGGCGCATAAGACCTATGTGCGCCAGACAGGTGACGGCATCCGTGTGTCCCCGGCTGCCTTGAACAAAAAGAAACTCCCTAAGGCGTAATAGTCGGTCGTGCGTTCTTCATGTTGCCGGGCATTTTTGTGCCGGATGGGGGATAATCCTCTTACGTAGATTAACTCTCATCTGTTGATGAATGCTCGCATTCCGAAGGGACACATCCATGGCCACTAGCAAACCGCGCCTCGACCGCCGCATCGTTCGCAGCCGCAATGCCATCCTTTCTGCGTTTGAGCGCCTGTTGATGGATAAGCCGCTTGCCGACATAACGGTGAGTGCCATCGCGCGTGAGGCGAATGTCGACCGCAAGACCTTTTACGTACACTTCGGTACGGTTGACGGCCTGCTCGATGCCATCGCCGTTGATGTGGTGGATATGATTGCCGACTCGGTCGAGAAAACGCTTGCTTCTATGGACGGCGACACGAACGAGCGTGCCCTCGGAGCGGCGGCAACGTTTTTTAAGACCATCAACGAGGCACTTTGCAATAACCTCGTGCTCAATCGCCAGTTGATTGAAAACATCCCGCTCGACGATTTTATGACGCGTTTGCGCGTGCCACTCGAGCATGAGATTGCCGAGCGCGACTTGCTGCCCCACGGCCTCAAGGACGAGATGTTCGACTATTATCTGGCATTTTTGCTTTCGGGCATTATCGGCATTTACCGCACGTGGGCGCTCTCCGATGGCTCGGTGCCCATCGAGCGCATCTCGGAGGTCGCTAACAATCTGACGTTGAACGGACTATCGAGTCTGGAGTCTCGTTTCGAATAGCACTAGCGCCTTATCCCCCCCCCTGAGTTGCGGTGAAATAGGGACTGAATAGGCCTTCTAGCGGCCTAAACAGTCCCTATTTCACCGCAACTCAGGGGGATTGCATTACTGGTAGCGCAGGCACTCCACGGGGTCGAGTTTTGCTGCCCGGCGGGCGGGATAGAAGCCGAAGATGACGCCGATGCCGACGGAGACCGCAAAGGCCAGCAGCACCGTGGCGATCGAAAAACTCGGTGTAATGGTACCGCTGGCACCGAGCTCGCTAAGCACGCCGGAACCCGCGGCGAACATCGTTAGACCCCAGGCAAGCAGGTAGCCAATCAAAACACCCAACAGGCCACCGGTGACGCACAGCGCCGAGGACTCGGCCAAAAACTGTGCGGTTATATCGCGACGGCTGGCACCCAAGGCTCGACGAATGCCGATCTCGCGGATACGCTCGGTCACATTGGTGAGCATCATATTCATGATGCCGATACCGCCCACGAGCAGCGAAATGCTGGCAACGGCGCCCATGATGAGCGAAAACGCGCCCATAAAGGAATTGAGGGCGTCGATGGCGCTTTTCATGGAGGTTGCCGATACACTGTCGTACTCATCATCCTCCGCGATGCCCTTCATTGCGCGCACCTTGGATTCAATCGTCTTGCACAGCTCATCAACGTCTGTACCCTCGGTGGCGAGCGCCGTTACGCTGGGAAACGACGGGTTCTCGTCGCCAAAGAGGCCCGAGATGGTCTCGCGCGGCATGTAGAGCGTGAGCGAGCCCATGGAGTCGCTGCCGCCGTCGATAACGCCGACAATCTGCACCTCTCCGTTGGAGACCTTAATGGTCTTGCCCACCGCGTCCTGTTCGTTGCCGTACAGCTGATCGGCGCCGCCACGGCTGATGAGCGCCACGCGTGCGCCGGATTGGGACTCGGCCTGGGTGTAGGTGCGTCCCGCGACGAGCTTGCTGGCGCCCACCGCGTCGAGCATGCCGCTGTCGACGCCCTGCGCCATGACGGTATAGCTTTTGTCACCGGACTTGTACTCGGTATAGGCGCTGTCCACGATGCCGATCTGCTCGATCTGCTGCACCATTTTGCGAAGCTTCTCAACGTCCGACTCGGTGAGCTCTTGCGACGAATAGATCTGTACCATACGCGCGGCGTTGAGGCCCAGGCTGTTGACCAGGCTGTTTTGGATACCGCCGATAAGCGAGGTCATGGCAATGACGGAGGCGATGCCAATGACGATGCCCAGGATGGTGAGTAGGCTGCGTCCCTTGTTGGCCTCGAGGGAGTGAAGGGCTTCTTGGATAAGGTCACGCGTGCTCATGCCTTCACTCCTTTCGTCGGATTGGCGTGTGCGGAAATCATGGGCAGGTTATCAATGGCGCCGCGCAGGGTCTGCGGCGCGTGCGCGATGTACGCGCCGTCGTGGATCCGGCCGTCGCGAATGGTTACGGCACGGTCGGCCTCGGCGGCGATACCGGGATCATGCGTGATGAGCACGATGGTCTTGCCGCGTTCCTGGAGTTTGTGGAAGGTTTCCATCACGAGCGCTCCGGTGGCGGAGTCCAGGTTTCCCGTCGGCTCGTCCGCCAGGATGATGGGCGGGTCGTTGACGAGGCCGCGCGCGATGGCAACTCTCTGCATCTGTCCGCCCGAGAGCTCGGAGATGCGGTGGTCCCAGTGGTCGACCGGCAGCGTGACGGCTTGCAGCGCATGGACGGCGCGCATCTCACGCTGAGCCCGCGGCACGTTGGTGTACGACAGCGGCAGCATGACGTTTTCGATGACCGAAAGACGCGGCAGCAGGTTAAAGCTCTGAAAGACAAAGCCGATGCTCAGGGCGCGGACTTCGGTGAGCTCGTCATCGTCGAGCTCCGCCACGTTGAGGCCCTGCAGGTAATAATCGCCTGCCGTCGGCTTGTCCAGGCAGCCTAGGATGTTCATGAGGGTTGACTTGCCCGAGCCCGATGGGCCGGTAATGGCCACGAACTCGCCGGGATTCACTGCCAGGCTCACGTTATGCAAGATATGGGCGCAGCCGGCCTCGCTCTCAAAAATGCGATGCACGTTGCGGATGTCGATGACGGGACGCATTACATGCCCTCGTCGGCAGACATGCTGCCAGAGTCGCCGCCGTCGGCCGTCATGCCTGCGCCGGTGTCCATGATAAGTGTGTCGCCGTCGCGCAGTTTGGTGACCGGCACGTTAGGGTTGATCTCGTTGCCCTGGTCGTCGCGCTTGACCTGCGTTTTGCCGACCACGGCGTCGTTATCGTTTTGCGTCACGACGGTCACCTTTACGCGTCGGGTCTGTTTGCCTTCGCCGTCGGTTGCCACGTTGACGTAATAGTGCTCTCCATCCTCGGTCATGAGCGCCATGGTCGGCACCATCACCACGTCATCGAGCTGTTCGGTCACCACCGAGACTTCGGCGGTCATGCCCGGCTTGAGGCGCGCGTCGGGCGCTTCAATCAAAATGTCGACGTTAAAGGTCACACTGCCGCCGCCTCCGTAGGTGGAGTCGGAGTTTGCCACCGAGGCGATTGCCGTGACCGTTCCCTGGCTCACGATATCGGGAAAGGCCGGATAGGTAACGTTGGCGCTCTGGCCCACGGCGATCTTGGCGATATCCTTTTCACCCACCTGAACGGTGACCTTCATCTTGGAGAGGTCGGCGATCTGCATGCATTGCTTGCCGCCGCTCGTATCGCCTTCGCCCATAATCATGCCGCCCGTCACCGTGGCGCCGACCTTGGCGTTGAGCTCTACGATGCTGCCCGAGCTGGGCGCGGTTACAGTGCGCTCGGCGGCTTTGGCGTTTGCCTGGTCCAGGGCCGCCTGGGCCGAGGCCAGGTTGCGTTGGGCGCTCGAGACGGCACTCGTGTCGGCGGTACCGCTGGCGCCATTCGCGTCTGCCGCATCTGCTTCAGGAGCCGGAGCGGCTTGGGCGGCAGCTACCGCTTTCTGTGCGTTGGCGAGGTCTTCCTGTGCCGCTGCCACCGCGCGCTGCGCCTCGGCAACGTTACGATCGAGCTCGTCGTTTTTAATGGTCATAAGCACGTCGCCCTCGTTGACGGACTGGCCGGCTTGCACGTTGATCGATGCCACCGTGCCGTCAACAGAAGGGGAGACCACCGAAGCCGAGATGGGCTTGAGCTGGCCTTTAGCTTCGACGGTGGTCGTAAACGTGCCCTCGGTGACCATGTCGGTCACCGGCCCGTCGGTATCTGCGTGCCGTGCGTTGATGACGAAGGTCACGACTACGGCGATGAGCACAATGGCGGCCACGACGCCGGCCGCAATGCCGCGTCGGATGAGCTTTTTGCGTCGACGCTCGGCACGCTTCGCCTTGAGCTTGGCGTAGGCCTCTTCGTCAGAAATCTCGGTTGTATCGCTTGTGCTGCCGTTTTGCTGTGTGGCGCGCACGGTTGTTATGAGGGGAAGCGTTTCGGTGGCACCCTCGGGCGCTCGCTCGGTATCATTCGGTCCCGGGGTGATGTTGGGGACATTTGACATGGCGTCTCCTTTATAGAAAGTTCCTCGATAAGTATATGCGCCCGTCGCGAGAGGCGGGCGCATTATGGCGGTATCTTTCGGAACTGTTAGATTGGAGCGTCAGTCCCCCGTTGTGGGAAGGCGTGTTTCCCTACGAGTGCACGACCACGCACAGACCGACGCTGATGCAGTCGTGGAGCGCCTTGGCATCAGCCAGGCGCAGGTTGATGCAGCCGTGGCTTCCGCACCATTTGTACGATTCGGCATTATCGAAACTCGAATCGTTTTGCCAGGTAGCGTCGTGGAAGCCGACCATATTGCCCTCGAACGGCATCCAGTAGCTGACCGGGCTCTCGTATTTGGGCTTTCCGGTCGCGGGGTCTTTGGCACCGATGAGCTTGCTTGCACCGTCGTTGCTGTTGATCTGCCACACACCCTCGGGGGTGGCGTCTTCGCCTGGTTTGCCGGAAATAAAGTTGGCCTCCCACACGATATTGCCGTTCTCGTCGTAGTAGCGCGCGTGCTGCTCGGACAGGTCGACGTCGATATAGGCCTTCCAATCGGGCTCGCCCTTGGCGGTAAACGTGTCGGCCTTCTTGGAGTACGAAATCTCGATATCGCCGGTCTGCTTGTTATTGATGGCGTCCTCGACCTGCTTGGCGAGCGTGTCGCTGTCGATGGACCAGCCAAAGTCGCCGCCCTCGACAGCGCACTCCTTGCCGTCGGCGCGCGTCCACCAGCGGGTGGTGCCCACGGTGTTAAAGCCGTTGGCGAGCTCGGCGGCCCAGCTGCTGATCTGTGACGTATCGAGCGTGGGGTTGGCCGGATCGGCAAAGCTGATCCACTGCAGCACCGAACTGCCGTCCACCTTACCGGCATCATTGCCGTTGAGCTTAAGGGTCACGTTGACGCCCAGGAAGTTGTTGGCGGCATCGCATGCAGCCTGAATCTGGTCGTTGGTGAGGGTGCCGTTGAGCGGTTCGTAGGCGTCGTTGCCGATCTTGGTGATATCGACGTTCTCGGCGAGCGACGCGAGCTCGATCTCGGCATATTTGATGACATGCTCGCGGTTGATCTTCTCGTTGGAACGGGCTTTCTCAACGGTAAACTTGCCGGCCTTCTCGTCATAGGAGCTGGCGGCCTCGAAGGTGCCCGAGCGGCCCTCGTTGAACTCGTCGATAGCGCTGCCCAGGCCCTCCTCAAACTGCTTGTGGTCAAAGGCATCGGAGAGCATGGACAGGTCGACGTTCTGGTCCAAGTCGACCGAGTCTTTCTTGGTGGCGCTATCGGTTTTGCCGCCGAGCGACGCGATGAGGCGCGATGGCCACAGCAGCGGCTCGTTTTTGCTGATAATCTCGTGGGCGGCTTCCTCGCCATCGACGATGGGCTCGTCGGACTCGGGCTGGTAGGTCCAGCTAAAGCTGTCGTCCGAAACGGTGAGCTTGTAGTGCTTCCATGCCGAGTTGACCTTGGTGGCTGCCGAAGATGCGTTAGAGAGCGAGATGTCGACGCCGGCGATGGTAGTGTTGGGGTATGCGACCTGCGAGAACGCCACGACGCCTACGATGTAGACGATCGCGACGAGGCCGAGGACGACAAAGAGGGCCGTCTTTCCGCCCGACTTGCTGCTTTTGTTGGTACGCTTGACCGCGGGCCCGCGATTGTTTGCCGTGCGAGCGTGCGAAGGGCCCTGCTTGGGGGCGGCACCATGTGCGGGACGCTGCTGATATTGTTGATGCTGCTGGTATTGACGCTGATTCGGGCGCTGTGAGGCATTGGCCGGGCCGTGTTGTTGGCTGTGAGCCGGCGCGATGGGGCGCGGCGATTGGACGCCGCCCGTATGCCTACTGGGCTGTTGCGGATCGGGAATCATGTTACTGCGGTCGATTTGCGACATCGTATATATTTCCTTCGAGTTTCGCCTTGCGGCTCATCGTGTTTTAACTGGGCTTGCATTATAGCGATTAGCCTGTTGTTTGTGGTTCGGAAACAGTATCAGTTTGGAGAAGTCTGCCTATCCGCATATGCCGCATTTGGCGCAGGCAGAAAGCGCGGCCGGGGCTTGAGCGATGCCACCCTTGGCCGTCTCGCGCAGGGTTGCCGGCAGGGCATGGCCCACCGACAGCATCACATGCGCCATCTGGTCAAACGGCACCAGGCTCTTGATGCCGGCGAGCGCGAGCTGGGCCGAGCTGAAGGCCGCGGCCACGCCGATGGCATTGCGGTTTTGGCACGGCACCTCCACGAGTCCGCCCACGGGGTCGCAAACGAGTCCCAGCAGATTGCTCAGCGCGATGGAGCTGGCGTCGAGTGCCTGCTCGGGGGTGCCGCCGAGCATCTGCACCAGCGCGGCGGCAGCCATGGCGGCGGCGCTTCCCACCTCGGCCTGGCAGCCGCCCTCGGCGCCGGCGACGCAGGCGCTCGTGGTGAGGTTGAGGCCGATGGCGGCGGCACAGTAGAGGGCGTCCATGACCTGCTCGTCATTGAGCTGCAGGTGGTCGGCCAGGGCCAGCACGCAGCCGGGCACGACGCCCGCGGAGCCTGCCGTGGGGGCCGCGACGATCACGCCCATAGTGGCGGAGCGCTCAAGTACGGCCATGGCACGTGCCACGGCTTCGGTCTGTACGGCGCCCATTAAACTGGAGCTAAGGTCGTTGCGGCCGGTGGCATCGACGAGCTTAGCCTCGCCGCCGATAAGCCCGCCGAGCGAGCGCTGCGGATTGGCGATGGGGGCCGTGGTCTCCTCGCGCATGACGTCGAGCACGCGGCGCATGGCGGCGACGGCGTGCGCCTCGCCGGTAAGGCGCCCCTCGCGCACGGCCATGACGGCGCCGATGCTGAGTCCCAGCTCCTCGCACGCGTCGAGCAGTTGCTCGCCGTCGTCGAAGACCTCCTTGGCCGAGACGCCGGGGGAGAGCGATGACGCCGAGCCGGGGAGCTCAATAAAGGTGGCGTAGCCGACGTTGTCGAGTTTGCGCACCATGGGGATGACGGTGTCATCGGGTGCGCCGTCGGTCTCAAAGACGGAGTAGGCCTGGCCGCCCACCTCGGTGCGGTAGGTACGGCAGAAGGCGATATTTACATGCGCGTAGGCGAGTAGATTCGTGAGCGCGGCGAGCACGCCGGGGACATCCTTGTGGGCCACAAACAGCGTGGAGTACATGCCCGAGATGTCGACGCCGACGCCATTGATGCGGCTGATGCGCATCTTGCCGCCGCCCAGGCTCTCGCCGCGGACCTGCGCCGTGGCGCCCCTGTCGTCGACCATGTCGATATCGACGGTGTTGGGGTGGATGGAAGCGTCGTCGCCCTTGATGTCAAAGTGATAATCGAGGCCCTGCTCGCGTGCGAGGTCGAAGGCCTGCTTGATATTCTCGTCGTCGGTGTCGAGCCCCAGGATGCCCGCGACGAGCGCGCGGTCGGTGCCGTGACCGCGGTAGGTGTGGGCGAAGGAGTTCCACAGGCCAAAGGTGACCTTGGTGATGCGGCCCTCGAGCAGGCTGGCGGCCACCTGTGCGCACCGCAGGGCGCCGGCGGTGTGCGATGAGCTGGGGCCGACCATGACGGGCCCCAAGATCTCGAATGCCGAGGTCGTAGCTAGTGTTTGCGGCTTGCCTGCCATGGCTGCTCCTTCTATATCTCGTCGTCCCGAGGAGCGGGGCATAAGGTCGCCTGCTCGGACAGTCCTGCTCGCACGGAGAGCACATTAAGTGCTCTCCGGCTCGTGCGGAACTCGCGATCGACCTTATGCCCCGCCCCTCGGGACTAAGGATACATGGTTGGTGTTGCTGGATGGCAAAATTCATTAGCTAGGGACGTGTCTTTCCTTGGGTATCGAAACATCTTCACCACCGTTTAAATAAAAAAGAGGTACCGGTTGTTCCGGTACCTCTTATTGGTGCGTTGTTATTTGGCTGTGGCTTTTCTCGTTAGCTTACAGGTCGCAGGCTGCTTTGAGTTCTTCGACTCGGTCGGTCTTCTCCCAGGTGAAGTCGGCGTCTTCGCGGCCGAAGTGGCCGTAGGCTGCCGTCTTCTCGTAGATCGGTCGACGCAGGTCCAGGTCGCGGATGATCGCGCCCGGGCGCAGGTCGAAGGTCTTCTCGACGGCTTCGACGATCTTGTCCTCGGCAACATGCGCGGTGCCGAAGGTGTCGACCATGATAGACAGCGGCTTGGAAACGCCGATGGCGTAGGCAAGCTCGACTTCGCAGCGGTCGGCCAGGCCGGCGGCCACCACGTTCTTGGCGACCCAGCGCGCGGCGTATGCGGCGGAGCGGTCGACCTTGGTGCAGTCCTTGCCGCTAAAGGCGCCGCCGCCGTGACGGCCGTAACCGCCGTAGGTGTCGACGATGATCTTGCGGCCGGTGAGGCCCGTGTCGCCCATGGGGCCGCCCACGACAAAGCGACCGGTGGGGTTCACATAGATGTCGGCGTTGTCCCACGGCATGTTCTCGGCAGCCATGACGGGGGTGATGACGTGCTCGATGAGGTCGTCCTTGATCTTGCTCATGTCCTCGATCTCGGCGGCGTGCTGCGTGGAGATGACGATGGTCGTGACCTCGACGGGCTTGCCGTCCTCGTAGCGCACCGTGACTTGGGTCTTGCCGTCGGGGCGCAGGTAGGGCAGGGTGCCGTTGTGGCGCACGGCGGCCAGGCGCTCGGCCAGGCGGCTCGCCAGGTAGTGCGGCATGGGCATGAGGGTCTTGGTCTCGTTGGAGGCATAGCCAAACATCATGCCCTGGTCGCCGGCGCCGATCAGGTCGATCGGGTCGGCGGTGGCGCCGGTCTGGGTCTCGAAGGACTCGTCGACGCCCTGGGCGATATCGGGCGACTGCTCGTGGATGAGGCTCATAACGCCGCAGGTATCGCAGTCAAAACCGAACTTTGCGCGGTTGTAGCCAATACGGCGGATAACGCCACGGGCAATCTCCTGCACGTCGACGTAGGCCTGGGTGCGGATCTCGCCGGCAACGATGACGGTGCCGGTGGTCACGAGGGTCTCGCAGGCGCAGCGGACGTTCTCAACGTTGGCGGGCACGCCGTTGGGCGCAATGTAGCCCTGCTCCTGCAGCTCTATTTCTTTAGCGAGGATTGCGTCGAGGACGGCGTCGCTGATCTGGTCAGCGATCTTATCGGGATGACCTTCGGTCACCGACTCCGACGTAAAAACAAAGGACCCGTGTTGGGGTGGGATGGAACGAAGTTCTTCTGACATGATTGTCCTTTCAAAAACGTGTCCCGGCGACCGTTACCATTCCGCCGAGCTCTATATGCAAGGGCACATCATATCGCGTAAATCAAACATTCACACCCTTTCCGCACCTACTCATTGGGGACAGACTTAAATGAGTAGCCTTGCGACACTTGGGGACACTCCTGACTGGTCATTTAAGTCTGTCCCCAATGAGTAGGTCGGTGCCCTTTGTGCGGAGGTTGCTTTGTTGCTTTATACTGATGCGGTTAGACATCCATCCTGCAATCGAGGAGATTTCCATGGCATCAGACGTTCGCGTCCGCTTTGCACCCTCACCGACGGGCAAGCTGCACATCGGCGGCGCCCGCACCGCTATCTATAACTGGGCTTTCGCCCGCGCAAACGGCGGCACGTTCATCCTGCGCATCGACGACACCGACCCCACCCGTTCCACCGACGAGAACACGCAGATCATTCTGCGCGCCATGCGTTGGCTGGGCTTGGACTGGGACGAGGGTCCCGAGGTGGGCGGCGACTATGGCCCCTACGCACAGACCGAGCGTCTGGACCTGTACAAGCAGGCCGCCCAGAAGCTCTGGGACGAGGGCAAGGCCTATCCCTGCTTCTGCACCAAGGAGCAGCTGGACGCCGACCGCAAGGCCGCCCAGGAGCGCAAGGACCCCTTCCAGGGCTATCAGCGCCGCTGCCGCGATCTTGATCCCGAGGAGGCCCGCCGCCGCATCGAGGCCGGCGAGCCCTACGTCCTGCGCATCAAGGTGCCCGAGGACCGCGGCGATGTCGTCATCCACGATGCCGTCCACGGCGAGGTGACCTTCGACGCCAAGGAGCTCGACGACTTCGTCATCTTCCGCTCCGACGGCACGCCCACCTATAACTTCGCGACCGTCGTCGACGACGCCATGATGAAGATTACCCACGTCATCCGCGGCGACGACCATCTGTCCAACACCCCGCGCCAGGTCATGGTCTACGAGGCCCTCGGCGCGCCCGTGCCCACGTTCGCGCACATCTCCATGATCTTGGGTGCCGACGGCAAGAAGCTCTCCAAGCGCCACGGTGCGACCTCGGTGGAGGAGTACCGCGACGCCGGTTACCTGTCCGACGCCTTCGTCAACTATCTGGCGCTGCTCGGCTGGTCGCTCGACGGCGAGACCACGATCATCCCGCGTGATGTCCTGGCCAGTAAGTTCTCGCTCGACCGAATCTCCAAGAACCCTGCGACCTTCGACCCCAAGAAGCTCGACTGGGTCAATGCCGAGTACATCAACGGCATGTCCGATGCTCAGTTTGCCGACGAGATCATGGTCCCCGAGCTGCACGAGGCGGGTCTCATCGAGGGTAATGTCGAGTACGGCGAGGATTGGATCGATGCGCTAGCCGCCATTGTCAAGCCGCGTACCAAGATGCCGGCCGACGCCGTGACCGTCGCCGCTCCCATCTTTGCTACGGCCGAGACGCTCGAGTATGACGAGAAGTCCGTCAACAAGGGCCTGGCCAAGGAGGGCATGGGCGCCATTCTGGATGCCGCCAAGGCCGCGCTCGAGGGTGTGGACGAGTGGACGGCTGCCAACATCGACGCCGCGCTTGAGCCGCTACCCGAGCAGATGGACCTCAAGAAGCGCGTGGTGTTCCAGGCCGTGCGCGTCGCCGTTTGCGGCAACATGGTGAGCCCTCCGCTGGGCGAGACCATGGCGCTCGTCGGTCGCGACGACTGCTTGGCGCGCATCGACCGCGCCCGCACAATGGCGCTGTAGCAGCTGCGTAAACGCATGTATTCGAGCCCCGTTCACCCGAGCGGGGCTCTTGTTTCTAAAGACGTATGGGATGGGAGGTACAGAGACCATGGCCGAGCAACTGTCACTGTTTGGTTCGCCGGAACCTAAGGAAGCTCCGAAGTCCGCGGCCCCTGCCGCCGCCCCGGTGCAGCCAGAGCCCGCACCCGAGCCTGTCGCCGCCTATGCGAGCGTAGTCCTGGACATCCCGACCCGTGCGCTGTCCGAGTCATTCGCCTACGGCATTCCGCAGTCACTCGCCAACGATGTCCAGATCGGCTCCACTGTCCTGGTCCATTTTGGCAACCGTGCGGCCGCGGGCTACATCGTCGACATTGTGGCCGAGCTGGGCGACCTGCAGGGCAACAACGCCCTCGACCCTTCGCGCGTCAAGCCTGTCGAAGCCATCCTCAGCAAGCCGCTCTTTACCGCCGAGGCTGCCCGCATTGCGCGTTGGATGAGCCGTGAGTATGTCGCGACGCTTTCCGAGTGCCTGCGCCTGTTCTTGCCCCCGGGTGGAAGCCCGCGCGTGGTCAAGGGCGACGACGGCGTGTGGACCGTTGAACGGCCCGCCGTCAAACCCATCCAAAACCGCTGGGTCATGCTCACGCCCGAGGGTTTCGACTACACGCCGCCCAAGACCGCGGTCCGTCAGCGCCAGCTCATCGAGGCGCTCCAATGCGGCCCGGTCACGACGCGCGACCTCAACCTGCTCTACAACAGTATGTCGGCGACCATCAAGGCGCTCGAAAAGCGCGGCGTCGTGATGGTGGAGGAGCGCCGCGCCTGGCGTGGCTGCAGCGAGCGGACCACGCTGTCCTCCGCGAGCGGCAAGGCCCCGGTGACACTCACCAACGGTCAACGACAGGCCCTCGCGCAGATTGAGCGTGCTCGTCTTGATGCCCACGGTGACGTGGTCCTTGTCGATGGCGTTACCGGATCCGGCAAAACCGAGGTCTACCTTTCGGCGATTGAGCGCGTGCTGGTGGCCGGCCGTTCGGCCTGCGTGCTCGTGCCCGAGATCTCGCTGACGGCCCAGACCGTCGGCCGCTTTCGCTCTCGCTTTGGCGAGACGGTCGCTGTGTTCCATTCGCGTCTTTCTGCCGGCGAGCGTCTGGACCAGTGGGATATGGTCGCCAGCGGTGCCGCGCGCGTGGTCGTGGGCGCCCGCTCGGCGCTCTTTTGCCCGCTCAGCGATCTTGGCCTCATCATTATCGACGAGGAGCACGAGACCAGCTACAAGCAGGGTTCCAGCCCACGCTACCATGCGCGCGAGGTGGCTGCCGAGATGGCGCGCCGCTATCGGTGTCCGCTCGTGTTGGGCTCGGCCACGCCTTCTGCCGAGGCCCTCGACCGCTGCCGCCGCGGCACATACGGCGGTGCCACCTGGACGCGTGTCGAGATGCCCGAGCGCCCGGGACACGCCGTGCTGCCCACGGTTCGCATTGCCGACCTGCGCCGCGAGTTCGCACACGGCAGTCGCTCCATGTTCTCTAAACCGCTGATGGAGGGCCTGGAGCGTGTGGTCGAGCGCCGCGAAAAGGCCGTGCTGCTGCACAACCGTCGCGGCTTTGCGCCGTTTCTTATGTGCCGCGAGTGCGGTTGCGTGCCCACCTGCAACCACTGCTCCACCGCGCTCACGTACCACGAGCGTACGCATACGCTGCAGTGCCACACCTGTGGTTCGTCCTGGCGCTTGCAGCCCTATCCTGCGCCCACGAGTCGATGCCCCAAGTGCGGCAGCCGCTACCTGGCAAAAATGGGTCTGGGCACGCAACAGATCGAGGACGCACTGCACCAGATGCTGCCCGATGACGTCGCCATCATTCGCATGGATGCCGATTCCACGCGCGGCAAGGATGCGCATAAAAAACTGCTCGAGCAGTTCGATGCCGCCGATTGCGCGGTGCTGCTGGGTACCCAGATGATCGCCAAGGGCCTCGACTTTCCCGAGGTCACGCTCGTGGGTGTGGTCAATGCCGACTTTGCGCTCAAGCTGCCCGATTTTAGAGCAGGGGAGCGCGCCTACGATCTGCTGGAGCAGGTTGCGGGCCGCGCCGGCCGCGGCGATCGCCCCGGTGAGGTTATCATCCAGACCTACCTGCCCGATGATCCGGTCATTCGCGCCGTCGCCGAGCACGACCGCTCGATCTTTACCGACTACGACCTGGACCAGCGCCGCGACGCCCTGTATCCGCCGTTCGTGCGCCTGTCCAACATATTGGTATGGTCGACGAACGCGGATGTCGCGCGGGACTACATCGGTCGCATCGCGAAGTTCCTCAAGCGTCGCTGGCATGCCGCCGCGCCCGACTTTTTGCGGCAGGGGGGTGCCGTGCCCCAGGTGCTTGGTCCGGCTTCGTGTGTAATCGAGAGAGCCAAGGACCGTTACCGCTTCCATCTGCTTGTGAAGTCGCCGGTAGGGTACCATGTCTCTGATGATATCGACGCCTGCCTCAAAGAGGTGGGCTCCGCGCGTGGCGTGAGCGTGAGTGTTGACGTCGACGCTTATGATTTGATGTAACAACCCGAAAGGATGGCCATGGAAGCCAACGGAATCGTACTGTCGCCCGACCCTCGTCTGCGCCAGGAGTGCGCCGTCATCGAGGAGATCACCCCGGCGATCGAGGCGCTTGCCGAGAAGATGAAGAAGATGATGTTCGACAACGGCGGTTGCGGCCTTGCCGCCCCGCAGATCGGCGAGCTCATCCAGCTTGTCACCATCGACTGCGATTACAGCGACAAGAATGACTATGACCCGTACGTGCTCATCAACCCTGTCATTGTTGAGCAGAGCGACCATCTGGTGCCGTTTAGCGAGGGCTGCCTTTCCATCCCTGGCATTAGCTGCGAGATCGAGCGTCCCGATCACGTTGTCGTCGAGGCGTACGACCTGGATGCCAACCTGATTCGCTATGAGGCCTCGGGCGACCTGTTCTGCGTGTGCCTGCAGCACGAGATCGATCACCTGCACGGCAACACCATGTTCGAGCGCCTTAAGCCCATGCAGAGGCTCAAGGCCGTCAAGGAGTACCAGGACGCCCTGGCCCGCGGCGCTCGACCGGGCGAGACGGAGTAGGTCGTACGTCCCCGGGGCGCCCGCCTATATCATCCCGTGCTCAAACATTCTCGCTGCGCTGCGAAACTGCGCGCGGGACGATATAGGCGGGCGCCCCGGGGACTACGTTGACGCTGCTTGTCTCGCCCGGGTGCCGTCGGGCCAGGGATGGGCGTCTTCGCTGATAATTGCTTTGTTGGAAGAGCCGCTTTTATTGCGGCTCTTTCTTTGGTTTTGGGTATATTTGTTCTTGTTGAGTTGTTATTGCGGATGGGCTGGGTACTTGGTTTTCCGCTGTTATTTGTAGCCGTCTCGGCTTTGGTTGAGGGGAGACGTTCTTTATGCGTATTGTGTTTATGGGTACGCCTGATTTTGCTGTGCCTTCGCTGACTTCGCTTGTTGAGTCTGGGAATGAGATTGCGCTCGTAATTACTCGTCCCGATGCTGTTCGTGGGCGTGGTAAGAAGCTTGAGCCGTCTCCTGTTAAGGCCAAGGCGCTTGAGCTGGGGTTGCCGGTTGTTGAGGCCAACCGTATGACGCCTGAGGTTGTTGAGACGCTCCAGGCTGCCCAGGCTGATATTTTCTGTGTGGCTGCCTATGGCTGCATTTTGCCTGATGAGGTGCTGCATATGGCGCCGCTTGGTATTGTGAATGTTCATGCTTCGCTGCTGCCTCGTTGGCGTGGCGCTGCTCCCATTCAGCGTGCCATTCTTGCTGGTGACGAGGTTGCTGGCGTTTCTATTATGCGCATTGGGCATGGCGTGGATACCGGCGCTTATTGTGCCCAGGCGTCTACGTCGGTTACCGGTAAGCATGCCGAGGCGCTCACGATGGAGCTTGGTGAGCTTGGCGGTAAGTTGCTTGCCGATACGCTTCCTTCGCTTGCCGATGGCTCGGCTGTTTGGACTGAGCAGGATGAGTCGCTCGTCACTCATGCCGCCAAGATTTCCAAGCAGGAGATGCGTCTTGATCCGCAGATGGCGGCGCTCGATTGCGTTCGTCATGTGCTCGCTTCGTCCGATACCGCGCCTGCTCGTTGCGTGATTGCTGGCAAGACGGTTCGCGTGCTCGATGCTGCGCCGGCCGATGTGTCGCTTGGCGAGGGCGCTGTTGCCGTCAAGAGCAAGCGTGTTTACCTGGGCCTTTCCGATGGCGCTGTTGAACTGCTCGAGGTTAAGCCCGATGGTAAGCGTGCCATGGCTGCTTCTGCCTGGGCTGCCGGCCTGCAGGGTGCCGAACTTAGGTGGGGTGTACTGTCATGAGCAAGTTGTCTCCCGCGCGCAAGCTTGCGCTCGACGTGTTGATGGAGGCCGATCGTCGCGGCATGTACGCACGCGACGTGTTGTCTTCCCGTGCTTCCGCCAAGGCCATTGACCAGCGCGATTCTGCTTTTGCCGCTCGTTTGGCGCTCGGCGTCGCCGCCACGCAAGGCATTTTGGATGAGTTGCTCGATCAGTTTCTCGATAAGCCCAAAAAGGTCGCGCCGCGCGTTCGCATGGCGCTTCGCATCTCGGCTTTCGAGATGCTCTACCTGCATACGCCGGGCCGCGTTGCCGTGAGCCAGGGTGTTGAGCTGGTGCGCAGCGGTGCTAAGTCTGCCGCGGGCCTGGCTAACGCGGTACTGCACAAGGTTGCGGACAACGTTGAGGACTTTGCCACGGCATCCGACGTGGATGAGTCCGAGCGCCGTTTGGTTCGCCTTTCGCGTTTGATGGGTCTCCCTCGCTGGCTGTGCGCTCGTATCATGGCCTCGTTCGATACGCCCGAGGGTGCGCTCAACTTTGCCGGCAATCTGGCGCCAGCGCCGCTTGCACTGCACGAGAATGCGTTTGCGACCAAGGCCGACCCGTATATCTCGCAGCTCGTTGCGCCCGTCTTCCCGGGCTGCCATGCTCCGGTCGATGCGCAGGTCACGGTTGCATCGGGCGTGTTTGAGCGTGCTGCCGCCGTTGCCTCGGACCTCAACGCTCAGCTTATCGCTACTGCCGCTACACGTCCCGGTCGTTGCCTGGAGATTGGAGCCGGTCGCGGCACCAAGACCTATGTGATGATGTGCCAGGCCAAGCGTGCCGGGTACGAGCGTCAGCATACCGCGCTCGATCTGCACGATCGCAAGTGCGATCAGAATCTCGCGCGCCTGCATAAGGCGGGTATAACGGGTGTTCGTACGGTGTCGGGCGATGCCTGCGAGCTCAATGAGGTGCTTACGTCCTTTGACGCGATGCTTGGCGAGCCCGCCCTGTTCGACACAGTGTTTATCGATGCGCCGTGCTCTGGCACTGGCACCATGCGCCGTCATCCCGAGATTCCGTGGCGTCTGACCGAGAACGACGTTACGACTGAGCTGCCCAAGCTACAGCTGATGATGCTCAAGGAAGCAGCCGCGCGCGTTGCTGCCGGCGGTGAGCTTATCTATGCCACCTGCTCGGTTTTTGATGAAGAGAACACGCAGGTCGTGGATGCCTTCCTGGCCTCTTCCGAGGGCGCCGGCTTTACCGTGGCGCCGCTCTCCGAAGCCCAGATTCTGCAGCTCCCCGAGTACGACCGCGCCAAGAGCCTCGTTACCCTGCGTCAAAACGACCGCGGCCTCTTCCAAAGTGTGCCCGTTAATGCAGACTCCTACGACGGCCACTTCTGCGCAAGGCTTGTCCGCAACTGATGCGGCACCCGAGGGTTGATCCGCTTGCCATGAAATGGGCCTATCTACTACATTAAACCCATTACTCCTAACCATGCTGGATTTAGCGAAATCAAAACCGCAGGTAGACGGCTCGTCGATTTTGTAAAAACGCAGGTGTGCTCGGACTATACGGGTCAAACGTAGTAGATAGGCCGTTTTCGTGGCGCAACCCCAGACCAGTTGCCGGGGCGTGGGACATTCCTGAAAAAATTCGGCCTCGCGATCGGCGTTGATCGCGGGGCCGAATTGTTCTTAGTGGCTGTGTGGGCAGTTGGCGCAGCAGCCGCTGGTGGCGTTGGTGCTGGAACCACCGCTGCGCTGGTCGGTGTTGTAGAAGCCGCTGCCCTCAAACTTGATGCCGCTGGCCGAGAACGTCTTGGATGCCGGAGCACCGCAGCTCGGGCACACGACCTCGGGGGTCTCGGACATGGGATGCTCAACCTCAAACACGTTGCCGCAGCTCGAGCACTTGTAATCGTAGCGCGCCATAATACTTCCTTTTCAGCACAAAGCGGGCAGATTGCTCTGCCCGCATAAATTCAAACAGCTGTAACTGTACCCTATATCGGGGGTTTTATCACGCTTCGCCCCAGAATCTATGGGTGTTGCGCAGGAGCTGTGCAGTTTTGCCCTCGGCGGCCGCAACCTCGGCCTCATCGGCCTGCCAGGTCCAGTTGCCCGTGGCCACGCCCGGCACGTTCATGCGCGCGTCGTCGCCAAGCCCCAGGACATCCTGCAACGGCATCATCACCAGGGGAGCGTCGCTTGCCAGCGCGTCGCTCATCAGCTTGGCCGCCACCTCAACACCGCTTGGCTCGTCGCCGCCCGCAAAGGAGCGCGTGCACCAACCGGCGAGCGTCGACGTGTCGTGCGTCGAGGTGTACAGAATCTTGCCCGGCGTGGGATGTACGCCGTTACGGACGTCGTAATCGCTAAACTCCAGCACGTCCATGCCGGGGAAGCCGCAGGTCGAAGCCATGGCGCGAACGCCGGGCGTCAGGTAGCCTAGGTCCTCGGCGATAAAGTTGAGCGGACCTAGCTCGTCGTAGGCGGTCTGGAACAGGTCCTTGCCCGGACCTGCCAGCCAGCGGCCATCGGCACAGGCCTTGCCGGCGGGGATGCTAAAGTAGCTGTGGAAGCCCAGGAAGTGGTCCAGGCGCACGCGGTCGTAGAGCGAAAACGCACGACGCAGGCGATCCATCCACCAGCGGTAGCCGTTCTCCTTCATGTGGTCCCAGCGGAACGTCGGGTTGCCCCACACTTGGCCCTTGGGCGCAAAATTGTCGGGCGGCGCGCCGGAAATCTCAATCGCCTTACCGGTATCGGACAACCAGAAGTTCTCGGGTTCGCTCCACGCGTCGGCCGAATCATCCGAGACATACATCGGTATATCGCCGATAACCTCGATGCCCTTCTTGTGCGCATAGTTCATGAGCTCGCACCAGGCCAGGTCAAAGCGGTACTGCATGTACGCCTGCAGCTCTGCCTCGTCGTGGAAACGCTTGTCGTCGATCAGGTGCTCGTTGTAGCGCGCGACATCTGCCGGCCAATCGTGGCGTGACTCGCCCTCAAAGTACTTCTTGACGGCCATGTAGACGCAGTACTTCTCGAGCCAATCGGCATTGCGATGCTTAAACGCCGTGTAGAGCGGGTCTGCATCCTCGCCGCCACGGGCCTTCCAAGTCTCAAAGTCGTCCGCCAGCTCCTCCTGGCTTTCGGGCAGCAGGTCAATATTGCCCGCAAAGGCCGAAGGCCCAGCGTAAGGGGAGCGGAAGAAGTCCGTCGGGTTGACAGGCAGAACCTGCCAGTAGCGCATGCCCATAGCGGCCAGATGGTCGATAAAGCGACGCGTGGGCGCACCGATCGTGCCGGGCTTGCCGTCGTCGGTGGGCACCGAGGTGATATGGCACACAACGCCCGCGCCGTGATCGAGCGGCTCCTGCAGGCGCTGCTCGGCATGGTGATAGATGATCGACGAGCCTAGCGGATACAGATCGAGCGTGACCGTACCGTTGTGGATCTCGCACTCGTGACCGCTGATCACGTCACTCGCGCATTCGCCGAGCGCCGGAATCGTCACGCGGTGCGAATTGCGCAGGCTGCGGTTGATGATAACCGTCGCGGACTCGCCATCCTTGCCCGTGCGGTTGTAGGCCAGCACCTCGTCGTTGAGCGCAAAGGCCTTGATCTCGCCGTCGATCATAAATGGCAATGCACGGCGTACGGCGGAGGCGTTCTTGACAATAGCCAGCGTGTCGAAGTCGTGCAGTTGGTCCTTGGTCGGCAGTGTGCGGCGGTTGCCCGGATCGGTCAGGCCCTCCAGGCCGTATTCGTCGCCGTAGTAGATCGAAGGCACGCCTGGGAAGGTCATCTGCATGAGCGTGGCGAGCCAAAAGCGGCTCTTGGCCAGGCCCATCGAGTTCTCGTCCAGGCGCCACTTGCTGCGCTCGCACTCGGGCAGCTGTGACTCGTCGGGGCCGCCGCCGAGCACCGAGATAATGCGCGGACGGTCGTGGCTCGACAACAGGTTGAGCGCGCAGGACAGAGCCTCGCGCGGATAATTCTCGCGCAGGGTTTCGATATCCTCGGCTGCCTGGTAGGCATTCTTGTAGCCCATCAAAAAACCGATGACCATGTCGCGGAAGGGATAATCCATAGCAGAGTCCAGCTCGGAGCCCTGCAGGTAGCGTCGCAGATGGCCGTAGCTAATCTTGTTGGAGGCGTCTTCCCAGACTTCGCCGAGCAACAGCGCATCGGGCTTTTCGGCAACTACGGCCTTTTTGATTTCGGCCAGGAAGTCGTCGGAAAGCTCGTCAGCGACGTCCAGGCGCCAACCATGGGCACCGGCGCGCAGCCATTTGCGGATCACGCCGTCCTTGCCCAGGAGCCTCTCGCGCACCAGCTCGGACTTCTCGTTGATGGCCGGCATATTGCCCACGCCCCACCAGCAGTCGTACGAGCCGTCCTCGTGGAAGGTAAACGCATCGCGCCACGGAGAATCCTCGCTCTGCCAGGCACCCACGCCGGGGTAGTTGCCGTAGCGGTTGAAATAGATTGAGTCGTCGCCCGTGTGGTTGAAGACGCCGTCCAGGATGATGGAGATGCCCAGCTTCTCGGCTGCCTGGCACAGCTCGGTAAAGTCCTGCTCGGTGCCCAGAATCGGGTCGATCTTGGTGTAGTCGGCCGTGTCGTAGCGGTGGTTACTCGCGGCCTCAAAGATGGGGTTGAGGTAGATGGCCGTAAAGCCCAGCTCGGCAATGCGGGGCAGGTCTTCTTGGATGCCTTTGAGCGAGCCGCCGTAGAAGTCCCAGGTCTTGATGGAGCCGTCCTCGGCGCGCTCGTACACGGGCGGCTCGTTCCAGTCCTCGACCATCCGGCGCTGAATGCCCTTGCGCGGTTTTTCGAGTTCGGCCATTGTGCGCTCGCGCCAATGCTCGTCACGGGCGTATCGGTCGGGGAAGATTTGGTAGACCATGCCGCGCTCGTACCAAGTGGGGCGGTTCTCGCGGTGCTTATAGACGGTAATCTGGAAGGACGGCACCTCGGCGTAGTCGTAGGTTACGCCCTCGCCGCCGGTGCGGCCCTGGGGCGCGCCCAGGCGAACCTCGGGCTGACCTTCGATATTGCAGATAAAGCTGTACCACGCAAGACACGGTTCAGTGCATTTGAGCTCACCGGTAAAAATGCCATCGCCTTCGTGCTCCATCGGAATCAGGGTCTCGCCGACTTCATCGACCCAGGTACGTAGGGTGAGTGTTGCCTGGTTGGGATCGGCATCCTCCAAAATCACCGAGAGTGCAACGGTAGTTCCTGTGGTCACAGCGCCAAACGGAGTGCGAAACTGCGGTAGGCGGCTGTTGTGTATCAATCTCATAGTACGGTCCAGTTCAATAGAATCACGGCCTGCGGGCCATGGGCTTTACGCACAAATTGTAAGTATATCTGTTGTACACAGGGTGTATAAACAACATCCGTTTACCATCGGCGAACGGTTGTCCTAGAAAATCGTTTTACCAACTATCTACAGAGAAGGGGCGCCCGGTTGGAGCGCCCCTTGTTTAGGGTTTTGATTAAGTTTTAGATCGTCTGCGGGCTAGCGGCGCTTGCGGGTGGCCGTTGCCTTGCGGACGGAGGTCTTCTTGGTCGGGGCCTTTTCCTCGGCCGGAGCGGCAGGGGAGGCCGGGGCCTCCTTGGCGGGCTCGGTCTTTGCCGTAGCCTTCGGAGCGGTCTTGACCTCAGCGGCCTTCGGTGCCGGCTCGGCCTTTACTGCAGGCTTGTCCTCGGCTTTAGCCTCTGCCTTGGGGGCGGCTGTCTTGGTCGTGGTCTTTTTGGCCGTCGTCGTAGAGCGCTTGCGCGTGGTGGTCTTGGCGGCCGGCTTTGCCTCGACGGGCGTCTCCTCGACTTTGGCGGCCGGCTTTGCGGCTGCCTTGGTCGTGGCGGCCTTCGTGGTCGTCGCCTTCGTTGTCGTGGTCTTCTTGGCTGCCGTTGCCTTCTTGGCGGTCGCGGTCGACTTCTTGGCAGTGTTCTTGGCCGGTGCCTTGACGGCGGGCTTGGCCTCGACGGCGGCTTCAGCCTTTACCTCGGGAGCGGCCTCGGCCTCGGCGGCCTTCTTTGCAGCGGCGGTCGTGCGCTTGCGCGTCGTCGTTGTCTTGGTAGCGGTGGTCTTGGTTGTCGTCGCCTTGGTCGTAGTGGCCTTCTTAGCCGTCGTCTTACGAGTCGTGGTCTTCTTTGCCGTAGGCTTCGCAGCCGGCTTAGCCTCAGCCTCGGGAGCTGCCTTAACCTTCACCTCAGATTTAGCCTCAACCGGCTTCTCCTCAGCCTTGGGCTCCTCAACAACCGGCTCGGCCTTGGGCTCGGGCTCGGCCACAACTTCGGGCTCGGCCTCAACTTTCTCAGCCACAGCCTCAGGCTCGTCGACAACAGCCGCCGGCCTCTCAATCTCCGGGTGCATAAAGAAGTACAGGTCCAGATACTTGTCGGCCGAGCGCGTCCAGCTAAAGTCCTGGCTCATGGCCTGCGTGACCAGCTGGTTCCACGCCTCGCGGTTGTCCCAGAACAGGCGTGCCGCGCGGAATACGGCGTCGCCCATCTCGTCGCCGTTAAAGTTACTAAACGAGAAGCCCGTGCCCTCGCCGGTAAACTCGTTATACGGGATCACCGTGTCCTTCAGACCGCCAGTCTCGCGAACAATCGGCAGGGTGCCGTAGCGCATGGCGATGATCTGCGACAGGCCGCAGGGCTCAAACTTCGAAGGCATCAGGAACATGTCGGCGGCGGCATACATACGCTGCGACAGCGCCGGATCAAACTCGATGCGCGCGGCCATGGTGCCGGGGTACTTGTCCTGGAAGTAGCGCAGGCCGTCCTCGTAGTCGCGGTCGCCGGTGCCCAGCACGGCCACCTGAACGCCGCCGGCCAGGATGCGGTCGAGCGCGTACATGACCAGGTCCATGCCCTTCTGACGCGTCAGGCGCGTGACCATAACCATCAGCGGACGGTCGTCGCGAACCTCGAGCCCCAGCTCTTCCTGCAGCTTGGCCTTGCACACGGCCTTGCCGGAGCGGTCATCAACCGTGTAGTTTGCGGCAATGCGCTTGTCGGTCGCCGGGTCAAAGCCCGCCACGTCAATGCCGTTCAAAATGCCCTGCAGCGCATAGGAGCGCTCGCGCAGCACACCGTCCAGGCCCTCGCCAAACTCGGGCGTCTGGATCTCGTTGGCATAGGTGGGGCTCACCGTGGTGATGGCATCGGCATAGCGCAGCGCGCCCAGCATGTAGTTGATGCTGCAGGCGTCGCAACGCAGCTGCGAGGCGGCCGCCGGAATGTGCGCCACACCCAGGATATCCTCCAATACGGTGTCGCTAAACTGGCCCTGGAACGCCACGTTGTGGATCGAGAACACGGTCTTGACGCGGTCGTACAGCGGCAGGCCCTGGTAGAACTCGCGCAAGAACACGGGCGCCAGTGCCGTCTGCCAGTCATTGCAGTGCAGGATGTCACACTCAAAACCGGCCGGCAGGTGCTGCAGGCTCTCGGTGATGGCCTTGGAGAAGAACGCAAAACGCTCGCCGTCATCAAAGAAGCCGTACGGATAGTCGCGCGCAAAGTAGCGCTCGTTGTCGATGAACATATAGGTGACGCCGTCGTGCTCGAGCTTCTCGAGCCCGCAGTACTCGTTGCGCCAGCCCAGGCTTACGTAAAAGTCGGAGAAGTGCTCCATCTGCGCCTTGTACTCGTCCTTGATGGTGGCGTACTTGGGCACCATCACGATGACTTCGGCGCCGGCGCGCACAAGCGCCGCAGGCAGCGAGCCCGCCACGTCGCCCAGGCCACCGGTCTTTACAAACGGTGCGCACTCGGCCGAGGCAAACACGATCTGCATCTTTTTGCTGGAATCTGCCATATTGTCTCCCATGTTGCAATTCGAGAATAGCCGCCTGGCGCTAACCGGGCGGCTATTCTACATGTTACGAGCGATGTTGCGGTGCCTACGTTAATGCACGATGGTGGTATCGGGAGTTAACGGGGCCTTGCCCAGCACCAGGATGTTCTCGGGCGTGCCGCGAAGCTCGGTGTTGGTGGGAACCACGTTGTTCTTGTCCAGGATGGCATTCTCAACGCGGGCGCCGCTCTTGATAATGCAGCTCTGGTTGATGATCGAGTTGGTCACCGAAGCGCCTTCCTCAACCACAACGCCGCGCGACAGGATCGAGTTGCGCACGGTGCCCTTTATGATGCAGCCGGCCGAGATGATCGAGTTGCACGCGTGGCTGCCAGTCGCATAGCGCGAAGGCGGCACGTCGTGAGCCTTGGTCAGAATCGGGCGCTCGGGGTCAAAGAGCTGGTCGGCCACGGTCTGGTCGAGCAGGTCCATGCTGCGGCGATACAGCGACTTCTCGCTAAACACGCCCACGACCTCGCCCTTGTACTCGTAGCTGCACACATCGATGTTGCCAAAGTCGCCCTGGAGTGCCTCGAGCAGGTCCAGATAGTCTGCGGCCTGGTAGTGGTCGATGATCTCGAGCAGCGTCTCGCGGTTGACGATGCAGCAGTCCATAGAGGCGTTGTCGCCGTACACGACGCCGGCGCTCACGCCCGTCAGGCGGCCGTTCTCGTTAATCTCGAGCTTGGTCTCGTCATCGACGTTGCGCGTGGCCTTGCAGTACACCACGGTCATCTGGGCACCGGAGTTCTCGTGCGCGTCAATGATGGTGTTGAGGTCCATGTTAAAGATGATGTTGGTGCCCATCATCACGACATAGGGCTTGTCCGAGCGCTGGAACAGCGTCTTGTTGGAGATGATGTCGCGCAGCAGGAAGCGCATACCGCCCTTGGTGGTGCCATACGCGTTGCCGGGCACCATGAACAGGCCGCCCTTCTTGCGGTCCAGGCCCCAGTCCTTGCCCGAGCCCACGTGGTCGATCAACGAGCGGTAGTTGCCCGGCATGACGACGCCGACGGTCTTAATGCCGGCATTCATCATGTTGGACAGCGGGAAGTCGATCAGGCGGTAGCGGCCCAAAAACGGAACGGAGGCGATGGGGCGGTCCTTGAGCAGCACGCTGCCGTAGGTCGAAGAGTAGTTAGCGGTGATATAACCGATGGCCTTGCGATTGATCATCGGATCATTCCCCCTTCCCGATAACGACGTCATTTCCAACGACGGCCGTATCCTTGGTGGTATCGACAGAGCCGAGCTTCACGCCCTCTTCGACCGTGGAGTTCTCGCCCAAAATAGCGCGGCAGATGTGCGCGCCGCTCTTAACGTGCGCACCCGGCAGCAGCACGGAGTCCTCGACCACGGCGCGCTCCTCGATGATGACATCGGTCGAAAGGATCGAGTGGCGAGCGGTGCCGTAGATCTTGCAGCCGTTGGAGACCAGGCAGTCGTCCAGGCGGCCGTCCGGGCCAATGTAGTGCGGCGGACGCGTGGTGATGTTGGACATGATGGGGAAGTTCTTGTCAAACAGATCGAACTCGGGGTTGTTGCCCAGCAGGTCCATCGAGGTCTCGTGGAAGCTGGCGATGGTGCCGACGTCCTTCCAAAAGCCGTGGAACTCGTAGCTGTACAGGCGCTTGCCCTCGCCGAGCAGCTTGGGGATGATGTCCTTGCCAAAGTCGTGGCTCGAGCGCTGGTCCAGAGCGTCCTGCTCGAGCGCCTCGATCAACACGTCGGCCGAGAAGATATAGATGCCCATGGACGCGAGGTTCGAATCGGGCTTCTCGGGCTTCTCGGTAAACTTGGTGATGCGGCCGTCCTCGGGGTCGGTGGTCAGGATGCCAAAGCGGCTGGCCTCCTCCCACGGCACGGGCATAACGCTCACCGTGAGGTCGGCGTTGTTCTCAATGTGCGTCTTGAGCATCTTGCGGTAATCCATGCGATACAGGTGATCGCCAGACAGAATCAGGACGTACTTGGGGTCGTTGGCCTTGATGTAGTCGAGGTTTTGCGTAATGGCGTCGGCCGTGCCCGCATACCAGGCGCCACCGGTCTGCGTCTCGTACGGCGGCAGGATCGACACGCCGCCGTCGCGGCTGTCCAGGTCCCAAGCCTCGCCAGAGCCCACATAGGCATGCAGCAGGTAGGGGCGATACTGCGTCAGAACGCCCACCGTGTCGATGCCCGAGTTGGAGCAGTTGGAGAGCGAAAAGTCGATAATGCGGAACTTGCCACCAAAGCTAACCGCCGGCTTAGCGATTTTTTGGGTGAGTGCCCCCAATCGGCTGCCCTGTCCTCCTGCGAGGAGCATCGCGATGCATTCTTTCTTACTCATCGATTTCTCCTTCTGTCATCGATGTTTCTAACCCATTAGCGACGGGCGCGGCGCTCGGTCGCGCCCGTCGAGTAATGCCGTGCTGGCATAAGGGAGCTAGCGCGCCTTTACGCGTGCCAGATCTCGTCGCGGTACTCGCGAATGGTGCGGTCGCTCGAGAACCAGCCGGAGGAGGCGGTGTTGAGCAGCGCCTTGCGGTTCCAGGTCTCCTGGTCGCCGTAGCTGCCGGTGAGCTTCTCCCACGCATCCACGTAGCTGCGGAAATCGGCCATGACCAGGTCGGGGTCGTTGTTGTTCATGAGCTCGTTGTAGATGCTCTCGAAGTTGCCCGAAAGACCCGCAAAGGTGTTGTCCTTGAGCTCGTCCATCACGCGGCCCAGACGCTCGCGATCGTTGTTGAGCGTATCCCACGCAAAGTAGCTATTGGATGCCCAGAGCTTCTCGACCTCGGGAGCGGTCAGGCCAAAGATGGCCTCGTTCTCGCGGCCGGCCAGGTCGGCGATCTCGATGTTGGCGCCGTCGAGGGTACCCAGCGTAATGGCGCCGTTCATCATGAGCTTCATGTTGGACGTGCCCGAGGCCTCCTTGCCGGCCGTGGAGATCTGCTCCGAGATCTCGGCGGCGGGGTAGATGAGCTGGGCGTTGCTCACGCGGAAGTTGGGGATAAAGCAGACCTTCATGACCTCGTTGACGCGGGCATCGTTGTTGATGACGTCGGCCACGGAGTTAATGAGGCGGATGGTCTCCTTGGCAAAGGTGTAGCTCGAGGCAGCCTTGCCGCTAAAGATGAAGGTCGTCGGCGTTACGTGGAAGTTGGGATCGGCGATGCGACGGTTGTAGATGTCCATCACCTTCATGATGTTCATGAGCTGGCGCTTGTAGGCGTGGAAGCGCTTAACCTGAACGTCGAAGACGGTGTTGGGGTCGATGACCAGACCGGTCTCGGCCTTAACGTAGGCGGCCAGGCGCTCCTTGTTGGCGCGCTTGGAGGCACCCACGGCCTTCAGGAACTCGGTGTCGTTCTGGAACTCCTTGAGCTTTTCCAGCTCAAAGGCGTCCTTGAGCCAGCCGTCGCCAATGGCCTCGGTTACGAGCTTGGCATAGGTGGGGTTGGCCTCGGCAAAGAAACGACGATGCGAGATGCCGTTGGTCTTGTTGTTGAACTTCTCGGGCGTTAAGGCATAGAAGTCCTTGAGCACGATGTTCTTGATGATGTCGGAGTGGATCTTGGCCACGCCGTTGACGCTGTGGCTGCAGATCACGGACAGGTTGGCCATGCGGATCTCGCCGTCCCACAGAATGGCGGTCTGGCGCAGACGCTCCTGCCAGCCTTCCTGCGTGGTGTCGAACGACTCGTGCCAACGACGGCTGATCTCGTCGATGATCTGGTACACGCGGGGGAGGAGCTTGGAGAATGTGCCGATGTGCCACTTCTCCAGAGCCTCGGGCAGGATGGTGTGGTTGGTGTAGCTCACGACCTGCGTCACGATGTTCCAGGCGTCGTCCCACTCGAGCTTCTTCTCGTCGATGAGGATGCGCATGAGCTCGGGGCCGCACATGGCGGGGTGGGTGTCGTTGGTGTGGATGGCCACAAACTGCGGCAGCAGCTCCCAGTTCTCGCCGTGCTCCTTCTCAAAGGTGTCGAGCAGGCTGTAGATGCCGGCCGAGACAAACAGGTACTCCTGCTTCAGGCGCAGCAGACGGCCGTGCTCGCCGGCGTCGTTGGGGTAGAGGATGGCGCTGATGGCCTCGGCCTCGGCGCGCTCGGCATCGGCCAGGGCGTAGTCGCCGCGGTTGAAGGCCTCAAGGTCAAAGTGCTCCTCGACCGGCTCGGCAGCCCAGACGCGCAACTTGTTGACGGTCTCGCCGGCATAGCCCACCACGGGGATGTCATAAGGGACGGCCAGGATATCCTGCGTGTCCACCGTGCGGTAGAACGTGCGGCCGTTCTCTTCAAAGCCCTCAACATGACCACCAAACTTAATGGTCACGGCCTTGTCCTGACGACGGACCTCCCAGGGATAGCCGTGGGTGAGCCACTCGTCGGTGGCCTCGACCTGGCTGCCGTTAACGATTTCCTGCTTAAACAGGCCATAGCGGTAGCGCATACCGTTGCCGTAGCCGGCAATGCCCTCGGCTGCCATGGAATCAAGGAAGCATGCGGCAAGGCGGCCCAGGCCACCGTTGCCCAGCGCCGGATCGGGCTCCTGGTTCTCGATGACGGACAGGTCGAAGCCCATGTCGTCGAGCGCCTCGGCGACCATGTCGCGCACGCCAAAGTTGAGCAGGTAGTTGTCGAGCAGGCGGCCGATCAAAAACTCGATCGAGAAGTAGTACACGCGCTTTTTGCCCTCGGCGGTGGCGCGGGCGTCGCTCTTGGTGGCAACGGTGCGCGCCTTTTCGGCCACGAGCTTGGCCAGGGCGTTAAAGCGGTCGAGGTCGCTGGCGGCCTCGACGCTCTTGCCGCTAATGCTCATGACGGCATCGCGATAGAGCTCGGTAAACTCCTGCTTGTTGTCGAAGATCTTATTCATACGTTCCTTTCCCCCGGGGATGTTTCTCCCGGAACGGTTATGACTTGTATCCTACGCCCTGTCGGGGCGGGTGATTACAGCTGTAACGGCTTTGTTACGCTTTCTTGGCAGGAGCCTTAACAGCTGCTGCCTTGGCCTTGGAAGCAGCCTTTTTGGTGGTTGCCTTCTTGGTCGTGGCGGACTTGGCCGAAGCCTTGGCGGCGGGCTTTACAGCCTTCGCCTTGGCCGGAGCCTTCTTGGCAGTCGCGGCCTTGGGCTTCACCGAGGACGAACGCTTCTTGGGCGCAGCCTTGGGCTCCTCAACCACCGGCGGCTTGTAGCTGCTGGGACCGCGGCGCTTAAGCACCACACCTGCCAGGCCGGGCACCTTAATCTCGATGGAGTCCATCTGCCCGTTCCAGGGATAGGGCTCGCTCGAGCAGGTGTAGGGCTCCTCGCCGGCATAGCCGCTGCCGCCAAACTCGGGACGGTCGGAGTCAAAGATGACCTCCCAGTCACCCTCGCGCGGCACGCCCACGCGGAAGCTCTCGTAGCTCGCCGGATCAAAGTTGATCAGGATCACCAGGTCGTCATCGACGTCCTCGCCCTGACGTACAAAGCTCACGATGGACTGCTTGGAGTTGTCCGCATCGATCCAGGTAAATCCGTCGTCGGTGTAGCCGCGCTCGTACAGAGCGGGCTCGGCGGTGTACAGGTGGTTGAGCGCCTTGATAAACGCCTGATGATGACGGTGGGTCTCGTACTCCTCGGTCAAGAACCACTGGATGGACTCGTAGTAGCGCCACTCAATAAACTGGCCGATCTCGTTGCCCATAAAGTTGAGCTTGGCACCGGGGTGCGTCATCTGGTAGAAGGCCAGCGTGCGCAGGCCGGCAAACTGGCGCCACCAGTCGCCCGGCATGCGGCCGATCAGAGAGCACTTGCCGTGCACGACCTCGTCGTGACTGAGCGGGCAAATAAAGTTCTCGGTAAAGGCGTACATGATGGAGAACGTGAGCAGGCCGTGGTTGCCGGGGCGCCACGGAAAATCGGTCTGCATGTAGTGCAGGGTGTCGTTCATCCAACCCATGTCCCACTTGTAGTGGAAGCCCAGGCCGCCGTCCTGCGGCGGATAAGTCACGAGCGGCCACGCGGTGGACTCCTCGGCCATCATCATCACGTCGGGGTAGTGCGCCTCCACGGCGCAGTTGACCTGGCGGATAAACGCGCTGGCGTCCAGATCCTCCTCTGTGCCGTATTTGTTGAACTTCTTTTGGCCGGGATCGTCGATGCCAAAGTTGAGGTACAGCATGCTGGACACGCCGTCCATGCGAATGCCGTCCACGTGGAAGTTCTCGAGCCAGTACAGCACGTTGGAGACCAGGAAGGATCGGACCTCACCGCGGGCGAAGTCGAACTTGTGCGTGCCCCAGTTGGGGTGAATTTCGTGCTCAAACAGCATGTGGCCGTTAAAGGTGGCAAGTCCGTGGGAGTCGGCGCAAAAACCGCCGGGTACCCAGTCCATGATCACGCCGATGCCCGCCTCGTGGCACGCATCGATAAAGTGCATGAGCTGTTGCGGGTTGCCGTAACGCGACGTGGCGGCATAGTAGCCAGTCGTCTGGTAGCCCCAGGAGCCATCGAAAGGATGCTCCATGAGCGGCATGACCTCGATATGCGTATAGCCCATGTCGCGCACGTAGTCCACGAGCTCCACCGACAGGTCGTCGTAGGTGTAGAACTCGCCGCGCTGCGCGGGGAAGGGATCCATGGGGCCGGGGTAGTTGCCATACTCGTCCGGCTCGCCCTGCGGCGCGTCGCCGTGACGCTTCCACGAGCCAATATGCACCTCGTAGATGTTGAGCGGCTGCGACATGTGGTTGTGGCTGGCGCGGCGCTTGAGCCATGCGGCGTCGTTCCACTGGTAGCCATCGAGGGTCCACAGCACGCTGGCGGTACCCGGAGGGCACTCGGCCTTAAAGGCATACGGATCTGCCTTGTAGAGCTTTTCGCCCTCGTTGGTCTCGATAAGGTACTTATAGAGTTGGCCCTGCTCGGCACCAGGAATAAAGCCTTCCCAAATAGCGCTCGTATGCATGGGCACCAGCGGGTTGGCTTCCTCGTCCCAGTCGTTAAATTCACCAATGACGTGGACGCTCTTTACGTCGGGCGCCCAAACGCAAAAGCGCCAGCCGCGCGTACGGTTCTGCGTGTCGGGATGCGCGCCCATCTTTTCCCAGCTGCGCTCCCACGTGCCGATGCCAAATAGGTAGACATCGTCCTTGGTGAGCTCCGGTGCGTGCGGAGCCGGCTTGCGGGTAGCAGGCTTTTTGGTTGCTGGCTTTAGCTTTGTATCGCTCACGTTTGATCCCATCATGACGCGGCAGCGTGTTGCCTTGGTGACTAGATGCGAAAGGTCCAAGGCTGCACGAATCGAAGGGACGGCGATAGTTCTATGATTCGTTCCACCTCGCGTGCTCGGTGGAACTTTCGGCAGAAACTACGATAACACCTGTACGTTGGTTTTATGGACGAAAGCGGATTTGCGAGGGCGTTTAATCGGTAAGCGACATGTTTATACCACTGGCAGAATTGCCGTGGTAAAACCCTTGACAGTTTTACCAATTAGGGTTTCAAAACTGATAGGCTTACGTTTGGTAAAACGTTTTTAGCAGGTTGTTTACCATTTGACATCGAAAGGTTCGTATATGTCCCATACCGCCGCTCCCAAGGTTGCTTTTATTTTCGATTGCGATGGCACGTTGGTTAACAGCACCCCCGTCTGGGGCTATGCGCAGCTCGAGTTATTGCGCCGTCATGGCATTGATGGAACGGTCGACGATTTTGCCCAGTTTGAACATCTTTCGCTGGAGGACGAGTGCCAGGCCTACCACGACACGTGGGGCATTGGCACGAATGGCGAGGAAGTTTATCGCGAGCTGGGCGAGATTTTGATTGATGGGTACTCCAAGGTGCCGCCGCGCGAGGGGCTCCTGGCATTTTTGGAGCAGGCGAAGGCGGCGGACATCGCCATGTGCGTTGCCACGTCCACGCCGGTCGAGCTGGTGCGGCCCGCGCTCGCCGGTGCCGGGCTCGACGCGTACATGGAGTTTGTTACCACGACGGACGAGGCGGGACGCTCCAAGCAGTTCCCCGATGTGTACGAGCTGGCGTTGCGTCGCCTGGAAGAACGCCACGGGCACAAGTTTAATCGCAGCTGGGTGTTTGAGGATGCCGTCTTTGGACTTAAGAGCTCTGGCACTGCAGGCTTTAAACGCGTGGGCATCTATGACCCGCACGGCCGTATGGAGCGGGACGAGGTTTGCGATAACTGCGATATCTTTATCGACAGCTATGAGGACCTGGACCTGGCCCGTGTGCTTTCGTTTGAGGGCTAGGCGAGGACCGTGGCTTGTAAAGTATTAGTGGTTTGTGGCTCGCCGGTGCTGGCGAGCCCCAAGTTACTGTGCCACCTGGCGGGGGAGTGCGACCACATCGTAGCCGTAGACCGCGGCCTGGACGCCCTGTTGGGCGCTGGCCTGAGCTGCGACGTCTACGTGGGAGATGCCGACACCGTAAGCGATGAGGGACGCGCTCTGGTCGATGCCGCTGCCGATTTTGAAGTAGAACGCCACAACCCCTACAAGGACTATACCGATCTGGCGCTGGCGCTCGATTCTGTCCGCCGCCGTTGGCCGGGCGCCGAAGTGATTGCGACCTGCGCCATCGGCGGCCGCCCGGACATGGCCCTGTCTGTGTTAGGGCTACTGGCAGACTATACGGACGCCCCCGTCTGGATCGAAGAAGACAAAGTGACGGCCAGAATCCTGCACCAAGACGAGACCTGGACCATTGAAAACGCCGAGGGCAAAACCTTCTCCATCATCGCCATCGCTCCCAACACAGAGATAAGCGAACACGGCCTTGAATGGGAGCTAGACCACAGCCCACTAGGCCTGTTAGCCGACACGGGCATCAGCAACATAGTAAAATCCACCGCAGAGATAACCGTCCACCAAGGCGTCGCAATAGGTTATTTACTCCATCAGGGTTTTATCGGGACGGTGGGTTAATTAGCTAATTTTGGCAAAGCCAAAAATAGCTAATTCAGCCCCGTCCCAGGAAAACCCGTAAGGCAGGGCAACAGCCCAAAAAAAGTCCTTGCATCAAAGGAAACATTCCCCTATAGTACTACCTCGTCACGGGGGCGTAGCTCAGCTGGGAGAGCGCTTGACTGGCAGTCAAGAGGTCAGGGGTTCGATCCCCCTCGTCTCCACCATCGTGAATGCAAGGCCACTCAATCGAGTGGCCTTTTTTTATTTGCATACGATATTAAGTGGCCTGAACTGCGTTTTTGCAAAATATGCAAATTGCTTTCCTGTTCAAGTTCGCCGTCAGCTGTAGTTGTCGCAAAATTTGCGACAACTACACCCCAAAAAGTTGCGCAATTACCTTCCCGGTTTTGTACAAAGTTTGTTAGCCAAGCATAATAGTTTGAGCAATTCACACCGCCAGCGATACAACTCAGGCAGTAATCGTCAACCCACGCACCCCCATAAACCTGCGGCAATGTGTGTAAGATGACACGATATCCCCCATAACCACGGCAAATAAACAGGTTGATTTTCAATCTCAACGCAACAGCCTGAACGGACCCCGCGTTTCCGCAGCTATCGCAACGCGGAAATAGCTCC
>NZ_CAXVJM010000021.1:0-33166 GCF_964259375.1 Collinsella aerofaciens ATCC 25986
CGGATTCGCGCCTCAGGACTCAGCGCAACGCGTTGCGCTGAGTCCTGAGGCTGTTGCAATGAAAATGAGAATCAAGGGCCAAAGTCGCCGCGTAAGTTTCGTTATGGATTAGCGGTGAACAGCACGGGGTTTCCGCTATACTCAATCCCTGCGGGCGATTGGCGCAACGGTTAGCGCAGGTGCTTTACACGCACAAGGCTGGGGGTTCGAATCCCTCATCGCCCACCACTTGATTGAAAAGGCTCCCAGCGATGGGGGCCTTTCCTTTTTGTGCCCAGCGCATGGGATTCGAACCCGCCAGCACGTCTGTCACAAAGGTCGTGGCCAAAAAATGGCAAAAATGAGTACTGCTACCTTGCTTACAACATATCAAAAGATTGTATTTGCTTACGTTACGCAACATATGTCCATTATAAGGACTAACAATCGGATCAAAATCGTGCGTTCATCGCCATTTCGACTTGCCATCTTGCCTTATTAGTCCAAAATTGCTGCGACCAAATCAGTAACAGTACTCATATTTAATGTTTTTTGACCAGCAGGTCTCCCTGCCTTAGCAAATCTAAGGCAAAACGGGCTCCAAACCGCTGAATCATGCCACGTAGACACGTCCGCAGTCCGGAACCCGGTCATAATTAAGTTATTGCGCCGCGTTAGTCCAAGACACCCGATAGGATCTCGATCAGACTGTCCACGTCGGATTCCTCGCAGACGAGCGGCGGCAGGAAACGCAGTGTGTGGGCACCAGTAGCGTTAATCACAGCACCGGCGGCCAGCGCACGGGCAACAATATCATGCGCATCGCCCGCTGCCTCATCCAGGTCGCAGCCGAGCATCAAGCCGCGACCGCGTACCTCGGTAACGTGCGGAAGCTTGGCCAGCGCCTGTTCCATATAGGCGCCCACCTTGGCAGCATGCTCAGCGTAGTCGCCGCGCACGAGCGCGGAGAGCGTCGCGGCGCATGCCGCGACGGCCAAGCAGCTACCGCCAAAGGTCGAGCCGTGGTCGCCGGGCTTAAACACGTCGGCTATCTCCTTCTTTGCCACCACGGCGCCCATGGGAACGCCGTCGGCGATGCCCTTGGCAAGACTCATGATGTCGGGTTCCACGCCATAGGTCTGATAAGCGAACGGTTTGCCGGAGCGGAACAGACCGCACTGGACCTCGTCGGCGATAAGGACGGCACCGGCCTCGTGCGCCAGGTCGCGCGCCGCCGCCATAAACTCCTCGGTCATGGGGTGCACACCGCTCTCGCCCTGAATCGGCTCGAGCATGACGGCGCAGACCTCGCTTCCCAGCTGCTTAAAGATCGAACGCAGTTCGTCGACATCGTTGGGCGTGCAAGCCACAAAGCCACCCGGCAGCGGACGGAAGCTGTCCTGTAGCCAATCCTGCATGGTGGCGGCAATGGTCTCGAGCGTACGGCCGTGGAAGCCGCCGCGCATGCATACGATGGTGTTGCCGCCGTTACCAGCACGCTTGGCGTACAGACGTGCAAGCTTCATCGAGCCCTCGTTGGCTTCGGCACCAGAATTGGCAAAGAACGTCTCCCACACCTGCTCGTCCGCAGCCGGGGCACCGAGCGCAGCGGCCGTGGTCTCATCGCCGGCGGCAATGGCATCGGCCAGCACGCACGCACCATCTACGTCGTCGTTAGCAAGCTTGGACAGCAGCGCCGCGACCTGGCCACGCTGCTCGATGTAGAAGTAGTTAGACACATGCAGAAGCTTTTTGGTCTGCGCCTCGAGCGCCGAGAGCACTGCAGGGTTGCCGTGACCAAGGCTGCACACACCGATACCGGCAAGAAAGTCAAGATACTCACGGCCGTCATCACCGGTGAGCTTCATACCGTGACCTTCGACAAACTCTACTGGAGAACGACCAAAAGTATGCATAACGTAATGGGATTCGAGCGATTGTTGAGCAGCAAGTGACATGGGATGCCTTTCGTTGGGCGCCGTACGGCGCAGGGCTATGTGTGCAGGGACGCGACGACCGCGGGTCAGCTAGACCGTCTGGAGCTTCTCGACCTCGTCGAGGTTCTCGGTCAGGCGCGCCGCAAACGTCGAAAGCGGGTGCGGATGCGTATCGAACTCGTAGGCCGTCTCGGTGGAGTGGATCACGGTACCGACGCCAGCATCGGTCAGCAGCTCCAGCAGCAGCGAGTGCGGCGTCGTGCCGTTGATGATGTGGGCTCGGAACACGCCAGCAGTAAGCGCATCGACGGCGGCGCGAAGCTTGGGGATCATGCCCTTGTCGACTTCTCCGCCGTAGAGCATCTCATTGACCTCATCGAGCGTCAGGTTGGAGATAAGCGAATCCTTGTCGCTAAAGTCCTTGTACAGGCCGTCGACGTCGGTCAAGAAAATCGCCTTGTGCGCATGAAGCGCCGCTGCAACGGCGCCGGCGGCGGTATCGGCGTTGATGTTGAAGAAGCCGCCGTCCTCCCCCGCCGCGACCGTGGCGATAACAGGAATATACTCGCTGTCGAGCAAACGCTCGATATAGTCGGTGTTGACGTGCGTGACCTTGCCTACGCGGCCGAGCTCTGGGTCGAGTGGCTCGGCGATAAGGGTACCGGCGTCGCTGCCGGACACGCCCACGGCCAGGTTACCGTGGTGGTTGAGCGCCGCGACCAGCTCCTGATTGACCTTGCCGCCCAGTACCTCGCGTACGATATCCATGGTGGCAGGCGTAGTCACGCGTTGGCCGTTCTTAAACCCGACGGGGATGTCGTAGTGGCTGAGTGCCTCGTTGATGGCCTTGCCGCCACCGTGCACGATAACAGGGCGCATGCCGATAATCTTGAGCAGGACGATGTCGCTCATCACGTCGCGGCGCAGTTGCTCGTCGACCATAGCGGCACCGCCGTACTTGATAACGACCGTCTTACCGGTCAGGTTCTTAATCCACGGCAGCGCCTCGAACAGCAGCTGCGCGGTAACTTCGTTGGATTCGCTCGAGCGACAATCGCGTGCGAACTTCATAGTCAGCCTCGTCTTTCGTGTAGCTATCGCGCCGCACCTCGTTGCCCGCGATTGCAGCGGGGCGCACGGCACATCGGGAGTCTAGGAACGGTAGTCGCCGTTAATGGAGATGTACTCGTGCGTGAGGTCGCAAGTCCACACGGTGGTCGCCGCGTCCCCTGCGCCCAGGTCTGCCGAGATCACAATCTCGGGCGCCTCAAAACGTCGCAGGGCTTCGTCCTCATCGAAGGGGACCGTCAGGCCATCGCGACAGACGGGCATACCCATCATGTCGATGGACACATCTTCTTGGTTAAACTGCACGCCGCACTTGCCGAGCGCCATGGCAACGCGGCCCCAGTTGCAGTCGTGGCCGGCGATGCAGGTCTTGACGAGCGGCGAGTTGGCGACAGCACGGGCGGCGATATCGGCCTCCTCATCGTTCACGGCGCCGGTAACATTGACCGTCACGAGCTTGGACGCACCCTCGCCGTCGGCGGCGATGTTGCGCGCCAGGCTCTCGCATACCTCGTGCACGGCAAATGCCAGCTCGTCAAAGGCGTCAGTGCCCTCGACGATGGCCTCGGCATCCGCGGCAGCAGTGCCGGAGGCAAGCATGATGCAGGTGTCGTTGGTCGAGGTATCGGAGTCGACCGTTACCTTATTAAAAGTCTGCTTCACAGTCGAGAGCAGCAGGGCATGAAGCGCCGCCGGCTCGACGGGGGCATCGGTAGTAATGACCGCGATCATGGTGGCCATGTTGGGCATGATCATGCCCGAGCCCTTGCACATGCCGCCCACCGTATAAGCGTTGCCCGCATGGCCCGTGGCCTCACTACGATAGCGAACGGCGCACTCCTTGGAGTGGGTATCGGTGGTCATGATGGCACGGGCGGCATCGGCGCCACCATGAGCGGAGAGCGCCTCATAAGCTGCCGGAATCGCCGTCTCAAACGTGTCGATCGGCAGAATCTGGCCAATCACGCCCGTGGAGGCGACCAGGATTTGCTGAGGCTCGCAGCCGATGACCTGCGAGGCGATGTTGCACGTCTCGCGCGCGCAGGCAAGGCCCGTCTCACCGGTGGCCGCGTTGGCGTTACCGGAATTGACCGAGACACCGGCGATGATGCCATAGCCCTTATCGGCACCGCCCAAATTGGCGCGGCTCACCTGCACGGGCGCTGCGCAAAAGCGGTTGGTCGTAAACACACCGGCGCCGGGACAGGGCTTATTGGGCACGACGAGCGCGTAATCCAAGCGCTCGGGATTCTTGCGGAATCCGGCATGGATGCCCGCCGCCTTAAAGCCGGCTGCCGCCGTTACGCCGCCCTCTACGGCACGAATCTTGATATCGGACTGCTCTGTATTCATCGTCTTTATGACTCCTTATGTCAAACAAAAAATGGGCATCGGTTGGTGCGCCATACCAGCCACAATCATGAGACCAGCTTAAGAGTGGCGCCCCACTCGATGCCCGACTACCAAATCGTCAACAATCGAATGTGCTACACCGGGCACGCCACTGTGGGCAAGCCTCGTCGCTCGTCAAAACCAAAGACGATGTTGGCGCACTGGACCGCCTGGCCTGCTGCACCCTTGCACAGATTGTCGATGGCGCCCGTAGCCACCAGAACGCCCGCGCGCTTGTTGAGCGCGAGGCCGATCTGGGCGGCGTTGGTGCCGGCGACCGAAGCCGTCTTGGGCTGCTGGCCGGCATCGAGTACGCGCACAAAGGTGCGACCGGCGTAGAACTGCTTGTAATGGTCGACAACGTCCTCAAGGGTCAGCGTGTCGAGAGCCTGCGGCGCGAGCGGCAGCGTCACCGTGGAGAGCAGGCCGCGCTTGAGCGGTGCCAGATGCGGGGTGAAGACGATGCGGTCGGTCAGGCCAAGAATCTGCTCGATCTCGGGCGTATGACGATGCTTGCCCACGCCATAGGCCTCCAGATTCTCGTCTGCACTGCAAAAATGCGTGCGGGCGTTGCAGGACTTACCGGCACCCGTCACGCCGCTGATAGCGTCGACGATCACGGGGCCGCTCTGGGCAACCCAGCCGGCGCGCACGGCAGGCGCGGCAGCAAGGCTCGTTGCGGTGGGATAGCAACCGGCGCAGGCAACCAGCACGGACTTGCCGCCAGCATAATCGGATGCGGCGGTCTCCAAGTCCCGACAGAACAGCTCGGGCAGACCAAAAGCACGCGTCTTGAGCAGCTCGGGGCTCGTGTGCTCGGCGGCATACCATGTCTCGAACACGGCCGGATCGCTCAGGCGATAATCGGCCGAAAGGTCAAAGCAGGAAACGCCTGTGGCAAGCAGGGTGGGCACCTGCGCCATGGCGGCGGTGTGCGGCACGGCCAAAAAGACAGCGTCGCAGGTCTTGAGCTCGGGGGCATCATGCGTGGTGAATTTCAGATCGCTCACGCCGGCAAAGCTCGGGTACACCGCAGACAGCGGCTGTCCGGCATCGGCATTGGACGTAATGGCAACAAGTTCAAACTCGGGATGGCCGAGCACGAGACGAATGAGCTCGGCACCGGCATATCCTGCCGCACCGACGATTCCAACCTTCAAAGACATATCAGACTCCTTGTCTGCGATTTATGCACCGATGCGCATTTCGCAGCGGTCGTTATGAAGTGGGTTGAAACTTTAGCACCAAAAGATGCATATATACGCAAATCTTTTACATATTCATGCATTGAAACAGTCCCGACACATTCACTCGAAGGAATTGACAAATGAATACGGGCCCCATATTGCCCAGTGCACCTTACGGTGACGTTGCAATGTGGGGCCCGCTACATGCGAGAATTTGAATTGTCGAAGCTTGCTGAGAGACTCGTTTAGAGCTCGATCGGCACCCATTCGTCATGGTTGCAGATAAAGGCCTCGGGTTCCTCCACGCTAAAGAAGACGAGCGTGGGATCGCCTGCGCCCTCGTAGTGCTCGCCTAGGCGCTCCAGGTGCTTCCAGCCTGCCTCGCGCATATCGGGAGCGGCCTGGTCATCAAGACCCGCACGCCCGCGCAAGATGAGCCAGCCATGGCCCGGCCACCAGCTCGTGGCCTCAAAGCGTTGATTTTGCAGCAGCTCTTGCCACACGTCTTTGGTGCGCGCCGTTACAAACCACAGCTTGCCGTCCTGAATCTGCGCAAACGAAAACGGACGCACATGCGGCTGTCCATCCACGCTCGTCGCCAGATACCACGCCGGCACCGACGTCAGATACTCCAACACCGTATTCAATCCGTCCATGTGTCCTCCTGGCACTAGTCTTTTTGGGCCGGGGCTGTTTTAGCTGTCCTAGGGTTAAAGCTCCAGGCGCTCCTCGCTGCCGTCGATATCACAGAAGCGGGCAGCGATATTGCGCACCGAGAAAAACGCAAGGCGACCGTCGTCGGCGCCCTCGTGGTCTTCGCCGATGCCCACCATGTGCTTAAAGCCGGCTTGGCGCACCCGGTCGCTCACGACCGCGTCGTCCTCGAGCGCGGCCTCGCCGGTCAGCACAATCCAACACTCCCCCGGTTTCCAACCCGAAACCTCAAACTTGGGGTTCGCGCTGAGCTCGGCCCACACGTCCTTGTCGCGCGAGGTGCAAAACCACAGTTTGCCATCATCGACCATGGCAAACGAGAACGGCCTCACGCGCGGCTGATGTCCGTCCGTCACGTCGATCGTGGCGAGATACCACGCCGGAATACGCCTAAGATACGAACAGGCGCGCTCGAGCTGCGCCGTGCGGTCGTTGTCGGTCATAGGAATCCCTTTCTTGCGCTCGAATCGCGCCTAAACAAGTTGAAGATTGATGACGATGACGCAGATGAACAGCAACGCCGTCACCACCGCCGCCAATGCATCGCCGCAGCAAAATGCAAGTGCATGCAGTCGCGTACGCCCCTGCTCGCCATGGTAGCAACGTGCATCCATAGCGGCAGAGAGTGTCTCGGCATGACGAAACACACCCGTGAACAGCGGAATTGCCACGCTGGCGAGCATGCGCACGCCGCCGAGCGGGCCTCCCGTCACGCGCGAACCGCGGCTCGCCTGCGCATCGGCCGTCTGCTTCATCTCGGTGGCAAACTGCGGCATAAAGCGCAGCGCGATACCCATAATCATGCCGAGCTCGTGCGCAGGAAGTCCCACACGCGCAAACGGCGCGAGCAGGCGCTCAAAGCCCGCGGTAAGGCCGAGCGTCGGTGTGGTGAGCGTGATAACGCTCATACCGGCCATCATCAAGGTCAGGCGGCACGCCATAAAGACGGCGGAATGCAGCGAGCCCTCGCTTATCTGCAAAAAGCCGAGCTGCCACAGAATGCGCCCGCTCTGGTCGGAAAACAGGTTGAGCACCGCGACTACCGCGACGATCGCCAGCAGCGGCGCCATCGACGACAGGACGCGACGAGCCGGCACCCGGGACACGGTATAGATCAGGACAACGAAGATTGCGACCGGGACCAGTCCGCGGAAGCTGCTGACCGTGAGCGTCGTGATCAGAAAAATAAATCCCAAGAGCAACTTGGTTCGCGGGTCCAGGCGGTGGATTGCACTATCGCCGGGATAGTAGCTGCCAAACGAAAACGCCTCCATTAGCAGCCCTCCTCTCGCGCGACCGTCTTGGATTTAGCAATGTCTGCGACGTTAGAAGGACCGTCCGAGCGACCGATTAGCAGGTCCACCAACTCGTCTACCAGCGACTCAACCGTATAGAGGCCGTCAAAGCGCAGCGGCACGCCCGCTTCCGCGAGAGACAACGCCATGCGTTGAGCGGCAGGTACGCCCAAGCCGATCGACTTGAGCTCATCCGCATGCGCAAAAACCTGAGCGGGCGTGCCCTCGGCAAACACCGCGCCCTCGTTCATCGCGACAATACGGTCACAGCAATTGGCAAGGTCATCCATACTGTGTGAGACCATGACGACGGTCAGGCCCTCGTCATGAAGATGGCCGATGAGCTCCAGGAAATCCCTGCGGGCTGCCGGATCGAGTCCCGCCATGGGCTCATCGAGTACCAGGACCTCGGGCTCCATGGCAAGCACGCCGGCAAACGCCACGCGCCGCTGCTGCCCGCCCGAGAGCTCAAAGGGGCTCTTGTCGCCCACCGTGGCCAGGTCGAGGCCCACGCGCGCGAGCGATGACGCAACGCGTCGGGCAACCTCGGCCTGCGACAAGCCAAGGTTGTGCGGACCAAACGCCACGTCCTGCGCCACGGTTTCGGCAAACAGTTGACGCTCGGGATATTGAAACACCACGCCGACCTTTGCCTTAACCGCGGCGGCATCTTTCTTGTTTACCAGGTCGAGCCCCAACGCGTAAACGGAACCCTCCTGGGGACGAATCAGGCCGTTGAGATGCTGAACCAGCGTCGACTTACCCGAACCGGTATGGCCCGCAAGGCCCAGGAACTCGCCACGACGCACCGTTAGCGACACATTGCGCAACGCCCAGGGGCTGCTAGGGTCGTTGCCCCAGAGGGCCTGCTTGTTCGATGCGCCCTCGGCGGCTGAGCGCTTGTGCCAACGGCGACGCACGCGGGCGCTCAGCGAATAGCTATACGAAAGGTGCGAAATCTCGATGACGGGCTCCAGCGCGTCTGCGCCATCGATTGCAGAGGAGACGTTGTCGGGAATACGAGAATCGGATGCGAAAGGCTTCCCGGCGATGCCCGCCCCACTCCGCTCGGCATAAGCCCGCGCAATCTCGGCGACCATATCCGCCTCGCGCACCTGTGCGCAAATGGGCACGCCCTTCGCGCGAAGCGCCCTGCCAAGACAGCACGATGCCGGCATATCCAGGTTCAGCCGCGCGAGTTCGTCCGCCCGCGTCAAGATCTCCTCGGGCGTACCGAGCATGGCAACGCGGCCCGCTTGGAAGACAGCAATGCGATCGGCCTCAGCGGCCTCTTCCATAAAGTGCGTAATCATCACGATGGTCATGCCGCGTTCGTGCAACGCGTGACAGGCCTTCATAAGGCCCTTGCGCCCGCGCGGATCGAGCATCGAGGACGCCTCGTCCAAAACGAGCACGCGCGGCTCCATGGCGAGCACGCCGGCAAGCGCCACGCGCTGCTTTTGTCCGCCCGAGAGAGCGTGGGTCTCGTGGCGCTCAAAGCCCACCAGGCCCACGGCCTTCAGCGCCTCGCGCACGCGCTGCGCGATCTGGGCCGATTCGACCCCTAAGTTCTCGGGACCAAACGCAACGTCGTCCTCGACAAGCGTCGCCACAAGCTGGTCGTCGGGATTCTGGAACACCATGCCAGCAGTCGAGCGAATGTCGTAGACCAGCTCGGGATCGGACGCGTCCATGCCGTTGACGCACACCGTTCCCGCATCGGGCTGCAGCAGCGCGTTCAGGTGCTTGGCAAACGTCGACTTGCCCGACCCGTTTCCGCCGAGGATGCAGAAAAACTCGCCATCTTCGATGTTCAGATCGATGCCATCGAGCGCCGGTGCAACACCGTCATAGCTAAAGGAAACGCCCCGACACTCAATCATGCGCGACCTTTGACCTGGTCCTTCTTGGGCGTGATGAGATTAGAGACCGCCTTGTACACTGCAAGCGTCAATACCGAGTTAAGCACGGTCTTGATAAGGTTGAACGGCAGAACAGCAGGAAGCATGAGTGGCAAAATCACATCGGCCGAGCCATACCAGAACCAAACGCCGATGGTCAGGTTTGCGACCATAGACAACGCCGTAGCGGCAATAACGCCCAGCGCCAGGCCAATCACGGCGCCCTTATAGGTATGCATCTTCTGGTAGACGATAGCCGCAGGCAGAATATAGCCCAGCGTGGCAACCAAGTTCATAAGCGCACCGACCCAATCGCCCGTGGTAAGCGCATGGATAACGATCGCCATAGCGGCAACAGCGGTGCCGGCACCAGGGCCATACGCAAATCCACACACCATCGCCGGCACCAGCGACGGGTCATACGTCAAAAACGGCGCCGAGGGGAGGATGGGCAGCTGCACATACATAAACAGTGCTCCCAAGGCGCACATCAACGCCATGGTAACGAGCTGTTTGGTGCTCCACCTATTCGTGTTCTCAAAATGGATATGCTGCGACTGTTCAGACATAAGATCACCTGCCTCTTTCATCCGGACTCTAACCGTTGGTACTGGGATCTCACCAGTTCAGCCGGCATGCGAACCAACGCACACACGGGTCGCGGACTCATCGGCTCGGTCGCAGACATCTCACCTGCGCCACGGCGTCCCTTTGACACCGCCCGATTTACCGCCAGTGGGGAATTTCACCCCGCCCTGAAACAGCAATTGCAAGTGTAGCACGAGCAGGTTTTCACGCAAGTATGCCAAGGGTAATTTCTGACGGGGACCAGTTGCCGCAGCAACCACGTTCTCCGTTCACGCCAAAGTGGTGCGCCTTTCGCGCAAAGCGCGAAACAGCAACCGGGACACGTATCCCTATCAGCCACGACCTCCGCCCATGCCGACCTCAAGGCCGTAAACGCAGGGAATCCGGGGGCGTGACGGGGGTTTCTCTCCGGAACATTCCGCACGCAAAGAGGCTCCACAGCGCGAAGCGCGATGCGGAGCCTCTTTGCATGTCCGAGGACGTTCCGGAGAGAAGCCCCCGTCACGCCCCCGGATTCCCGGTGGGAGTTCTAGACCTTGTCGGCCTTAGTACATACCGCCGCCCTGCTGACCAGCGGTAGCAGCAGCGATAGCATCCTCAAGCTGAGTGTTCTTGGGCACATCGGAGACGGTGGCCTCGGTGATGAGAATCAGGCTGGCGACAGAAGCAGCGTTCTGCAGGGTGACGCGGCTGACCTTGACGGGGTCGAGGACGCCCATCTCAATCATGTCGCCCCACTCGCCGTTGGCAGAGTTGAGACCCTGGCCGGCGGGCAGCTCGGCAACCTTGTCGACCACGACAGCGCCCTCAAAGCCAGCGTTCTTGGCGATGGTAGCGACCGGAGCGGTCAGAGCCTTCTTGACGATATCGACGCCAATCTTCTCCTCGGGGTCGTCGATCTCAACAGCGTCGAGCGCAGGAGCAGCGTCCATGAAGGCGACGCCGCCGCCAGCGACAATGCCCTCCTCGACAGCAGCGCGGGTAGCCTGCAGGGCGTCCTCGACGCGGTGCTTGATCTCCTTGAGCTCGGACTCGGTAGCAGCGCCGACCTTGATGACGGCAACGCCACCGGAGAGCTTGGCCAGGCGCTCCTGGAGCTTCTCGCGGTCGAAGTCAGAGGTGGTGTTCTCCATCTCGCCCTTGATCTGAGCGATGCGGGCGTCGATGGCCTCCTTGGAGCCAGCGCCGCCGACGACGACGGTGTTGTCCTTGGAGATGGTGACGGACTTAGCGGTACCGAGCATATCGGCGGTGATGTCAGCGACCTTCACGCCCAGCTCGTCCAGAGCGGCCTGGCCACCGGTGAGGACGGCGATGTCCTCGAGGATGCGCTTGCGGCGATCGCCGTAACCCGGAGCCTTGACGGCGCAGACGTTGAGAGCGCCACGGATCTTGTTGAGGACCAGGGTCGGCAGAGCCTCGCCGTCGATGTCCTCAGCGATGATGAGCAGGCCACGGCCGGCGCGCTGGACAGCCTCGAGAACAGGCATGATGTCCTGGACGCTGGAGATCTTCTGGTCGGTGATGAGGATGTACGGATCCTTCATCACGGCCTCCATGCGGTCGTTGTCCGTGACGAAGTAAGCGGAGACATAGCCCTTGTCGAACTGCATGCCCTCGACGGTGTCGATGGTGATGTCGAACGTCTGGGAATCCTCGACGGTGATGACGCCGTCCTTGCCCACGACCTCCATGGCCTCGGCGATCTTCTCGCCGACCTCGGGGTCACCAGCGGAGATGGTGCCGACGGAAGCGATCTGCTCCTTGGTCTCGACCGGCTTGGCCTGCTTCTTCATCTCGGCGACGGCGGCGTTTACAGCCTTGTCGATGCCGCGACGGATGGCCAGCGGGTTGGCGCCGGCGGCGACGTTGCGCAGGCCGTCGTTGACGATGGCCTGGGCGAGCAGGGTTGCGGTGGTGGTGCCGTCACCCACGGTGTCGTTGGTCTTGGTGGCGACCTCCTTCACCAGCTGAGCGCCCATGTTCTCGATGTTGTCCTCGAGCTCGATCTCCTTAGCGACGGAAACGCCGTCGTTGGTGATGGTCGGGGCACCGAACGTGCGCTGCAGAGCGACGTAACGGCCCTTGGGGCCCATGGTGACGGTAACGGCGTCGGCCAGAGTGTTGACGCCCTTTGCGAGCTTGGCGCGGGCATCGGTGTTGAACGTAATGTTCTTTGCCATGGTAGGTAATCCTCCAAAAGAAATGTGACTCGCGTCGCCGCTTCCGAGTCCTATACGGCGGACGCGTTCAAAGACGAATCAGAGATTCTGACGAGACTAGGCCTCGACGACGGCGTAGATGTCGTCGGCGCGCATCAGCAGATACTTCTCGCCGTCGACCTTGACCTCGTTGCCACCGAACTTACCGTAGATGACAACGTCGCCGACCTGAACGTCCATGGGGATGCGCTCGCCCTTGTCGTTGACCTTACCGGCGCCAACGGCAACGATGGTGCCGCGCTGCGGCTTCTCCTGAGCGTTGCTGGCGATGTACAGACCAGAAGCGGTCTTCTGCTCGGCCTCGTCGGGCTTGACCAGGACGCGATCTGCAAGCGGCTTCAAAGACGACATGCTTGTTTCCTCCTTTTTGGGCCGCGCGGTTGAACCGTGCGGGTTAACCCTTTTTGTTTGCGTACGCGTTGAATGGTACCCACGAATGGCGGGTTATACAACACAGAGTCAAAAAATCTTATTTTTTGGCACTTAGATTTTCTGAATGCCGAGGGATAACTTAGCGGTGGCCCCCGTGTGGCTCCGGAGGGGCGGGCATAAGGTTTCCTGCTCGGGCAGTCCTGCTCGCACGAAGGCCACATTAAGTGGCCTTCGGCTCGTGCGGAACTCGCGATAAACCTTATATCCCGCCCCTCCGGCGCCACACGGGAGCTGAGTCAACGTTATCGGGCCCGGCATTCAGAAAAGTCAGTGCAGCAAAATGGCGATGCGGATAGGAACGTAGGCATGGTTTTCACTGCACGCTCGGGTCCCCTGGGGAGCACCGTGCATTTTTTCGAGTATTCAGCAGGCCAGGACGGCTGCATACGCGCCGGACAAACCATATTGGTCCCAAGGACGCCTTCGACCGGCGATTTGAGTCGGCAGACAAACCCCGTCAGGACAAAAAGGCATGCTTCGCGCCACACCGGACCGCAAAATAACGTCGAGCTCCGCGATGTTACCTGACTGTAGCGGCATCGGCGGGGCTTGCGGTGCTGAATACTCCGTTTTTTGCACGGCCCAAGCGGGGGTACATCAGGACCAGAAAAATCAATCCAACCTTTTTATGCAATCTGCAATGGGAAGTATTCAAAACACCAAGAGACAGCATTACTGGCGTCCAAATTGAGCGCGGGGCAGCGGCGCCTCCGCCCCGCGCCCAAATCAAGCAGAGCGGGGGCGCTCCTAACGGACCCCATAGGCAAACAAACGCGGCTCGAGCGCCATCCCAAAATAGGCTGCCCGAGCCGCGTTTAACGGTACGGCATGAATATTAGCGCTCGTAGATTAAGTTACCTGCCAGGTAGGTGGCCTGAACTTTGGTGTCCTGGAGTTCTTGGGGGTCAATGGTGAGCGGGTTTTGGTCCAGGACTACCAGATCGGCGTATTTGCCGGGTTCCAGGCTGCCGAGGTTTTGCTCGTCGCCCGCTGCGTACGCGCTGCCAAGCGTGTAGTTGCGCAGGGCAGTTGCCGCGTCGATACGCTCGCTGGGGAGCCAGCCGCCCTCGGGCCAGTGGCTGCGGGGGTCTTGGCGCGTGATGGCCGTGTAGAGCACGTTCATGCTGGTAACGGCTGTGATGGGGCTATCGGTACCGAAAGCTTGGCGGATGCCGCGCTGCTTATAGGTCGCAAACGGCCACATGATGCGGCTGCGTTCCAGGCCCAGGTCGCGCTCCGGGCCACCCGGGTCGAGCGTGATGTGGCAAGGCTGGCTCGAGGCAATGACGTTGAGTTTGCGCAGACGATCGATGTCCTGAGGCAGCAAATTCTCCAGATGCTCGAGTGTGTTATGACCGTGCTGGGGCAAGCCGTAGAGCTCTGCCGCCTCCTCAAAGATATCAAGTGCGGCATGGATGGCACCGTCGCCGATAACGTGGATGCGCACGGTGTGGCCACGCTCGGCTGCCGCCAGAACCAACTTGCGCATGCGCTCGACAGGAACCGTCAGGCGACCCTGGTCGCCCGGGAAGCGCGGGTTAGTATAGGGCTCAGTGAGGTATGCGGTATGCTCGCTCGACACGCCGTCGAAGAACTGTTTAAATCCTGGCGCCGAGAGCAGCGCGTTGTTCGCGTAGCGGGTCTGGAGTTCTTCCAAGCGCGATTGGTCATCCAGCAGCGTGGGAAACAGATGGGCGCGGATGCCCAGCTTGCCGGCGGCCTGCAGCCTGTCGTAAACATCGTCGCGAATAAAGTCGCAGCCTGGCATGGGCATGAGCGACATATCGCAGATTGAGGTGATGCCTTGCTCGGCCATACGCTTCATCTGGTCGCCGTAAGCGCTCGCGATGCGGTCCTCGCCCAGCCATTCCAGGCAGCGCGGCAGCAGCTGCATAGCAGCTGCCTCGTGGGCAATACCCGTAAGCTCACCGTTTGAGTCTTTGTCGTAACTGCCACCCGCCGGAGGCTCGCTGTCACGCGTCACGCCGAGGGCTTCGAGTGCGCGGCTGTTGAGCCACAGCGTATGCCCATCGCCCGAATACATAACACAGGGGCGACCGGGGAAGGCGGCGTCGAGGGAGGCCTTGGTAGGATGCTCGGGCGGATCCCAGCGGTAATCGCGCCAGCCCTGGGTCACGACCCAGGCGTCGTCGGGCAGGCCCTGGGAAAACTCGAGCGCATGCTGCACCAGTGCCGCCTCGGACGTGCCCATATCCATGAGCATATACGGAGAGGAGCCAACCGAGGTATGGAAGAAGTGCAGATGAGCGTCATGGAAACCGGGGCAGACAAACTGCTCGCCGTAATCGACCACCGGCGTGGCGGCAGGTGCAGCGGCAATCACGTCATCGGGCGCGCCGACAGCGACGATGCGATCACCCGCGATGGCAATCGCCAGCTCGCGGGCGGTATCGATGCCGTCTTGCGCGGTAAAGACGTTCTTGGAGCGAATAATCCGATCGATATGTTGCATGGGCATCCCCATCTCTGGCAGGTAATTCAACACCCCGAGTGTACTCCCCCGCCCTTGCAACAAAACCCCAAGCGGCAAACGGCAACTTTACCAGCCCTAGCGGCAGGTGGCATACTGGAGAGAGCCTGTACGATTTTGCGATCAACCCAGCAAGGAGCAAATCGACCATGACGAAGACCAAGGCACAGCAGATTATGGCGGCAACCGAGGTTCGCGCGGCAGACGACGTCACCGCGGCCATCCGAGATATTGCCACCGAGTTTGAACCCTACATCATCAAGCAGCGCCGACACTTCCATAAGCACCCGGAGTTGAGCCTTGCCGAGGAGCGCACGACTTCCGACATCGCCAACCAGCTCGACGCCATGAATATCCCCTACGAGCGCCCGCTCAAGACCGGCTTGGTGGCAACGCTTCGCGGTACCGCGCCGGATGCCTACCGCGAGGACGGCACGCCGCGCCGCCGTATCCTGCTGCGCGCCGACATCGACGCCCTGCCTGTCACCGAGCAGACCGGCGAGGAGTTCGCCAGCGTCAATGAGGGTTGCATGCACGCCTGCGGTCACGACTGCCATATCGCCATGATGCTCGGCACGCTGCAGATTCTGCGCCACATGACCGATGACATCCACGGCGAGATTCGCATCGTATTCCAGCCCAGCGAGGAAAACGGCCGGGGTGCCAAGCTCATGATCGGCACGGGTGTGCTCGATGGCGTCGACGGCGCCTACGCCGCGCACATCTGGAGCGAGGTCGATGCCGGCACCGTAAGCTGCGAGCCCGGCCCGCGCATGGCAAACACCGACTGGTTCCGCATCGACGTCCGCGGCACCTCGTGCCATGGCGCCATGCCCCAGCGCGGCCACGACGCCGTTATGGTGGCGGCAGAGATTGTCAACGCCCTGCAGACCATCGTCTCGCGCGAGATTAGCCCCTACGAACCCGCCGTCATCACCGTCGGCGAGCTGCATGGCGGCACCGCGCGCAACGTTATCGCCGGCACGGCGTACCTCGCCGGCACGGTGCGCACCTATGGCGACAAGACGCATGAGGAGATGCCCGAGCTTATGCGCCGCATCGTGGAGCACACCGCAGCAGCGCTAGGCGCCGAGGCCGAGCTCACCGACTACACCATCGCCAACTACAAGGTCGAAAACGATGCCACCTCGAGCGAGCGTTGTCGCCAGGCCGTGATCAAGTGCCTGGGTGCGGTCGGTGAAGGCCATTACCGTGGCACGCTTTCGGGCGAGGACTTCTCGGAGTATCTGCGCCGCGTACCGGGCGTGCTCGCCTTTGTTGGCACGCGCAACCCCCAGATTGGCGCCACGTACGCCCAGCACTCCTGCTTCTATAAGATCGACGAGAGCGTGCTCGCCAAGGGTTCTATGGTAGCCGCCCAGTATGCCATCGACTTTTTGGCCGAGCCCACGCAAGAGGAGCTCGACGGCCCCACGATCGCCGCGGTTGCCGAGACCAATCCCGACTTGGCCGCCAAGCTGCGCTCTGCCAAGGCAACGGCCGCCGAGGCGCGCGACGCCATGCACGACGCCCGCACCGCCCGCCATGCCGCCATTAAGGGCATTCACGATGCCCGTGCCGCTGCTCGCCACGATGAGAAGCATGACGAGTAGCCGTCACGCCCACCCATAACAACCTGGCTAGAGCAAAGCGGGGGCGAACGTTATCTCAACGTTCGCCCCCGCTTATGTGTCGACCGCTTTTCTAGCGCATCCTCCGTCACGACAGGTAAGAGCGAAGGATGGCGAGCCAGCGTGGGGTTTCGAGGTGGATGATATCGGTGGGAACTCCGGCGGGAGCGTGACCACCAAAGAGCAGACCGGCATCCGCCGGATTGATGAGGCGCACGATCCATACGGCAACGACCAGCACGCACAACACGGTGACCGCAATATCGATACCACGTTTTAGCTTGCTCGATGCCACCTCCTCGCGCACGAACGCGAGCACAAACGCAATCGGCACCACCCAAAACAGCGGATGGTAGGCAAAGGCCGCCGCAAAATCGAGGCGCAGCGCCGCCAGCCAAGCCCTCGTCATGCCACATCCCGGGCAGGGAATGCCCGTCATCAGGCGAAACACGCAGCCGATATCGAGCAGGTAGAGTGCGAGCCAGGCGACAAAGAGCGCACCGATGCAAGAAAGGGCGCGGCGAATGAGTTCCGCCGCGCCCTTATGTCCCTGGGAGCTATTCACGCCGCTCTTATCGTTAGGCACGAGCGCCAAGACGGGTGTTGTAAGCCGTTGCCATGGCATTGGTATTCTTGATGATGATGTTCATGGCAAAGATGGGGCCAAGACCGCACAGCAGCGCGCCGACAATCTGCCACATAAGAACGGTGGTACCGTTCTCCTGGAACATCAGGCCATAGCGGGGAGCGTTAGCCTGCAGGCGGTCACCGATCTTGTAGTACCAGTAGAGTGCGTAGAAGCCGCAGGTCACGAACGACAGCAGGATAAATGCTGCCAGACCCGGCGTGGAATCGCCGTCGTCCTGGCACATGACATTGATGTCGCGGGCGAGGCAATAGAGGAAGTAATACGAATAGATGCCGCAGGTCACGATGGAAAGCAGGAGCCAGCCGATCACGCCACGGTCGGTTTTAATCGGAGCATAGCCCATCGGGGCGGGTGCAGGCTGCTGAGCATACTGCTGCTAACCGGTGTACTGCTGCTGGCCGGTGTACTGCGGCTGAGGCTGAGGCTGAACTGCCTGAACCGGAGTGGGCTGAATCTGCGTGGGCTGCGGAGCAGGCTGGGGCTGAGGTACAGGCTGCGGCGCGGGCTGCGGAGCAGGAGCAGCGGAAGCCGCACCGACGGCAGAACCGCAGACGGGGCAGAATTTGGCATCATCCGAAATGGGAGAACCACAAGTGGGACAGAACATAAGCTTCTCCTTTTCCTAAGGCGTTGCACGCCTTCAAACCTTACATGACTATGTTCTCAACAATAGCCGCGACGTTGTTGCGCAACATTGGCCAATTTCCGAGAAATTTTACTGCAACCGTTTTCCCAGGCATTTTCTTGCTTTCGCAGTAGAAAAAGGCGCCCCGGGCTCAGTTGCCCAGGGCACCTCGACCGACTATTCGGTTTGATTGTTTTCGGCAGCAGGATTATCGCCCGGCTCATCCGCCGGCGTGGCAAGGGCATCCCAATCGGGCTCCGCAGGCGTCGCCTCGGGCGCCGGGGCAGGTGCCGGGGCAGGTGCGGGCGCGGGTGCAGGGGCTGCACCAGTGGCGGCCGTGGGATTGAATCCCGCAGGAGCAGGCTTCTTCTCACCCGGAAGCACAAACGTCAGAACATCGTCGGCATCCTCATCGGCCCACTCGCTGGCATAGCGCGCGGCCCAGTAGCCAACGGCGCGATACTTGAGCATCTTGCCAAACACAGTCAGGAACACCGTGACAAAGGCAACGATCATCAAGAACAGGATGAGCGTAATGCCGCCGCCCTCGATGATTGCCTCAAGACCCGTGGGGCGATAGTAATAGCTATACATACCAAACGTAGCAATGGCGCCAAAGATGGCGGTGAAGATCCACGTGATGATGTGCGACACGATGCCCGTCAAAAACTCGGGAAGAATCGAGGCGCAGAATAGCTTGCCCAGGTTGGCCTTATAAGACTTCCAGACCTTCTCGAGCGAAAACGCGCTTTCCACGCGCCCCGCGACGGCAAAGTGCATCACGGCGGCATCACCAAACATCTTAAAGAAGATGCCCAGTACCACCGACACGATCATGGCAAAGACAAGCAGCCCCATCGAACCGATGAGGGCACCCTCAAGACCGCTCCAACCATTGAAATAATATGAACCGACGGCACCGATCACGACGCTCTCGATAGCCGAGAACACCACGCCAATCACCGGAATAATGGCCACGAACTCGAGCACACCGGTAATGACAGACGAGAAAATGCCCAATCCAAACGAGGTCGAGCGCAGCAGCGGACGCTCCATGCCGTTATCATCCTTGAGCGACAGGTCACGACCCCACTCGATGGCAAAGCCCGCGCCGCACACGCTTGCCACGTACGCGAGCAAAAAGCCAATGGCCGCTGCGATACCGCCGATAACGGGGATAAACAGCACCAGCACCGAGACAACACAGATCAGCGCCGGCAAAAAGGCGATTTGGCATACGCGAACCAAGGCGCCGGGAACCTTAAGCATGTCGTTGAAGGCCTGAGCCATGCAACCCTTGGGCGCGTTCATAGCCGGCTGGGGCGCAACGAACGGCTGCGGCTGGGCAAACGGCTGACCCTGCGGCTGAGGTTGAGCTTGCGGAGCGGGGCCGGCGGCCTTGACCTCGGTATTAGGGGCACCGCACACGCCGCAGAACTTGTCGTTATCGCCCATGGGGGCGCCACACTGCGAACAGAACATCGAAATCATCCCTTCGTATCTAGAGCGAATCACCTGGATCGCAAACGATGTCTTTGCCATCATTATCGCCCAATGTGGGGACAAATACCGCAAGATGACCGATTTGCAACGTAGCCGGTTTATTCAATGATTCGAAGGGTACGACCGGGCTAGTTCGTGCCGCGGAAGCCCTTGCCGACGATTTCGGAGCTATCGACGATGGTGATGAAGGCGCCAGGGTCAATCTCGCGGGTATAGCGGCGCAGTTGCACTGCCTCGCGACGGCTCAGCACGCTCATAATCACCGTGACGCACTTGCCCGAGAAAGCGCCGTAGCCACGGCTGATCGTTGCCGTGCGGTTGAGATGCTTGACGATAAACTCCTCGACTTTAAGGGGCTCGGAGCAAATGATCGTGCAGACCTTACGAAGGTGAATGCTCTCGATAGCCTTGTCGACCACAAGCGTCTTGGCAAACAGACCGAGCACGCAGTACAGACCGACGCGCGGGCCATACAGGAAAGCCGCGATGGTCACGATGCCGATATCGACCAGCAACAGGGCACGGCCGATCTCAAGCGTCGTGCGGCGTTTGAGAATCATGGCAAGGATGTCGGTGCCGCCCGTCGAGGCGCCAATGTCAAAGACAATGGCACTGCCCAGCGCCGGCAAGATGACGGCAAAACACAGGTCGAGCCACATATCGCCCGTCATCGAAACATCCGTCGGAATGAAGAGCTCAAACAGCGAGACGTAGGCCGAAAGCGCAAACGAGGCAAAGACACTCCAAAGGATTGCCTTGCGCTCCAAAAAGATAAAACCCAGGATGACCAGGACCGCGTTGATAATCCACATAAAGACGCCGACGGGCAGAGTCGGGAACAGCGTGGAAAGAATGACCGACACGCCCGAGGTGCCTCCGAAGGCAAAGTGATTGGGGGTTTTAAAGGCCACGATGGCAAAGGCCGTGAGGACCAGGCCCAGATTGAGCTCGGCAAAAAAGCGCGGAAAGCCTGGTTCCTGGCTGCGCTTGCGGCCGGCGCGCTCGCCACGTTCGATATCCTCGCGACCGACAACGCGCTCCATCGGCACCACCGGAGGACGATGCATCTCCTCGGCGGCACGCGACGCCGCCTCTGCCGCAGCGGCTTCAATCGCCCATGCCTTGCTTTCGGTCTCGTGTTCGTCGGCCATTACGGCAACCCTTCGTTAACAATTTGGAAACAATGCGCCCATTAGGGTAACGCGGAACGCGAAGATTGCAACCCTTAGTTAGACGAGCGGTATGCCTGCATCGGGGGCATATAGAAAACGGTCGACCGCACTTTTGCTTGCGCGGTCGACCGTTTAGCGTTTTCGCAGGTAAAACCCATCGAAACAAACCTGTCCCTATTTGGTAGGTTACTCGTGCTGGCTGGTGCGGTGCTCGTACTCCTCGGGGGTGATGACATCCTCGATACGCAGGTTGACGCCTGCCACCTCAAGGCCGGTCATCGCGGCCAGACGCTCGGTGACGCGCGCCTTAACGTCGTCAAAGATCGCAGGCGCATAGGCGCCGTACTCGATGATGACCGAGATGTTGACGACCACGCGGTTGTCGTCGGTGACCTCGACCGTCACGCCCTTGGTCAGGTTCTCGGCACCAAACTGTTCCTGCACAAAGTGCATAAGGTTACCCTTCATGCCCAGAACATGCGGCACCTCGCGGGTGGCCATGGCAACGATCTTCTCGATCACACCGTTGGAATAGGTCAGCGAGTCCTCGGACTCGTCCGCCTCCTCGTCCATCTCCTCGTTGTCCTCGTCCGTATCGGACTCGGCCTCGACGAGTGCCTCGTCCTCGAGCGTCACGTCCCCGGCATCGGCGACGGCCTCATTCGCCTCGAGCTCGGTATCGGCCACATCGACCTTCGTGTTAAAAGCCATGGTTCCTCCTTATGCCTGCCGCGGATGCGACAGTCGAATACGTATTAGCGGCCGCTAAACAGGCGGCCGAAGAAGTTGACGATACCGTTCTCGCCGTCGCGAATCTGGCCGATCACGGCGCCGATCAGCACAAAGAATGCGATGACGAGCGTGTCCCACAGACCCAACGTAAGTACCAGCACGGCGAGGATAAAGCCTGCCAAGGCGCCGAGCGTAGTATTGGGGTGGCGCACGGCGTAGCTCCAGATAGCAGCGCCCGTACCTTTGATGAGACCCATGGCCTCGTCAAAGTCGTTGGCGGCGCTGTCGTGCTGCTCGCCGGCCTCGGGCTTGGTGTCGGCGGACTCGCCTGCCGGCGTAGCGTTCTGGTCGATCGTCAGGCGCGGCGTGCGGGCGGTCTTGTCTTGATTGGTATCACTCACCGGAAACCTCCACGGTCTGGACGGTAGTCTTGGTCGGCAAAAAACGGACGCGCGCGGTCGTGCCCGGCGTGCCGAGCATGGTGTCGCAGGCCTTCTCGATGCGCTGCTGCATCGAGGTGGCAAGAGCGGCAACGTCCTTGTCATCGAGCGCGATGGCCTCGACCTTAAAACGAACGCGCGACTCGTCGGAGCCTTGAACGCGTGCCTCGATATGCTCAACCATCACGCGATCATCGCACTCCGCCGCGGCACGGGCGCACGAGGAAAGCGCTGCGAGCGTGACCTCGATATTGCGCTCCCCCGCCGGATGCACGCAGGACGGCTCGCGACGCGCGAACATCAGGCGGAAAAAACCGATGAGCACGCCAAGTGCCACGATAGCAGTACACACCGTAACGACGACGCGAGGCATGGTGTCACGCAACAGCAACATAATGCGATACGTATACGGTCCCCAGAACTGGCAGACAAGCGTACCCAGCGCCACGATGGCGGCGGCAAGATACACGATCGCTAGGGCTCGTTTGAGTACGCGCACGCGCGCTCCCTTCAGGTTTCGGTCCACAGAATGCAAAACGATTCGCATCATTATAAAAGAGCCGGGTCCGGTGCCATACGCACGCGGATCCGGCTCATCTATTCCACGAGGCTTGCATGCTCGCTTCATTATGCCCAGATATGCACGGCTTAACCCGTGCAGGCGCTACTCCTCCTCGAGGGCAGCGATGACCTCGTCAGTCATATCCATGGTGCTGTAAACATCCTGGACGTCGTCGAGCTCCTCGAGACGGTCGATGAGGCGCTGGACCTTCTTGGCGTCGGTACCAGAGACCTCGGTCGGGGTGGTCGGGACCATGGTGGTCTCGGAGCCCTTGACCTGAATGCCCTGCTCCTCGAGCGCCTTGGAAACAGCCATGACGTCGTTGGCGGCGGTCCAGACAATCCACTCCTCGCCGGCGTCCTCGTAGTCCTCGCCACCGGCCTCGGCGATAGCCATCATGAACTCATCTTCGTCACCGGCAGCACCGTTGGCGATCATGGTCTCCTTCTTGGCGTTTTCGTCCAGGATCTCCTTGGCGACGACGATCTGGCCCTTGCGCTCAAACTGGAAGGCAACGGAGCCCGAGGTGCCCAGGTTACCACCAGCGTGGGAGAAGGCGGAACGGACATCAGCGGCGGTGCGGTTGCGGTTATCGGTCAGGCAGTCAACGTAGACGGCGACACCGGCGGGACCGTAGCCCTCGTACACGATGTTCTCGTAGACGGCGGCGTCGGCACCCGAACCGAAGGCCTTGTCGATAGCGGACTTGATCTTGTCCTTGGGCATGGACTGAGCCTTGGCCTTAGCAACGGCAGCGGCGAGGCTGGCGTTGTTCTCGGGCAGCGGGTCACCGCCGAGACGGGCAGCAACGGTGATGTTGCGGCTCAGCTTGGAGAAGAGGGCGGAACGCTTGGCGTCCTGCGCGCCCTTACGATGCTTGGTTGTGGCCCACTTAGAGTGTCCGGACATACGTGTCTCCTATCGGTTTCGACCTAAAGCCCAGCGCAGATGCTCGGGCAATATAAACAAACGTCGTTATGATATACCTACTGGCCTGCGAGATAAACCCCAAAATGAAGGCGTCGTGATGACGCAACCCTTCTACGCAAAGCAACCTGTCCCCTTTGCACCAGTTTGGCTAGTTCCACAGAAGGTCACTGCGGGCTATGGTGGCGCCGATGGCAAAAGGCATGCAGACGATGACCGGGTACAGGTAGCGCATGTAGGTGGAGCCGTTGCAAGGACCGATCAGGCACACGGCGAGTACGCCCAAAAGCGGCACCCAAATGTCAAGCGCCCTCCACGAATGACGCCGCAACAGGTAGACCACCACGGCAATCATGATCCACACATAGGTGGCCGAGCTCATGGTGAGCGAGATAAACGGGATGCGTTGTACTGCCACGCGATACAGGTTGATCAGGTGGTCGCACCAGCGCACAACCTTGCTATCGACCGGATGGAAGTCAAAGTACTTGAGGTTATCGGGCTTCGCCATGATCTCGGCACTGCGCGCCGTGCTGTAGACCCATGCGTCGCGAGCGCTCGGATAAAAATACCCATAGTAGTTATTGATGAGCGCCGAGATATAGCACTCGGGGTCCTTTTTGAACATCTGGGCCCACACCTTAAAATAGGCCTTGATGTCCTCCTGCGAGGCGTACTCGTTAAAGCAGTTCTTGACGGCATCGGACTTATCTGGGTTGTAACGGCGGCCCAGATTCTCGTACTTGAGCACACGGTCGATCACGGCACGCTCTTCGTCGGTCACCAAGCCGTCGCAAGGAGCCTCCACGATGGTGCCGTCCTCCTTAACCGTGGGGTTGACGCCCGAGTTGAGGCCGTCGTGCTTTTGGACGAAACGAGCCGTCTGCTGGAACGGAATCGAGAGGATTTCGCGCTTGGAACCAGGCGTGATGTCGTGCGCCGGCATAAAGACCTTGGTGAAGTACATATTGGAGGCAAGGCAGAGTGCAAGCACCGCAAGAACTCCCACCCAGCGGAAACGCGGGATGGCGCCCGAAGGCGCAGCACCGGCCTGCTTGGCTGCACGATGAGCCACATGCGCGTCCCATGCGCAAAACGCCGCCGCGATCACGCATGCCGCCAGGGGAAACACCAGGCCGCCGTTGCGCAGAAACGTGGAACCCATGGCGCCCAGAGCGAGCAGCAGCCAGTCATGGCGCGCAAAGAGCACGGGCCTCTGTTCGCCCGCACGCTCGGCATTGGCATCGCGACGGGGCAGGCCGCATGCTACGAGCTTCACGGTCTGCACCAACAGCACCAAAAACGCGTCGGCAAACAGCACATCTTTGGTAAGCAGCGCCGCGTAGTTGGAGAACATGGGCATAAACACAAAGAACAGCAAGATCACGCCGCGGACCGGCAGGCTCACGCCCAGCTTGCGCAGCGACGAGATGGAATAGGCCATGCAGGCGGCCGTAATGACGAACTGGGCGCAGGTGTAGATGGCAAGACCTGCGTTGGCGCTATTGAACAGCGAAAGCCCCAGCTGGACGCACGAACCGATGATAGCCGTGTGCGCCACGGGGTGATGTCCGTTGAGCAACACATTGGGATTGAGCAGACGCAGGTAGTCACTCGTGCCGTTGGGGTAGTTGAACCACTGGCGAATCTGCGCACCCGTATCTCCCATAAAAAGGCCGGGCAGCGAAGCGATGAGCATGGGCGCCCAAGCGACCATAAGCACCAGGAAGGGCCCGGCAAAGGGATGGACCGAGAGCACGGCGTGAGCCACACGCCATACGCGGCCAAAGTGCGCTTCGGAAAACGGAATGCGCCGAGAGCTCAGCCAATCTAGACACTCAAAGGCAAGGTAGAAGGCAACGACCGCCAAGAGCATCCAGCCCGCACCGCCTATCCAGGCGCAGATGATGCGGGCCTTGTCGCCGAGCACGATCTCGGCCGAATCGGTGAGGTCGTAGCTGCGGCCAAACACCATGCAGACGGCAAAGAACAGCGACGGAAGGATCACCGAGGGACGCCAAGCGTCGCCGCGGCCAAAGAATACGTAGCGAAACGGCAGCGTGAGCAGGCAGGCAAGCGCAAGCAGCATGACCGCGTCGGTATGGCCGGCAAACGAGAGGAGCACCTCGTAGCACACGTACAGCATGCCCGAGGCTTTGGGGTCAATCGCCAAGACTGCGTTGCTCGACACCGGGGCGGGATCGATGGAAAACGCCGTGGTCGCCAACAGCGCGAGCAAAAATGCGATGAGCGTCTGCTTGGCGGGGTAGCGCTTAAACCAGACGATGCGGGCAGCGTCGCGCGCAGCCGTTGTGGAGAGGTCGGGATCCTTCACAGTCCGAAAGCCTTTCTAGAAACCTGCCAAAAAGGGACAGGTTTATTTTGGCAGGTTTTATCTGGAAAACGTTACGGTTCTATCATCGTTGCCCAGCGAACCACCACAAAGGTGCCTGTCCCCCTTGTGGTGGTTTTGGTGGTTAGGCGTCCAGGTAGACGCGCTGGGGCTGGTTGCGGTGGCGGGCGAAGATGACGAGCGCCAGGCCCGCGATTATGAGCGGCAGGCTCAGCAGCTGACCCATGGTAATGACGCCGCCCAGCAGATAGCCCAGCTGCGCATCGGGCACGCGCACAAACTCAATCAAAAAGCGAACGATGCCGTAGCCCATCACAAAGACGCCCATAAACGTGCCCTGGGGCAGCAGTGGTTTTTTGCGACTGAGCGCCTGCAGGATGCAAAAGAGCACGATGCCCTCAAGAAACGCCTCGTAGAGCTGGGAGGGATGGCGTGGCATATCGCCCGCGGTGCCGCCAAAGACCACACCCCAGGGCAGATCGGTCGGCTTACCCCACAGCTCACCGTTCACGAAGTTGGCGCAGCGTCCCAGGCACAGCGCCAGCGGAGCACCGATAACGGCAAGGTCGGCGATGGTCCAGGCGTCGAGCTTATACATGCGGCACACGATGATGCCGCCCAAGATGCCGCCCACCAGGCCACCGTGGAAGCTCATGCCTCCCTCGTTGGTGGCAAAGATCTCGAGCGGGTGGGCCAAATAGTAGCCATCACCGTAAAAGACGACGTAAAACAGGCGCGCGCCGATAATAAGGCCAAAGACCGCACCGACCACGACGCTCGTCAGGTCATCGATCGTGATGTCGAAGCCCCAACGACGCTGCGTGCGGTACATAACGACCGCCGTGAGCAGGGCGCCGACCACATAGGCCAGACCGTACCAGTAGATCGTGATGGGGCCCGCCGAGATCGCAACGGGGTCAAGCATATGGTAGAGGTCGTTGAGCATATCGATCCCCCTGCTCCCTACATACAAATGCGGCCGCGGGCCTTGCGCTCGCAGCCGCATATTTGGACGTAACGTCTATGCGGAGCGTACCGTCCGCAGCTTTCGCATCTTAGAACGGCGCGTACTCGTCGTACAGGTCCTCGGCCTCGCCGGAAGCATTGACCTGCTCGACGCGGGTAACGCCGGGCACGTGCTCCTTCAGGATGCGCTCGATACCCATGGAAAGGGTCAGCGAGCTCATGGGACAGCCGGCGCAAGCGCCCTGCAGTTCCAGCTTAACGACGCCCTCGTCGTCGACGCCCACATACTCCATATCGCCGCCGTCGGCCTGCAGGTTGGGGCGAATCTCTTCAAGAACCTTCTTAAGCAGCTCTTCGTTAACAGCCACAGGGGCTCCTTTCTCACAATAACGCGGGCACGCCCGCGGACAGAAGCTATGTTACTACAGCCATGTACCCGCTCACGAGCCGTCCATGCGCGCAGACGTGACTTTCACGAGTAGTCAATTTGGGACGGGGCTCTTTGAGCTGCGTTCGTCGCCAGATAGCGACAACGCATATTACTGCTGAGCTTGTCCCCCGGTACCAATCTGGACATCGACGATGACCTGGCGGTAGCTGATGCCGCAGGAGTCGAGAATGCGGCGGCTGATACGGCCGTCATCGGTGTCGGCATACTTATTGTCCAGGTAGACGACCTCGCCCACACCCACCTGTGCCAGGATCTTGGCGCAGTCGTGGCACGGGAACAGCGTGACGTAGACCGTGGAACCCTCAAGGTCTTTGAGCGAGCCGCGATAGTTGAGCACGGCGTTGGCCTCGGCATGGACTACGTAGTTGTGCTTATCCTGCAACGGGTCGTCGCTCGTGCCCCACGGGAAAAAGTCGTCGTTGAGCGCCGAGGGCGTACCGTTGTAGCCCACCGAAAGGATGCGGTGGTTGGTGCTGGCGATGCACGCGCCCACCTGCGTGTTGGGGTCCTTACTGCGGCGCTGCGCGGCGATGGCCACGCTCATAAAGAACTCATCCCAGCTAATAACGTCGCGGCGCTTGCCCGACGCGGTTTGATGAAGATCGTCCGACATGGCAGACACCTCCGAAATCGCAATAGTTTGACCCATTGTAGCAGGTGGAAGGTGGAGACGTTTTTGTCCCATTGCCCCCATCGCTACGCGCGGCGGGGCTTTTGGTTGATGTGGTAGAGCTCGGCGAGGCCCCGCAGCGTCAGCGCATCGTCGACCGTCAGGCTATGGCCGACCAGCGCCGCAAGCGCCTCGGCATCGTCGCCGGTAATGACGATGGGCACATCGCCCTCCCCCGCGGCCTTGGTCGCGCGCATCTCGGCAAGCACCATGTCGAGCATGCCGTCGATGCGGGCTACCTCGCCCAAAACCACACCCGAGCGCATGGCCTCGCGCGTGTTGCGGCCGATGACGTGCGTTGGCGCCGAGGGCTCAACCTGGGGCAGGCGCGCTGCTGCCGCCGAAAGCGAGCGAGCGCCGAGCGCCAGCCCCGGCGCGATAACGCCGCCGACAAAGGTGCCGTGCGCGTCGATGACCTCGATATTGGTTGTGGTGCCCAGGTCGATCACAATGCACGGCGAGCCGTAGACGGCGCGGGCCGCCACGGCATCGGCGATGCGGTCGGGACCGATCTCGGCCGGGTCATCGTAGTGCACGGGCATGCCGGTCTTAAGGCCCGGCCCCACGATGAGCACGCGCCCCGTGCAGGTGCGGGAAAGTGCCGCCTTCCACGGGCGCTCGAGCGTCGGCACCACGCAACTCAGCACGGCCGCCGCGGGAACGAGCGCGCCCGGCATGCCCGCATCGGCCGCCAGTGCGGCCATGACCTGCACGAGACGCATGCGCGCCTCGTCTGCTGTGATGCTCGACGGCGTGGTGATCTCGCACGTCGCAAGCGGACATTCCTGCGCCGCGGCCGAATTCTCTGCAAACAGGCCAAAGCGAATGAACGTGTTGCCCACGTCGACCGTCAATATATATGCGCACCCATTAAGCATCGTCGGCGCTCCTTTCGTCTGCCCAGCAGTATATCGCCTACCTAAACCAGTCATCCCAAAATGACCAGCTTGCGGCTATACTGGTGCGCGGTCGCGCGCGAGCTCACGCGGCGGCCCTTGGTAACCCGACTTCCCGCGCCGTATCCGTAACGGCGCTCCCGGGGGAAGCGGATATACGCAAAGGAGTTTTATATGAGCAATCCCTCGAACCGCGCTTCGATGCGCGGGCAACTCACGCTGCGCGGCGTCGTCATCGGCGTCCTTGGCTGCGTGATCATCACGGCAAGCTCGGCCTACACTGCCCTCAAGATGGGCGCCCTCCCCTGGCCGATCATTTTCGCTGCCGTCATTTCGCTGTTCTTCCTGAAGCTCATGGGCAACGCCAGCCTCAACGAGGCCAACGTCACCCACACCATCATGTCCGCAGGCGCCATGGTCGCTGGCGGTCTGGCGTTTACCATCCCGGGCGCCTGGATGCTGGGCTATGCCGACCAGATCAGTTGGCTCGACATGTTTATCGTGGCACTCGCCGGCACCATCCTGGGCCTGCTGGCCACGGCGCTCATCCACCGTCACTTTATCGTGGACGCCGCGCTTGAGTTCCCCACCGGCAACGCCGCAGCTCAGACCCTGCGCGCGACCGAGGCCGGCGGCAAGACCGGCAAGCAGCTCTTTGGCTCCATGGCCATCGCCGGCATCTACAGTGTGCTTCGCGACGCCCTGGGCGTGGTGCCCAGCATGCTGTGCACGCTCAATATCCCCGGCGTGACCTTTGCCATCTACAACTCGCCCATGTTGCTGTCCATCGGCTTTTTGGTGGGCTTCGCCCCCGTCGCGTTCTGGTTTGCCGGCGCGCTGCTGGGCAATTTTGGCATCATCGTCGGCGGCACCGCTGCCGGTCTGTTTGACGTTATGACCGCACAGGGCATCGTCAAGTCCCTGGGTATGGGCCTCATGATGGGCTTTGGCGTCGCCGTCGTCCTCAAGGACATCCTGCCGCAGGTCGCCGGTATCGTCCGCGGCCTCGCCGCCGACAGCTCCACCGACACCGACGAGCAGTCGCTCATCTCGGGCTCCCTTAAGCTCGACGCCGGCATCATCGGCCTGGGCGCCGCCGCCATCGCCGTGATCGTCGCCATCGCGCTCGACCTTGGCCCTGTCCCGGCCGTCATCGTCACGCTGTTCACCTTTGTCACTACCATCATGAGCGCTCAGAGCTGCGGCCAGACGGGTATCGACCCCATGGAGATCTTCGGCCTCATCGTCATGCTCATCGTTGCCGCCTTCGCGCAGCTCGCCCAGGTCAAACTGTTCTTTATCGCCGGCATCGTGGCCGTGGCGTGCGGCCTTGCGGGCGACGTCATGAACGACTTTAAGGCCGGCGCCGTGCTGGGCACCAACCCGCGCGCACAGTGGGTCGGCCAGGCCATCGGCGGCATCGTGGGCGCCCTGGTCGCTGCCGCCGTCATGGTCGCGCTCGTCACCGCCTATGGTCCGGACGCCTTCGGCCCCGACAAGAGCTTCGTTGCCGCACAGGCAAGCGTGGTCGCCACCATGGTCTCGGGCATCCCGAGCGTGCCGTGGTTCGCAGGCGGCTTTATCGCCGGCATCGTCATGTACTGGCTCGGCATTCCGGCCATGATGATCGGCCTGGGCGTGTACCTGCCGTTCTATATGTCGCTCACGGCTTTCCTGGGCTCCTGCGTTAAGCTCGCCTACGACAAGTGGGCCGCTCGCCGCGACGCCGCCGCCGGTCTTTCGGACAAGGAGAAGGCCGCCAAGGACGCCGCCTTCCAGGAGCAGGGCCTGGTTGTCGCCAGCGGCCTGCTCGGTGGCGAGTCTATAGTCGGCGTTATCCTGGCGTTCATCTCTGTCGGTTTGAGCCTGCTGGGCTAAACCCAACAACAACGTACCCGTACAGAGCGCGGAGTCGGAGACCATCCGGCCCCGCGCTTTTTTGTATCTGCCGAAACCCTCAGCAGTACTCGCATGTGGCGTGTCTTCCTTTGCCTGCTCGCCTAAGTTCCATGTCAAGATGACCGCCCCGCCCGTCACGGTGTAGAGTACATGCTGCGAACGCACCCGCGTTCCTACGGCAATACGAGGTGGACATGGAACTCGATAAACAACAGCTCAAGCGACTGCGCGAGCGCCATCATCGGCGCCATGGCATCCGCCCCGCCCACAGCGAGGCCATGGAGAACGCAAGCCGCTTTCTAAAGCGGGCATTCAACATTCGCGAGGGACGCGCGCCCTATCACGTGATTCGCAAACGCTTTGTAAACGGGGCGCGCCTGACCGGCACTCACCTGTGCATCCTCATCATCGCCATGCTCATCGCGAGCATCGGCCTCGATATCGACTCGGATATCGCCATTGTAGGTGCCATGCTCATCTGCCCGCTCATGGGCTCGGTCCTTGCCATGGCATACGGCATTGCCACGCTCGACCGCGAGATTGCCGTCGAGGCCGTCGCGGGCTTGGCTCTACAGATGGCCTTTTGCCTGGTCACGTCCACGCTGTACTTTAAGCTCTCGCCCCTTGGCACCACCACGGCCGCCATCATCGACAACTCGACACCCACCGTGTGGGACCTTACCGTCGCACTCGCAGGCGGCTTTGCAGGCGGGCTGGGCAACTCGCGCGACCAGGAACCCGCCACGCTCATCGCCGGCGTGGCCGTGGCGACCGCGCTCATGCCGCCCCTGTGCGCGGCGGGCTATGGCATCGCCATCGCAAGCGGGTCGCTGTTTCTCTCGGCGCTTTACGAGTTTGGCATCAACGTGGTCTTTATCGCACTCGCGGCCGAAGCCGTGCTGCTTCTTTTGCGCGTGCCGCTCAAGCGCGACCTCAACGGCGACGGTATTGTGACCGCCGAGGAAAACGCCGAGGTCGACGAGCTATCGCGCAAGGTGCGCCGCCGCATCATCGTGGGCACGGTGATCTTTGCCATCCCCTGCATCGTTATGACGGCGGGGTCTATTGGCTCGGCGCAGGCCGGCGTGCAGGACGGCTATGGCGTCACCGAAACTACGCGCGAGCTTGCCGCGGTACTGCCAGGCTTTAAGGACTACACCGTCGCCGTCGAGACCTCGGCCACCGAGGGCGACGAGGAGGGCATCGTCGAGCGCGAGATTGTCGCCCATGTGACGACAGGCGAGACGCTTGGGGCACACGACCGCCACGTCGCTCGCAAGCTCATCGACCTCAATGTGCCCGAGCTCGATCGCGTGGAATTTGACGTGAAGTGATGCCGGCGCGGGATGAGCGCTCGCACGGACGCAAGTTATGACGAGGCGCAGACGCGATACGGACACGAGCAAATAGAGGGGTTCAGTTCACACCCGCGCCCCGCTCGCCGTTTTATTGCCGTGAATCAAACGTCCGCATCGACATCGCCAGATTCCACTGTAAACGCCGGATCGGTGCTCACCAGATAAAATCGGGTCACCTTAGTATTTCTAATTAGGTAAATCTGCCCCTGATTGCGTCGGCGCGATATATACGCAACGTGAATCGTGCCGAATTCTTCGCCGTTTTCCTTCTTTAATATCAGGATGTTGGGGTCATCCGTACGCTTAAACTGCCCGTCTGTGCAGATTCCGTCTTGATCGACCAGCTGCCATCGACAGTTGTCCTCCTCAAGAAAAGCCAGGGTTTCCCGACTCGTTTTGTCATCCCGATAGTAACCATCAATGGCAAACCCTTCGGAAGCGCATTCCTGCATATAGGACGTTTCTCGGCTTATAGCAAACAGCCCTGTAGCGCCCAGGAGCACAGCCAGGCAGACCACTGCAAGGGTTATCGAAATAGCACGGCGACCCATGTTAGCCCAACCGATAGTTGTTTAACGGAGCGCGAAACATACCTGGAACCTCCGATATCAGGGGGGAACGTCGCCAGCGGCCCGCCGGCAACTATGTGTTTCTAACATTAAACACTATGGCTACGACTCGTTGGAGATAGGTTCCATAAACGGACAGTGATATACGTCGAAAGGCCACACTTATCCATTAACCCAGAGTTATGGAGGCCGTTTTTCATATTGCGAGACCGCGGTTTTCGGAAGTGCTGTGAAAAACTGAGCCCCGCCGACCAGACCGACTTTTTTAGCAACAAAACCGCAGGTCACAAGGGTGCAAAAGAGCAGTGTGCTCGGAGATTCGGAGTTTTTCCCCGCACTTCCGAAATCCGAGTCCGCGAAAGGTGCCGACAAGGCCAATTACGCAACATGTATCCAGTAAAAACGGGTGGCAGCCGGTATGGCTGCCACCCGTTTTTCTCATACCAGCCTAAAGCAGGCATGTTACTTCTTAATGCCGCCCTGAGTATTTGCTCGTCTGAGCACCGGTGATTATTGCGAATCGGCACCGTTGATATTGCGGAATGGCACCGGGGGCG
>NZ_CAXVJM010000022.1:0-31837 GCF_964259375.1 Collinsella aerofaciens ATCC 25986
CCATCATCGCGGTCTATGGGGTCAACGATATGGCACCGTGGGGACACATGTATGTCAATCCTGGTCTAACAGAGCCTTAAATAAAGTTGCGAAGTGACCTTGCAGCTCGCGCGTCACCACATACTCGCTAAGCTCTTGCCTAATTGACTCGTCTTTCTCATCGTCAGCGACAACAACACCATTAATGGAACGGTTGATGTCCTTCGCGAAGAGATTGCGAACAGTTGTGTTATCCATTGTAAACTCCTTAAAGCTGGAGAACGGCAGTCAACAAAGCGGGCGGAAAGTCGCACTTAAGAGATATCGATTGCGCGATAGTAATTCTCTGCTGCAAGCCTGTTAAACAAGGTGACAGATGAACCGTTAAAGGTGCCGGGGTAAGCCGCAATAACGGGGACATCAGAAAAGTCAGACTGCATTGAATCGAACAGGTTATGGACTCTCAAAAAGGGGTAAACCTCACCAACCCCAACGAGCAAAATCGCATCGCCCGGTACATGTGGTTGCGTCAGGTCCAAAACCACATCGGAGACAACATCAGGCTGGCAATAATCAACCACGTCATCGAGCACTGCCTTTGAGCCAAAATCAGTTTCTTGCTCTTGCATGGCTTCAAGAACATCGAGGTCATCAAGAATCGCCAGCACAACGTCATAGAGGTTTACGACCTTGAGCGCACAGGGGAGCTTGCCAGCCGCGGAGTCATGCACCAGGGTGTCAAATAACGCGCGGGCCTCAAACTCGAGCGCCGGGTCGTAGCAGAAGGTATGAAATCCAATCTCGTTGCCGATGCCTTTGTTGGAGAGAAAATCCTCGTTGCTCAGACATGCGCAGAGGAGCTGAGAGCGCCGCTCGAACTCCTGGCGGGCGCGTTTGGCATGGGAATGGGCTGCCACGACGCGGTCGCGGGAGCGGATACCGATGTTGGCGGTGATGTCGGTCGCCGGAGTTATCGCGGGACCGTCGGCGGTGCTGATGTGCGCCATGCTAGATTACCGCCCTTCCTGTAAGGGCAACGACAAGCGACTGTTCGCCAAGCTGCAGAAGGGCATGCTCAATATCGGGGTCAAGGAAGAGCGCAGACAGGCGCTCGGACTCCGGGCCCTGGCCCTCGCCGATAAGGCCGGCATGGCGGAGCGTCTGGCGGAGCGAGCCCTTAATGCGCTTGACCGTGGCCTCAGTCCAGCGGGCCGCGTCCGGATACTCCGTGGTAAAACGTGTCATAAAGGCGTTGATGTCAACCGCCGTAAAGGCATAATCGAAGTTTTGTAGGCGCTCCCCTACCTCGACGAGCACGAGCTCGCGCACGATATCGTAGCGGCAGATCATGCTGTAGAAGATGGCCTGGTCCGCCTGCGTGGGAGTGCCGGATGCCATGAGCCTGGTTAGGGATGACGCAGCCTCGACGGCGGTTTTGGGGTCGATGCCGCGCGCGGCGCATACGGCGTCCGTGGGCACCATGGCGTCAAGGCGGCGAAGGCACACGGTTGCGCGGTTGGCGACCATGCGCTCCGTGGGATATTGAAAGAGGTTCTCACTCTTTACGCGTACAATGACCTGCTCGTCGCTTGCGCCCTGCATACGAAGGGCAGCGACGATGCGCATCTCATGCGGGAGGAATTGCTCGCGGGTGAGCACCCCCCCCCGAACGCTTTTTGTGGTTACATCCACAGTACACGCTCCAAGGGTGTCAAAGGCTGTCACAAGTGCGCCGCAACCCGGCAGGCAGGCGCGGCGCACATGACAATAATCATACCTGTTGGTAAAAAAGTTACCACGCCCAGAGTGTCAAATGTTGAGCAACAAAATTTAATCCGGTTAACGGTCATTTTCGCAGCTTAGAAACTTTAACGAGGTCGCCCCAAATCACACTTGCCAGACAACCGCGCTTACGAATGCAGGCACGCACGCGCCCAACGCCACCCTCCGCTACACTCAACATAGAGTTATACATATGATTCTATGTAAGGAGTTTCATATGCCTGTCGTAAAGCCTATTTCAGATCTGCAACGCAACTTTGGTTCCATAGCAGATAGCTGCCACCAAACCAAAGAGCCCGTCTACCTAACCAAAAACGGGTCGGCATCGCTTGTCGTCATGGATGCCGAGGCCTATGACGAGCAGACGCGCGCACTAACCGCCATTCAGGAACGCGAGGATCGCATTCAGCAATCCATCGCCCGCGGCTACGATGACCTCGTAAAAGACCGTGTGCGCCCCTGGAAACAAGCGAAGGCCGAGGCGGATCGGATGCGAGCCATCAGGTAAGGTCGCCCCTCCCCCATGTAACCATCCTGTAAATCATAGCGGCGCACTCGAGTTTTACCGTGATGCGGTCGCGCCTGGCGCTCCACTGTGCTAAAGTATCCCGAACGTTCAAACGACTACGAGGGGGAACTAGAAGATGGCACGTGTGCACAACTTCTCAGCTGGCCCGGCCGCGCTGCCTACAAGCGTGCTCGCCGAGATCGCCGACGAGATGATGGACTACCGCGGTTGCGGCATGTCCGTGCTCGAGATGAGCCATCGATCTAGCATGTACCAGCAGATCATCGATGACGCCGAGGCAACCCTGCGTCGCCTGCTGAGCATCCCCGACAACTACCGTGTCCTGTTTTTGCAGGGCGGCGCCACGTTGCAGTTTGCGGGCATCCCCATGAACCTCATGCGCCGCGGCCGCGCCGGCTACGTCGTGACCGGCAACTTTGCCAACAAGGCGTACAAAGAGGCCGCCAAGTACGGCGAGGCCGTGCTGCTCGCGTGCTCCGAGGACACCAACTTCGACCGCATTCCCGACATGGCCGACATCAGCGCGCGCATTGCCGCCGAGGCTGCGGACGACGGGCTCGACTACGTCTACATCTGCCAGAACAACACCATCTTTGGCACCATGTTCCACCAGCTGCCCGATTGCGGCGACGTGCCGCTGGTCGCCGATGTCTCGAGCTGCTTTTTGTCGCAGCCGCTCGACGTCAAGCGCTACGGACTCATCTACGCCGGCGCTCAGAAAAACGCCGGCGCCGCGGGCGTGACCGTGGTTATCGTGCGCGACGACCTGATCGCCGAAGGCCCCGCCTTTGCGCAGACGCCGCAGTACCTGGACCTTAAGACCCAGGCCGCCAAGGGCTCCATGCTCAACACGCCCAACACCTTTGGCATCTATGTGTGCGGCAAGGTGTTCCGTTGGGTTGAGCAGACCGGCGGGCTCGCAGCCATGGCCGAGCGCAACTGGGCCAAGGCCAACCTGCTCTACGACCTGCTCGAGCAAAGCGAGTTGTTCCATGGCACCGCGCAGGAGGACAGCCGCTCCATCGCCAACGTCACCTTCCGCACCGGCGACGCCGACCTCGACGCCGCTTTTGTTGCGGGCGCGGCAGAGCACCAGATCCAAAACGTCAAAGGCCATCGCCTCGTCGGCGGCATGCGCGCCAGCGTGTACAACGCCGTCACCATGGAGGACGTACAGGCGCTGGCCACGTACATGAAGGACTTCGAAGCGCAGCATAGTTTGAGTCCGCGATCTAACTAGCCCGCAACACGCGGGCCGACCAGCCACTTCAAACCACCCTGTTTAGATCAAAACCTGCTAAGGAGTTTTTCATGCGCAAGATTAAGACCATCGACGACATCACCAAGGACGGCAAAGTCGAGTTTGGCGAGGGCTACGAATTTGTGAGCACCGCCGAAGAGGCCGACGCGATCCTGATGCGCTCGACCGACCTGCACGGCTACGAGCTGCCCGAGGGCATCCGCGCCATCGCCCGCTGCGGTGCCGGCGTCAACAACATCCCCGTCGAGGAGTACGCCAAGAAGGGCGTCGTCGTCTTTAACTCCCCCGGCGCCAACAGCAACGCCGTCAAGGAGCTCGTCCTGGGCATGCTGGTGCTTTCGAGCCGCGGCGTAGTGCAGTCGATGAACTGGGTGCGTGACAACGCCGACGACCCCGAGATCCAGGTCGATGCCGAGAAGGCCAAGAAGGCCTTTGTGGGCCGCGAGCTCAAGGGCAAGCGCATCGGCGTCATCGGCCTGGGCAACGTGGGCTCCAAGGTCGCCAACGCCTGCGTCGATCTGGGCATGGACGTCTACGGCTACGATCCGTTCATTTCCGTTGAGCACGCGTGGGTGCTGAGCCGCGAGGTGCAGCGCGTGGGCACGCTCGAGGATCTGTGCCGCGGCTGCGACTACCTCACCGTGCACGTGCCCAGCAAGGCAGACACCATCGGCATGATCAGCACCGAGCAGATTAACCTGCTGGCATCCGACGCCGTGCTCATCAACTACGCGCGCGAAACCATCATTGACGAGGACGCCGTCGACGCTGCCCTGCGCGAGGGCAAGCTGAGCTGGTTTAGCTGCGACTTTGCCACGCCCAAGACCGTCAAGATGCCCAACACGTTTATCACCACGCACTCGGGCGCCGGCACCGGCGAGGCCGAGGCCAACTGCGCCGACATGGCCATCAGCGAGCTCAAGGATTACCTGGAGAACGGTAACATCGCACACAGCGTCAACTACCCCGCCTGCAGCATGGGCAAGGCGCGCGCCGCGAGCCGCATCGCCTGCCTGCACGCCAACGTGCCCAACATGATCGGCCAGATCACGGCCATTCTCGCCAAGGACAACGCCAACGTGCAGCGTATGACCAACGAGTCCGCTGGCGAGAACGCCTACACCATGTTCGACACGGACGAGCACCTGGACAGCAGCACCATCGAGGCGCTCAAGCAGATTCCGTCGATGTATCGCGTGCGCGTGATCAAATAGCGACGGCACCAAGCCTGCCAGGAAGACCATGAAGCCCATTCGGCCCCCGTTTTCACGAAACGGGGGCCTTTTTCGTTGCTCCGGCCGGTTTTGAAAATGCTACCCAGAACAAGTTTTTTCGGATAATAGACAGTCATACCCAAATCACCGAGCACACCTGCTTTGATAAACAGCTTTATCAGGGGCTTTAGCAGGTAAAAATCGATCTCTATATACCACATTCAAGTTGACTGTCGATTTTCCGAAACAACTTGTTCTGGATAGCAATTTTATAACCCTTCCAAGGCGAAACTGAAGCCTTTTTCGCGCCCAAAACTCTAGTTCGCGCGACCGCTTTCCACCTGCACGACTACATTCCCGCCCAATCGATAAAAATCTCCTCACGAAGCCGCCGTTCGAGCTCCTGCTGCCGCGGTGTCTTGTCTTTCAACGGCGCATCGAGATAGGACATGATGAGTTCCATCACCACGCGGAAGGCATCGGGGTCGGCCAGCTGACCATAGGTCATCAAAACGACGGGATATCCCATCGCTTGCAGTGCCGTCGTTCGGTCGGAGTCCGAGATCTTGGATTCTATGGATCCGTGTATGGCTTTACCCTGGCATTCAACAAGGCACTCTCGGCTGCCGTCCTTATTTGCCAGCAGGATATCGGCATAGCGCCTATCAAGCCCCGAAATCAGGCGGGCGCTGCGCGTCATACGAATCTCGACGTTATTGGTAAGGCGCAGCCCTTCGCCGCCGCGCAACCTCGAAAGGCCAAACAGCATCGAAGCCTGGACCTCGAGCGGCGATGCTGCCATCCCCGTAATGCATTTCGCGGCTCGTATGAACGATTTAGCGCCGCGGAGCCCCCGGATCTTATTGGCGAACTCCGTTAGTTCAGAGATCTCGATCAAGGGCGATCGTTTCCACAAGTCCGTTGGATTCCCCGAGGCATCCTTTACGTTTTCCCAGCCCAACTGTGCGTCACCCCACTGGTCCCCATAAGCCTGCACAAGTGCCGACTTTACCTGAGGCGCAATCTTGCACACGGCAAAGGTGCCGCACACCTCATACATGCACATGATCAGGCGCTCGTTTGAGACCGAGGAAGCTAGGGTCAACAGGGTAAAGAGCGGGGACGCGACATCGAGGCCAAACTCTGTCTGCCGCACGGAATCAAACGGCCTCTCCCCGTTCCAAACATGCCTGACAATGCGATCGCCCTTACGCCCGCAGCCGCCCTGCGCCAACACGTGTAACGGGGTGCCCAGGAAATGCTTGACGAGCGGGTGCTCACAAAGATGCTCCCTGCGCGGATCGTCTACAGAATCGGGCAGGTCCGGCATTATCGCCAAGACCTGTGGAGGTATCCGGTGATACCGAAAGGCAGATATGTCGCACAGCATGTCATCCATAAAGGCTACGTACCCACCGCGCCGTTTGTGAACCCGCTCGGACGGCAAACGCGCTGGCTCGGCCTGCGAACGGTAAATACTGCTGCGCGCACGCCGCGGATCTCTCAGGAGGCTTACAATCGGTTTGGAAAGCAGACTGATTGTGAGGTTGCATATGGTTGACGAGGACCTTGCCTGGCGGCTTGCGCAGGAGCTTGTGCGGATCGACAGCTCAGACCCGGGCGCGTATGAGGATGAAATTGAGCGATATATCAAAGCGCTGGTTGAGAAACGGCTGGCACGGTTGAACCACCCGACACTCGATGCCATACGGGTCGAGGAGCTCGAGGTGCTCCCCGGACGCCGCAACCTTATGGTCACCGTGCCCGGTTTGAGCGACGAGCCACGGCTCGTCTACATCTGCCACATGGATACCGTCACCTTGGGAGACGGTTGGGACGCAGGCATTCCCCCGCTCGGAGCAATCGTGCGTGACGATAAACTCTATGGCCGCGGCGCCTGCGATATGAAGGGTGGCCTGGCCTGCGCCATTGCCGCACTGGTCCATACGCTCGAGCGCGTGGCGGCGGATGGCGCGCTGCCCCGCCGCGGCTTTTCGCTCATCTGCTCGGTCGACGAGGAAGACTTTATGCGCGGCTCCGAGGCGGCCATCGACGCCGGCTGGGTCGGCTCGCGCGAATGGGTACTGGACACCGAGCCCACCGATGGACAGATCCAGGTGGCGCACAAGGGACGCACATGGTTCGAGATTGAGATGACCGGCGTGACGGCGCATGCGAGCCAGCCCTGGAAGGGCGCGGATGCCGTCGCCGCCATGACCGAGGTCGTCTGCGCGTTACGCCGCGCGTTCATGGCGCTGCCCGTACACGATGAGCTGGGGCCATCGACCATCACGTTTGGACAGATCGAGGGTGGCTACCGTCCCTATGTCGTGCCCGATCACGCCAAGGTCTGGGTCGATATGCGCCTGACCCCGCCGACCGATACGGCCACCGTGACGCGCATGGTAGAGCAGGCCATCGCCGTCGCCGAGGCCGCGGTCCCCGGCTGCCATGGCAGCTATACCGTGACAGGCGACCGCCCCGCCATCGAGCGCGACCCGAACTCTCCCCTTCTAGCTGCACTCAAGCACGCGGCAGACGACACGACGGACGCGGACACGACCGTCGGCTTCTTTACCGGCTACACCGACACCGCTGTCATTGCCGGCAAGACAGGTAACCGAAATTGCATGAGCTACGGCCCCGGCTCGCTCGCGCTCGCGCACAAGCCCAACGAGCATGTGCCCCGCGCCGATATCGTTCGTTGTCAGCAGGTGCTCATCGCGCTCGCCGATAACGTGCTCTGGGACGCAAGCGGCCAAGTTGGGGCATAATAAGCCGCGAACAAACCGACTCACACGTTAGGACCGCCCATGAAAGCACTTCCGTTTCCCTGCATCCGACCGGCTCAGGACCGCGTGCTCGAAGCGCTGCCTGCGATGGGCGGTATCCTGAGCGGCAACGACGCCCTGCGCGGCGCCATCGCCGACGGCCTGATGCTCAAGGATCCAGGCGCGGCGTATTACGTGTACGAATGCTCAGGAGAGCCGGGGCGCGCGACGGGCGTCGTGGCGATTTGCCCGATTAACGTGCTGACGGGCAGCGATGAGGCTGCCGCCGAAAACGTCGACGCGCTCGCCGCCGCGCGCGCAATCGCCGAGCTCAAGGTACAGCCGCGCCCCGTGTCGCTCGCCTACGAGGCCTCACCCGTCATGGATATCATCCTCGGCGCCGCCAAAGAGGGCGCTTCGCTCTATGCCGTCACCGACCCCGCCGGCATTACACACCGTGTGTGGGAGGTCAAGCGCGAGGACGCCGTCGGGGCCATCCGCGCCATGCTCGACCAAGCACCGGAGCCGGCACTGGCCGACGACCCCGCCTACGCTGCCGCACTAGTAGGGGCGTCGCAGCTGCTGGCCGATGAGGCCCGTGCCGCCGGAACGTACACCGGCAAGGAGCCGTTCAACTTTACCGCTGCCGCGTTATTCCCCGTCGCGCAGGTCGCCGGCACCGCGCCGCAGATCCCGACGGGTCTGCTCACCCACCAAATCGCGCGGTTCTAACAGAGTCTAAACGCCCAGCACAAAGACTCGATAGCTCAACAAACAAGGGGCGGGGATACATGCGCATGCATCCCCGCCCCTTTCACATCAGGCAATGATGTCGGCGATCCACATCGCCACGCCCGCGCTATCCGCGCTGCGGGCCTGCTGCCGCCACGAGCGGCTCAAGCCCCAGCTCGCGCGCGTAGTCTTCCTGCGTAAAGATCTCAACCAGTTCAAACGTATCCGTCGCATCATCAAACGCAAAGTGCAACACCGAGCAATTGCCCGGAACACGGTCGCGCTCGTCTGCCGCCGCGCCCTTCACGTAATCCATAAACTCCTTGATAGCCGAGCCATGGCTTACCGCGAGCACGCACATATGGTCCGGACGCCGCATAAGCTCGGCCAACGTCGCCACCATGCGCTCGCGCACCTGCATCTGGCCCTCGCCGCCAAACTGGCAATAGAAGTCGCGCCACGGGCGCTCGGGCATGAGCATCACGCGCTCGGCCTCAAAGTCGCCAAAGAACCACTCACGCAGGCCGTCCAGGCGCTCGTACGCCAAGCCCGGCCACAAGTTGGCGATAGTCTGCTCGGTGCGATGAAGTGTGGAGGTGTAGGCGTGGTCGGGTTCAACGCCGCGCGCACGCAAGAACATGCCGGCACGCGCCGCCTGGTCGCATCCCAGCTGCGTAAGCGGCGAGTCACTCCAGCCCTGAATAATGCGTTTGAGGTTAAATATCGTCTGTCCATGACGGACCAGATACAGCTCTTTATTCATAGGGGGTCCTTTCGTTTGTTACCAACCCAAGAGCGAAAACGCCCCGTCGAAATAGCCAAAATGAAGCACGGCACCGTTGTCGGGTTGCTCTCCCCCGCCAGTCACGCATCTAAGAAACTCCTGGCAGGCTGAGCCGTGGGAGACGGCCAGCACGCAGTTGTGCTGCGGTCGGGCCATGATACGGGACAGCGCCGCGACCATGCGTGCGCGAAGCTCACTTTCCGACTCGCCACCAAAGGCAACCGGATAATCGCCCCAGGGTTGCGCCGGCATCTCACGGTTTGATGTGCCCTCCAACGAACCCAAATGCCACTCGCGCAGTTCATCGACCAGCTCTATGGAACGACCCTCGCCAACGATAAGCTCGGCCGTACACCGCGCCCGTCCCAACGGAGACGAATACACATGGTCAAAGGTCACGCCGCGGTCCTCGAACGCCGCACGCGTCGCCAGCGCTTGCTCGCGCCCGCGCGCCGTAAGCGGCGAATCGTGCCAGCCCTGCAAAATGTTCTTCACATTGAGCTCGGTCTGCCCATGCCGCACCAAATACAGATCGGCCACACGCCCTCCCCTCGCACCACCACGAAGGAGACGGACGCCTTTGTGGTGGTTTTGCCGCCGGCTCGCGCCGCAACGACGCTCAACTACACCAGTACGTCGGCAAGCGGACGCTTGGGCACGTGATGCATCTGCACCTCATCGCGCCAGTAATTGATAGAGCCATCCGGGTTGGAGTCGATCGCGTCGATCACCTGCGTCTCGGCCGGAACGCCAAACGCCATAATCAGCTTGAGCTCATACTTGTCGTTATCGAGCCCCATGGCATCGATCGCGTGGGGCGTAAAGGCCTTGAACATGCAGGCTGCCACCTCGGGCGTGGCGCTGCGAGCGGCGAGCATCATCGTCTGAGCGGCAATGCCGGTGTCGACCTCGGTGATGGGCGCGGCGGGCTTACCCGGAACAGCGCGCTCGGCAAGAATCGCGATGTAGCCGGTCGGGCGCTCGCCCTCATCGGGACCCGGCCAGTCCTTAAGCGCGCCGGCCCACGCGAGCTCATCAAATACGCGCGCGCAGTCCTCGGCACCGCTCACCACATGAAAGCGCAGGCGCTGAGCGTTGGCGCCGCAAGGGGCCAGGTGTGCCAGCTCCGCCAGCTCGAGCAAAAACTCGCGCGGTACGCGCATGGACTCGTCAAATCGGCGGCACGTGCGGGCGCGGCGGACCAGCGTGTCAAACGTGTCCAGGCCAAGCTTTTCGCAACCCTGCTTTGCCATCGACTCGGCGCTTACCGGCGCTGCGGGAACTGTTTCGTTCATAGGACCCCCCAATAAAAGCCAATTGTCCTTAAGAAAATCTAACCTAAAACGTAGGCAATAACGAACAGAGCCGCAATGTTCTACATCTGTTGAATATCCCACATCCAAACGGGAACAAAGATAACAATTCGGGAAGGTGAGGCTCCCGTTCGCCCTTTCCGCCCCACGCGACGGCGCCCTTGGGCGATACTGGTTGTAAGAGCTACGGCTTACGCCGCACAGAAAGGAGACATCATGGGCATCTTTAAGAACGATGACAAGCAATCGAGCGCGTTTGGATTTGACGAGAAAAGCATGGCAGGCAAGGCTGTCAAGGCCGTGCGCTGGATTTACGCCATCACGGGCGTCTTGGCACTCGTCGCCGGCATCGCACTGCTGTTTGCGCCCGCCAAGTCCCTCGTCTTCCTAACGACCGTCTTGGGCTTCTACTTTGTGATCACGGCCGCAATCAGGCTGTTTACCGCTGTTTTCGAGCCGCTGCTGCCCACCGGCTGGCGCGTTACGAGCATCATCTCCAACTTGCTCATCATTCTGGGCGGCGTCATAATCCTGCGCAACCAGGCCTTCTCGACCGCGACGCTCACCACGCTTGTAGTGGTCGTCGCCGGCTTTGGCTGGATCGTCGAAGGTGTCATGTCCATTCTGGAGTCCGAGCTTTCGTCCAACCGCGCCCTCGCCATCCTGAGCGGCGCGCTCTCCATCATCGCGGGCATGTTCGTGTTTATCTATCCGCTGTGGTCGGCCAAGATGCTCGTCATCTTTAGCGGCGCGGCGCTGCTGGTGTTTGGCGTGACGCTCATTGTTCGCGCCATTCAGTTTGGCAAACTGGTGCACTAGATGCCAAAGACGCTTTTTATTGATGCCGACGCCTGCCCGGTCACGCGCGAGTCAATCGACTGCGCGCGGAGGGCGGGCGTCGCCGTCGTTATCACCGGCAACAGCACGCAGAACCTGGAACGCCACATTCGCCGCGACGATCCGCGCGACGCCGAGCACGCTCGACGCGGCTTTTGGGTCACGACGCTCGATGTGAGCGTGGGCGCCGATAGCGCCGACTTTGCCATTATCGAGCGCCTGCAGGCTGGCGACGTGGTCGTGACGCAGGACATTGGCCTGGCGAGCATGGTGCTCGGACGCGATGCCGCCGCTATCGGCGTGCGCGGGCGTGTCTACGATAAGGCGACCATCGACATGCAACTGTTTATTCGCCACGAGGAAAAGAAGGTGCGTCGCGCTGGCGGTCGCACCCGCGGGCCGGCAGCCTTCACCAGCGAGGACCGAGCCCGCTTTAAACGCAACCTCACCGAGCTGTTACGCTAAACAAGGTAGATTTTGGGCTTAGAGCCCGAAGGCGGAGAGAACGAGTCCCCAACCGGCGCCGATGACGTACATCATGACCAGAAACAGGGCGTTTTCGCGGGCACTGCGGTTGGTGCGGAACAGCACCAGGTAGCCCACGCCGGCAGAGATGAGCGTGCCGGCGAGCATCGGGGCCAGCTGCAGCGCACCTTCGAGGTACAACTGCGTAATAACGACGCTGGCCGAGCAGTTGGGGATCAGACCGACAAGTGCCGAGCCCAGGACGGCGAGTGTCTCATTGCCGCGCAGGAACTGCTCGATTGCGGACTCGCCAAAGGTCTCAAGGACGGCGACCAGAATTAGCGTCACCAGGAAAATGAATACCGACACCTGCACGGTGTGCGAGATTGCGCTGCGGATAATCGACACGACGGGCGCGCCTTCGTGTAAGTGGGAGTGATCGTGGCCGTGGTGGTGTTCATGCTCGCCCCCATGACCGTGATCGTGGCCGTGTCCGTGGTCGGGTTCGCCCTCGTCTTCATCGCAGCCGCAATGGTCGCGCTCACACAGCTCGTGGAGGTGATCGGCGCTCACGCCCGCCTCGGCCACCTCGTCAATGATGTCGCCACCGCTGTGGTCATCGTGCGCGCAGTTCACGTGGGCCGGATTGACCGCGGTCCCCAGCACGGTGCGACGAATCGCCGTATGCGCGCGGACGTTGCGGCGCAACCCGCGAACGGCGGCGTCCACGATAAAGCCCGTGACCAGCGCGATCAGCGCCTTCGAAGCCAAAAGCATCGCCATGGTCTGTACGGGAACTTGCTCGGCAAGCAACAACGGCAGCATCTCGTCTGAGGTCGAGAGGAAAACTGCAACCAGCGTGCCCAGCGTCACGACACGGCCGGCGTACAGTGTTGCTGCCATGGCCGAAAACCCGCACTGTGGCACCATGCCCAGCAACGATCCGACAACCGGACCCGCGGCGCCGGCGCGCTTGATAGCGCCGTTGACGCGGCCGCCCGCAACGTGCTCAAGGGTTTCAAGAGCCAAATACGTCACCAACAAAAACGGCACCAGGGACAGCGTGTCCTTGCCGGCGTCGAGCAGAATATCAATCAGCAAATCCATGACGGATGGAACCTTTCGTGTCTTTCGGCAGCATTGTAAAAGTCCTAGCGGTCAACTAGGGTATTGTAGTTGTCCCGGGCGCGGTGCCAATAGTTGCCCATGGTAAACTATCATCTCGCCACAACTCAGTAACCCCGAGCCGCGCGACGCGGCCCGTCCAAGGAGCAGCATATGAATGTTTCGCAAGCACTCGAATACGAGCGCCAGCCGTTTATCCCCATGTTTATCTACGGCGACCACGGCGCCATGGAGTCCGAGCGCCAGAAGGGCGAGGAGGCCCTCAAAGTGCTCGAGACCGAGTACTTTACCGCCGAGGGCGACCCTGGCTTCGACTTTGCCACCGTGCGCGACCTGGCCGACCGCAACCGCGACCTGTGCGACCAGATCGGCGAGGCGCGCCTGCGCAACGTGACGCCCGCGACGCTCTCGCGCGGCCTGTCCGACGCCGACACCTGCGCCGCCATCGGGAAGATGCAAAAGCGCACCGCCGCGTCCGTTATGCGCGAGATCCGCGGTGACCGCGACGCACTCGGCGTGGCCTATGCCCGCAAGCCCATCCAAGGCACGGTGCTGGGCATCGACATCGAGACCACCGGTCGCGCGCCCGAGCGCGGCTACATCATCAACGTGGGCTGGGAGATCATGGATCTCACCAGCGACGCCGTGCCGCATGACGCCGAGGCGCACTACTGCGGTCTGCCCGACATCTACCACGGCGAGGATGTGCCGCTATCGAACATCCATCACATCACCTGGGACGACATCGACGGCAAAAAACCGTTCCGCGAGAACAAGGAGCTGCAGAAGCAGTTGCTCAAGCTCATGAAGAAGTATCCCTATATGGCGCACAATGCCGCCTTCGAGGACAGCTGGTTCAAAATTCATCTGGACGGTTACGCCGAGGCACGCCGTGCAGGCAAGATCATCGTCATCGACTCGCGCCAGATCTGCCGCAGCCTGGACGCCGACGTGCGCTCGCTCCCCCGCGAATCCGCGCCCGCTGCGCTCGAGAACTGGGCGCGCCGCCGTGGAACCCTCGCCGCCGACGCCAACGAGCAGCACCTGGGCCTCGACGACACCGACCTCATGCTCCGTACCGTCCAGGCCGAGTTCAACCTCAAGAACCTGTTTGCGAAGTAGAAACGTCTGCGACAAACCACGGCGTAGATCACGAGCGGCCTCGCAGCGGGAAACCTCGCGGCGGGGCCGCCCTACGTTCCACAAGCAGGCCCGCTCTTCACAAATTCTGAACCCTATTTTTTTAACTATTTCGGCACTTTCCCGACACGTGATTTGTGTTCGGATGGCGATACATCGATACCAAATGTGCAGCAATTGAGTATTTCTATGCTATAGCCGAGCTGCGAAAACATTTATTTAGGGCGTATCAACCCATAATCGCGTCAAGCTTTTGGACAGCATTTGGTTAGACCGCTAAAACGGCTTTCCCACTCAGCGCCATCAACGCGGCATTAGCTGACACGATATATGCCATGAGTATCGTATTGTCACATACCACTGCAAAAGCGGTCTACCAGGCCGCGCATTCGGTGTCTGCGAAAGACATCGAGTCCTGCAGCTCTGCCGCAATTTACGAATCATGCCCCAGCGGAGCACTCCTCGACGCAGCCGCAGAATGGCTCGCCAAACATGATGTTGCCCGCGACGCAAACGATCCCCTCGAGGTAATGGTGTTTGATCGCAGGAACGCGCGCTACGCGATGAACTGTCAATGCCACGTTTCGTCAAAGCGATTCTCAAACTCACGCTTTATAGAGCTCGGAGAAGGCATCTTCGTTGTTGGTGTTGAGCTTTGTGCACTTCAGGCCGCCACCTATCTTTCTTTTCGCGAACTGGTGGAGTACTACTTTGAACTGTGCGGCGCTTATTCCCTAGGAACCGGCTCTTCAACCTCCTATACCGAGCGTTTCGCGCTTACCTCGACCGAGAGGCTAAAGCAGTTCTTTAATTCCATTACCAGATGCGACGGTTTGGCCCTTGCCCGAAAGGCGATTCAATGTGTACGCGATGGATGCCGATCTCCCATGGAAACGGCCTTTGCCATGATGCTTACGTTGCCCAAAAGCGAAGGAGGGCTTGGCATTAAAGGAATTGAGACCGACTACGAGGTGAAGGTCACCGCCGCCGCAAAAAATCTCACGAGGCGCAAAAAGTTCTTTATGGATGCATATCTGAAGAAATCTCGAACAGATATTGAATATAACGGTTTTTATCACGACGCGGAAGAAGACCGCGCCATCGACGAAGAACGCAAGAACGCACTTGCGTCCATGGGGTACGGAATCATCACCGTCAGCCGTTATTCCTTTATGCATGCCAGCTCTTTCGTTAGGGTCATGGAGGCAATCCAACGAAAAGAAGGTATACGCCCCTCGCGTCTGCCAAAAGACTTTCAAATCATGCAAGAAGACCTGAGACTGTTTGTGCTCAGAAGGTTTATTGAGGAGAAGAAGCGAATCCAGGAGGAGCTTCGCCAGGATTCCGAAGAGCGTCAACGAATCGACCTCGAAAAAGCAATGCTCGAAGGCATCACATTGGATGATCCGACGATTAACGAGGCTCCGGCAATCGATGACATGCAGACTGTCGGACCCGACAGCCCATCACTCAACCAAACAAGCAGCTTCACGCCCGAGGGCAGGGTCTTCGGGGCCGGAAACTAGGCTGACCAACAAGGTGGGTACCCTAGCGACGTGCAAAATTGCGAGTATTCAGCAAAGCCGGGTGTCCATCACCCTCGAGTGGATCCAAAAGTGAAGCGAAATCACTCTTGCGTGAGAACGTTAGGCAACATTTGAGGAAGAACTCATCGGTTTACCACCCTAAGATAACTCTTTAGCTGCATTATTTGGCCTGCGATAAATTAGCAGACCCCCTATCGTTGCAGAATACTCCAATTTTTGCACGGCGCAGGGGCACCCACCCCGGCATCACCTATCAAAACCGCTTGGTCCGGGATCTCGTCCGCTTTTCCTCATCATTTTGTACGACGGATTACCTAAACGATATTGACATATGAACATGCGCTCATATAATCGGAAATAAGTTATATGAGCGCATGTTCATATGAAAGGATATTGCAATGAGCGACCACACTGATGAAACGAAAACCGACATCGAGACCACCGAGCCGATCGTCCCCACCACCTGCTCGCCCGAGGACCTTCCCGACGAGGAACTTCTCTACGACCTCGCCGACCTGTTTAAGGTCTTCAGCGATACCACGCGCATCAAGATTCTCTATGCCCTCATGGGCCGCGAGCTGTGCGTGGCAGACATCGCCGAGGCGACCGAAACCTCGCAGTCGGCAGTATCGCACCAGCTGCGCACGCTTAAGCAGTCGCACCTGGTCAAGTTCCGCCGCGACGGCCGCAACATCCTCTACTCGCTTGCCGACGATCACGTCTACACCATGCTCAACCAGGGCATGAGCCATATCTGCGAATAGCAACCAACCACGGTACCAGCGCGGCCTGCACCCAAGCCGCAAAACAGGGAAAGGAACCCACCATGAAAAAGCAGTTTAAGCTCGACGAGATCGACTGCGCCAACTGCGCGCGCGAGCTTCAGGACGAGCTGGCCAAGCTCGAGGGCGTCAAATCCGTGTCCGTCAACTTTATGACTCAGAAGCTGACGCTCGAGGCCGATGACACCGAGTTCGACGAGGTGCTCAACCGCGTCGTGGAGTTTACGGCCGACGCCGAGCCGGACTGCGAGATCATTCTCTAGCCCAGGTTTACGCCAGCCTGCAAGGCCGCGCTTGCCGCGGCCTTTGCTCGCGAAATTATATGAGCGAGTGTTCATACATTCAATTGGGAGGATACGAGTCATGGCCACTGCCGACCCCAAAAAGAAAAAGAAAAAGCGCAAGAAAAAAGAGTCGCTCGAGCATAAGCGCAACCGCATCCTGGTAGCGCTGGGCATTTTTGCCGTGGTGTACGCCCTCGATGAGCTCGGCACCCTCACCGCCGCATTTGGCACCCCGGGCGACATCTACGCCAGCTTTGTGCTGTTCCTCGTGCCGTTTTTGATTGCCGGCTACGACGTACTGCAAAAGGCATTCAATAATATCCGCCGCGGCAAGGCCTTCGACGAGAGCTTCCTTATGGCAGTCGCAACCATCGGCGCGTTTGCCATGGTGCTCTTCCCCGATACAGACCCGCACATGGCCGAAGGCGCCGCTGTCATGCTGTTCTACCAGGTCGGCGAGTTGTTCCAGGCATACGCCGTGGGCAAGAGCCGCAAGTCGATCAGTGCCATGATGGACATCGCGCCCGACTACGCTAACGTCGAGCAAGCCGACGGCGCACTCGAACAGGTCTTTCCCGATGACATCGCCGTCGGCACCGTGATCGTGGTCAAGCCCGGCGAGCGCGTGCCTATCGACGGCGTCATCGTCGAGGGCGAAACCCAGCTCGACACCGCCGCGCTCACGGGCGAGTCAGTCCCCCGCCCCGCCAAGACCGGCGACGATATCATCAGCGGCTGCATCAACATGACGGGCCTCATCCGCGTGCGCACCACCAAGCCCTTTGGCGAGTCCACCGTCGCGCGCGTCCTGGAGCTCGTGGAGAATGCCAGCGAAAAGAAGGCACGCACCGAGAACTTCATCACGCGCTTTGCCCGCGTCTACACCCCCGCCGTCACCGGCGCGGCAGCGGTGCTCGCACTCGGCGGCGGCCTGGTGACTGGCGCTTGGTCCGACTGGATTCTACGCGGCCTGACCTTCCTCGTCGTCAGCTGCCCGTGCGCGCTCGTGATCAGCGTGCCGCTGAGCTTCTTTGGCGGCATCGGCGGCGCTTCCAAGCTAGGTGTTCTCATCAAGGGCTCAAACTACCTCGAGACGCTCGCCGATGTGGACACCGTCGTCTTCGACAAAACGGGCACCCTCACCAACGGAACGTTCTCGGTCGTCGCGGTACACCCCGAGGCAGGCTATACCGAGCAATCGTTGCTCGAGGTCGCAGCCCTCGCCGAGTCATTCTCCGACCACCCCATCGCGCAGTCGGTACGCACTGCCTTCCAGGGCGAGCTCGGCCCCAAGCGCGTGACGGATTCCACTAATGACGCGGGCCACGGCGTGACGGCGACCATCGACGGCAAGCACGTCGTCGTCGGCAACGCCAAGATGCTCGCCGCGGCCGGCATTGAAGCACCGGACTGTGAGGTTGTCGGCACAATCCTCCACGTGCTCGTGAACGGCGTGTATGTCGGCCACATCGTGATTGCAGACACCGTTAAGGCCGATGCCGAGCAGACGGTCCGTGACCTGCACGCCGCTGGCATCAACCGCACCGTCATGCTCACGGGCGACCGCGAGGAAGTGGCTGCTGCGGTGGCCAAGCAGCTCGGCCTCGACGAGTTCCACGCGCAGCTGCTGCCGGGCGACAAGGTCGAGCGTGTTGAAGCGCTGCTCGCGGCCGAAAGCGGCAAGGGCAAGCTCGCCTTTGTCGGCGATGGCATCAACGACGCGCCTGTGCTCACCCGCGCCGATGTGGGCATTGCCATGGGCGCCATGGGATCCGACGCCGCGATTGAGGCCGCCGACGTGGTGCTCATGGATGACAAACCGTCCAACATTTCCCGCGCGATCCGCGTGGCGCGCAAGACCATGTCGATCGTCTGGCAGAACATCATCTTTGCGCTGGGCGTTAAGCTGCTGATTTTGGTGCTGGCAGCGCTGGGCATCGCCAATATGTGGCTTGCCGTCTTTGGCGACGTGGGCGTGGCGATCATCGCCATCCTGAACGCCATGCGCGCGATGGGTGTCAAGAACCTGTAGCGTTCGTGGGCTGTCCGGCCGGGACCGGGCTTGGTTTTGAAAACGTCCTCGCGCATGAGGCCCGTCTTTCCTGCTCCTGCGGAGCAACGGAAAGGCGGGCCTCGCGCTGCGGAGTGTTTTCAAAACCAAGCCCGGTCCCGGCCTGCAGTAACGTTGCTGGCGGTTCTTGGGCATCGCTTGCTGACGGGGTTCCTTGTCTGAATTGGACATTGCCGAAAGGGCCGCTGGTCCCGGTCGCTGGTTCGCGCTTTGCGTGAACTCCGCGCTACTGTGGGTCAGTTAGGCTTCTGTTGTTGGACCCGCTACATCTTCCCGTCCCAGCATCGACCTTAGCTTCTCGAAGCTCTCCTCGCTCAGGCAATGCTCCATGTGGCAGCCCTCTTGCGAGGCAACCTCGGACGATACGCCAGCGTCCTCTAGCAGCCCCACAAAAAAGCAATGGCGCTCCCACATTTGACGGGCAACCTCAAGACCGCGTTCCGTCAGATGCACATCGCGTTTGCCCATCTCCACGTAGCCGTTGTTCTCCAAGGCCGCCATGGCTTTAGAGACGCTTGCCTTGGTTACGCCCAGGTATTCGGCGACGTCGATTGAGCGCACCGTGCCTTGGCGCTGCGACAGAACGTAGATCGATTCGAGATAGTCTTCTCCAGATTCACGTAGGGCCATGGGCCGCCTTTCGCGATGGCTTCTAGTTAGCCTTTGGATACTTTTGCTTGATTTACTTTACCGCAAAAGTTGCCCATGTCTTACTACGTTGTTTAAAAGGTTAACCGTGTTTCACAAAACGCACGGGACGAAAACAAAACGGAGACACACCCCACAAGGAGTGTCCCCAACTGCCGGCACAAGAGGAACGTCCCCAAGTGCCGGATCAGCAGCTATAGCAGCCCAAAGTGCTTTGCGGCGTTGTAGATTCCGTCGTCGTCCACGGCGGTCGTCACGTAGGTCGCTGCAGCCTTCACCGTGTCCTGCGCGTTGCCCATGGCCACGCTCGTGCCCACGGCGGAAAACATCGACAGGTCGTTCTCGCCATCGCCAAAGGCAATCGCCTCGCTCGCATCGATGCCCAGGCGCTCCAGCGTCGCCGCCACGCCCAGGTCCTTACCGCCGTTGGCAGGGATAATGTCACAGAAAAGGTCGGACCAGCGCGTAGTGAGCGAATGCGACACCGCATCGGTCACGATATGCTCGTCGGCCGGATCCACAAAGGCGCAGAACTGATAAACCGGCGCATCGAAGGCGTGCTCAAACGGCTCCTCGTGGTAGACAATCCCCGCGTTGCTGCCGGCCGTCACCACGCGCTCGGACAGACGGTTCACAAACGAGTTCTCGCCCTGCATGCACAGCGAGTCGTAGCGCCCCTGCGCCACCTGGTCCACAATCACCGCAACGTCGTCCGGATCAATCGGACAGCTACGGTAAACGCCCTCGGCATCAAAGCAGTGCTGGCCCGAGAGCGTAATGTACGCATCCCAGCCCAAGTTGAACAGCCAATCGGGCATCTGGTAGGTCGGACGGCCCGTGGCGATCACGCACGCAATCCCCTGCTCGTGAAAGCTGTCGAGCACCTGCTGCGCCGACGCCGGAATCCGGTGGGTCTTAAAGCTCAGCAGCGTGCCGTCGATATCGAAAAACGCGGCTTTGATCATCCTGGTCTACTCCTCGCCCTCGAGCTTTTCGCTCGCCTCGAGCCACGCCATCTCCAGCTCGTCCATGGCGGCGTGGGCCTCGTCGATCTTTGCCTGCTGCTCGCCCAGCGCCGTGTAGTTGGTGGGATCGACCTGGGCCATGGCGGCCTCGGCCTCCTCCGCGCGAGCGCGCTGCGTCTCCATCTTGCGCTCGAGCGAGCTCACCTCGCGGCGGAGCTTCTGGCGTTCGGCGTTGGAAAGGCCATTGGGCTGCCCGCTCGTCTTAGGCTTTTCGGCCGCAACCGCTGCGGCACCGGTGTCGAACGTGCCGGTCTTGGCACTCGGCGCGCCCACGGGCTCGCCCTCGGCGGTGGCGTTGCACAGGCGCAGGTACTGATCGACGCCGCCGGGCATATGCGTCAGGTGGCCGTCAAGCAGTGCCCACTGTTGGTCGGTCACGCGCTCCATGAGGAAACGGTCGTGCGTCACCAGGATCAGCGTGCCGGGCCAGCCGTCCAGCAGATCCTCGACAATCGCGAGCATATCGGTATCCAGGTCGTTGCCCGGCTCGTCCAGGATAAGCACGTTGGGCTCGTCCAGGATCGTCAGCAGCAGCGACAGGCGACGGCGTTGGCCGCCCGAAAGGTCGCCGATACGACTCCAGAGCTGTTGGGTCGTAAAGCCCAGGCGCTCGCAGAGCTTCTCGGGCGAAGTCTCCTTGCCGTCGATGACGTAGTACTTCTTATAGTTGCTCAGCACCTCGCGGATCGTGTCGCCCATGTAGGGCTCGAGCTCCTCGAGCTGCTGCGACAGCACGCCAAAGCGCACCGTCTGGCCGATCTTCACGCGGCCGCGCAGGGGCGCGATCTTGCCCTGGATCACGTCGAGCAGCGTCGACTTGCCGGCGCCGTTCTCGCCCAAAAGACCATAGCGGTCGCCCGCGCCGATAAGCCAGGTCACGTCGGAGAGCACCTGCTTGGGCGCGCCGTCGGTATCCGCATAGCCGGCGTCCACGTCGATCACGTCGATGACCTGCTTGCCCAGGCGGCTCACCGCCAGGCGCTTGAGCTCCAGCTCGTCGCGCACGGGCGGCACGTCGGCGATGAGTTCGCGAGCGGCATCCACGCGAAACTTGGGCTTGGTGGAGCGCGCCTGGGCGCCACGGCTCAGCCACGCGAGCTCCTTGCGTGCCATGTTGCGACGACGCTCCTCGGTGACGGCGGCCATGCGGTCGCGCTCTACGCGCTGCAGGATGTATGCCGAGTAACCGCCCTCGAAGGGATCGACCTGGCCGTCGTGGACCTCCCACATGCTGGTGCAGACCTCGTCCAAGAACCAGCGGTCGTGCGTGACCACGAGCATGGCGCCCTGGCCGCGCTGCCAGCGGGCCTTTAAGTGACGCGCGAGCCAGTTGATGGTGCGCATGTCCAGGTGGTTGGTGGGCTCGTCGAGCATGAGCACGTCGTAGTCGCCGATCAGCAGGCGCGCAAGGTCCACGCGACGGCGCTGACCGCCCGAAAGCTCGCCCACCGTGCCCTCCCAGGGCACATCGCTAATGAGACCGGCGAGGATCTGGCGCGTACGCGGACTCGACGCCCACTCATACTCGGGCGTGTCGCCCACGACGGCATGATGCACGGTATCGGTGTCGACAAGTTGGTCCTTTTGGCCGAGCAGACCGATCGTGGTGCCGCGGCGATGCGTCACGCGGCCATCGTCGGGCTCCAGCGTGCCGGCGAGCACGCTCAGCAGCGTCGACTTGCCGTCGCCGTTTTTACCAACAATACCAATACGGTCGCCCTCGCCCACGCCGAGCGTCACGCTATCGAAAATATGCTTGGTGGGAAACTCTAGGCTGATGGAATCGCATCCCAAAAGAATCGCCATATGCCCTGCTCCTTCGTAGAAATTCAACGTTGTCCATGATAGCAGCGAGCCCCACCCCAAACCACCACGAAGGTGCCTGTCCCCTTTGTGGTGGTCGCTTCGGTCGCAGAGCAAAAAGGCGGGCCATCTCCCGCAAGAGATGACCCGCCCCTCCAATCAGTCCCGTGGCGACCGTGGCCGCCACGGGCCTCAAGCATGTCCCGGACTAGGAGAACATGCCGGTGAGGTAATCATTCAGCCGCTTATCCTTGGGCCGTTGGAAAATCTCGTCGGTCTCGTCGTACTCGACCATATCGCCCATGTAGAAGAACGCCGTGCGGTTGGACACACGCGACGCCTGCTCCATGTTGTGCGTCACGATGACGATGGCACGGTCGGCAACGATTGACGACATAAGGTCCTCGATCGACAGCGTCGAGATGGGGTCGAGCGCCGAGCAGGGCTCGTCAAACAGGATCACGTCGGGGTTGAGCGCCAGCGTGCGCGCGATGCACAGACGCTGCTGCTGGCCGCCCGAAAGCGCGTAGGCACTCTTGTCGAGCTTGTCCTTGACCTCGTCCCACAGCGCCGCGCCGCGCAGACTCTCCTCGACCATGCGGTCGAGCTCGTCACGGTCGGTGATGCCGTGGCGCTTAGGCGCAAACGTGATGTTGTCGCGAATGGACTTGCGGAACGGGTTGGGCTGTTGGAACACCATGCCAATGGAGCGACGCAGCTCGTAGGTGTTCTCGGTCTTGGTATTCACGTTGCGCCCGCGGTAATTGATCTCGCCCTCCACGCGGCAGCCGCGAATCTCGCGATTCATCAGGTTGAGGCTACGCAAGAAGGTCGACTTGCCGCAGCCCGAAGGCCCGATGAGCGCCGTGATCTCGCCCTTGTGAAAGTCGAGCGACGTATCGTGCAGCGCATGGTGGTCGCCATAGTACACGTTGACGTCCTTGGTGGAGAGCACGACCTCGTCGCTCACGGCCCTGCCGCTCACGCGCACGCGTTTTTCGCTCTCCCCCACACTCGACAGAAAGTCCTGGGTCTCGGACGTGGCCGCCTCGGTTGCGGGCGTTGCATTCATCTCGCTCATTCGGCCGTCATCTTCCTTGCCAGTTGCTTGCCCACGATACGGGCAACTATGTTAAACAGCAGCACGCAGATCATCAGCAGTGCAGCGGTGCCCCAAACGATCTGCTGGGCCTCGGGGCTGCCCTCGCCGTAAATCTTGTAGATGTGCACGGCGAGCGACTCACCGGGGCGGAACACGTTCCAAGCGCAGGTGGGGCTCGACAGGTTAAAGCTCAAGAAGTTGAGGCGAACCGGCGAGCTCATGCCCGAGGTAAAGAGCAGCGCCGCGGCCTCGCCAAACACGCGGCCGGCCGAAAGCACGATGCCGGTCACGATGGCGGGCATGGCCTCGGGAATCAAAATGTGCAGCGTGGCCTCCCAGCGAGTGAGGCCCATGGCCAGGCATGCATCGCGCTGGGCCTGCGGCACGTCCTCGAGCGCCTGCTGAATCACGCGCACCAGGATGGGGATGTTGAACATGGTGAGCGCGACGGCGCCGGAGATGATGGAGTACTTCCAGCCCAGCTGCACCGAGAACACCAGGAATCCGAACATGCCGACGACGATGGAAGGCAGCGAGGACAGCGTCTCGATGGCAGTGGAGGCAATGTCGCGGATGGGGCCGTCCGGCGCGTACTCAACCAAAAAGACCGCGCCGCCCAGGCTGATGGGCACCGAGATGATCAGAGTGATCAGCAGCAGATAGAACGAGTCGAACAGCTGGTAGAGCACGCCGCCCTGGGTTCCGTTGGCGCGCGCGGGCTGCGTGAGGAAGCCCGGCTGGAACAGCGTCGAGATACCCTCGAACAGGATATAGGCCACCATGGAAACGACGATGAGCATGACGATGGCGGCGATCGCCGTCAGCACGCCCGTGGCGATGCGGTCCTGTTTTTGGACGCGCCCGAGTCTCGCCTCGTCGATGTGGATGTGCGTGCTAGCCACGAGCCTTCGCCCCCTTGCGGCCAATGAGATGGATGATCAGGATGAAGATGAGGCTCATGCCCATCAACAGCAGACCAAGCGCCCACAGAACATCGTCCTGGGCCGAGCCCTCGGCATAGACTGCCATAGACGTGGTGAGCGTGGTGGTGATGGTCGAGGCCGGCGACAGCAGCGACGTCGGCATGGCCTCGATGCCGCCGATGACCATGCGCACGGCGAGTGTCTCGCCAAAGGCGCGGGTCATGCCAAGGATGACCGCAGTCATGAGCGACGGCATGGCGGACTTGAGCACCACGTGCCAGATGGTCTGCCAGCGGGTGTAGCCCAGCGCAAGCGAGCCCTGACGGTAGCTGTCGGGCACGGCGCGCAGGCCATCGACCGAAAGGGTGGTCATCGTCGGCAGGATCATGACAGCCAGCACGATGGCGCCGGGCAGGATGCCCAGACCCGTGCTCACGTGGAAAACGGACTTCATAAGTCCGACGACCACGTGAAAGCCAATCAGTCCAAAGACGACCGAGGGAATGCCGGTCAAAAGCTCAATAAGCGGCTGAAAGACCTTGGAACCAAATTTGGGTTGGATCTCGACCGCAAAGATGGCGGAGCCGATGGCGATGGGCAGCGCGATGAGCGTGGAGAGCACCATGACCGCAAACGAGGTGACGATCAGGGGCAGGGCGCCGGTATAGGGCAGACCGTTTTCGGCTGTGTTGGCCAGGTCCCACTTGGTGCCGATGAAGAACTCGACAACCGAAACGCCATCCTTGAGAAAAGCCGAGAGGCCCTTTTGGGCGACCATGAAGATAAGCGCGGCAACGACAAGCGTCACGAGCGCTACGCACGCGCCCGTGACGCCCAGGCCCACGTTCTCAAGGTCGCGCTTTGGCAGCTGTTTTGCCATTGCAAACCTTTCCGGGGGCGATTACTTATTTAGCAGAGACCTTGCCGCTGGCGTCCTTGACGACCTTCATGGCAGAGACGGGGATAAAGCCCTGCTCCTCGACGAGCTTGCCCTGGACATCGTCGGAAAGCATGAACTCCAAGAAGGCCTTGGTGGCCTCGTCGGCGTCCTTGGCGCAGTACATGTGCTCGGTCGCCCAGATCTTAAAGGAGTCGTCGGTGACGTTCTTGCTCTTGGGCTCGACGCCCTCGACCTTGATGGCGTTGAACTTGGAGTCATCGAAGTGCGAGAAGTCCAGGTAGGAGATGGCGTTATCGGTGCTGCCCATCTGAGTCTGGACATCGCCGGACTTGTCGAGCTCGGCGTCGCCCTTAAAGTCGACTGCCTCGTCGCCAAAGACGGCAGCCTCGAAGGTGGCGCGGGTACCGGAACCGGCCTTGCGGTTGAGAACGACGATGGTGGCGTCGTCGCCGCCGACCTCCTTCCAGTTGGTGATCTGGCCGGAGAAGATGCCCTTGAGCTGCTCGAGGGACAGGTCGTCGACTTTCACGTTCTTAGAGACGACGGGACCCATGCCCACGACGGCGACCTCGTGGTCGACGAGGTTCTTGACCTGGTCGGCCTCGAGCTTGGTCTCGGCGAAGACGTCGGAGTTACCGATGGTGACGGTGCCGGCGGCAACAGCGGTCAGACCTTTGCCCGAACCGTTGCCCGAGCCGGAGACGGAGACGTCGGGGTTGGCATCCATGAACTTCTCGGCAGCGGCCTCGACGAGAGCCTGGAACGAGGAGGCACCGTCGTAGGTCACCTCGCCGGAGACGGACTCGGCAGCAGCGGCGCTACCCTTGTCGGCGGCGTCGGATGCGCCTGCGCCGCCGCAGCCAACGAGACCGAGACCGACGATGCTGGCAAGACCACCAGCAAGGCCGAGGAACTGACGACGAGAATAAGCCTGATCGAGCATGATCTTCCTTTCGTACATGCGAATCGCGGGCACCCTGCCCGCTTTGCTGTTTGGAAAGATACGATCCCGACCGGGCAGCACCCGCGCCAACTGCGGTTTCTTACGGGCATTTGATAAACCCTTACCGCAAGCGCGGCAGGGCTTTACAAACGAATAACAATCCAGCGCCAAATATGGCGCACCTTTTACACCAATAAAAGCAAAGTTGCGGTGAAATAGTTCCTGCTTGGCCATCAAATGGCCCATTCTAGGAACTATTCCACCGCAACTTAGATTGGGAAACCGCGTAACCTTAAAGCTCTAATTCATTCAAACGGAGGATCGCAACAATATAGATCTTGAGCGCTTGCTTGAGCTGTTCCTCGTTGGCGCACTCGTTGGGGCCATGCATCTGGCCGCCCCACGCGGGCAGCTCAAGGCCGGTCTCCTCGGGGCCAAACGATACGGCGCGGGCAAAGTTGCGCGCGTACGTGCCACCGCCCATGGCGAAGGGCTCGGCATGCTTGCCCGTAAACTCGTTATAGGTATCAATCAGCGCTTTCACGGCCGGATCGTCGGCAGAGACCGAGAACGGCACCTTGGTACGACCCACGAGATACGTCACACCAAAGCGGCCCACGAGCGGCTCGAGCTGCTCGCAGATGGTATCGGCGCTCGTGCTGTCGGGGAAACGCACGTCGATGACCTGCTCAATGTGGCCATCCACCACGCGGATGACGCCGGGGTTGCACGTGAGCGGGCCAAACGCCGCGCTCGTCGCATCGATGCCCAAGCCGCGACCATAGGCGTCCGCATGCACAAAGGCCAAGAACTTGACGAACTCGTGCTCGGCAGGCGTCAGCAGGCGCTCGTCGCGCGCACCAAACGCGTCCTCGGCCTCGCGCAGGTACGTCACGATCAGGCCGACGGCGTTGATCGTCCCCTCGGGCATCGAAGCATGGCCACCAATACCGTGCGCAAAAATCTGGGCATGGCCGTTCTCGAGCGCCGTAATCTCCAGGCGGTCGGCGTTCTCAACAGGCGCCGGCAGCTCATCGGCGGCAATCGCAAGCTCGCAGATAGACTGCGACGGAATGGCGTTGCTCGCTTCGGCGCCGCTCCAGGACACAATGCGCCCGCCGTCGATCTTGGGACTCACAAACGTCGCCCCAAACTGGCCCTTTTCGGCATTACAAACCGGGAACTCGGCATCGGGCGTAAACAGAAAGTCGGGGTTCGCGTGGTTCTCCAGATAATGGTGAACGTCGGACATGCCCACTTCCTCATCGCATCCCAGCAGCGCGCGGAAGGTATAGCGCGGGGTAATGCCGTGCTTGAGCAGATAGGCGCCGGCGTAGAGCGACAGCACCGCCGGGCCCTTGTCGTCGATTACGCCGCGACCGAGCAGCCAGCCCTCTCGGCGCTCCATCGCAAACGGGTCGGTGTTCCAACCGGGACCGGCGGGAACCACGTCCACGTGGCAGATGGTCGCGAGCTGCTTGTCGCCGCGGCCAGGGATATCGGCAATGCCCACATAGCCCTCGTCGTCGCTCGTCCGGTAGCCGAGCTTCTGCGCGATGCCGAGCGCGCAATCGAGCGCGTCACGGACCGGGCGGCCAAACGGCGCGCCGGGCTCCGCATCGGCGGAAACTGCCACGGACGGATAACTCACCAGCTGCTCGATATCGGCGACGACATCCTCCCAGACCTCGTCGACATACTCGGTAACGTTCTGCTCCACCTGATTCATGGAGGACCTCCTTACCAATGAGCGGCGAGCGTGCCCGCCCCTCACATCACATACTTATATTGCGAAAAGTTTAGCAAGCTCGGCCACCGAGTGCACCACCGCATTGGCTCCCGCGGCCTCGTGCTCGCCCGGCGACGCCGCGCCCGAATAGATGCCGATACACGGCACACCCATCGCGTGCGCGCCCTCCACATCGTTAAAGCGGTCGCCGATCATCACGGCCTCGTCGGCCGTCGCACCGAGCGCCGCCAGCGCATCGCGAACCGAATCTGCCTTGGTCTCGCGCCCCTGCGGCGGATTCATGCCAAACACGGCTTCGAACTGGCAAAGCCCCAGCTCATGCACCATATCGATGCACTTCGCCTCCATGCGCGACGTCGCCACGGCCATACGCTTGCCCTGGGCAGCAAGGCCGTCGAGTAACTCGGGGATTCCGTCGAACACGGGATACTCCTCCGGCCCCAGTTCGTCAAAAAAGGCGCGGTACTCGTCGGCCACCACGAGCGATTCCTCGCGCGTAAAGCCGTAAAAGTCGTGGAAGCTCTTCCACAGGGGCGGCCCGATCATGCGACGCAGGTCACCCATCTGCGCCTCCGAAAACCCGCGCGCAGCCAGCGTCTTGCGCGTCGAGGTCATCACCGCCCGGCCCGTATCGGCCACCGTGCCATCGAAATCAAATAGCACGACCGGCCGCCTGCATATCTCAAGTGCCTCCATCGGCATTCCTCTTCCCCAGTTGACGATTTCCACACCGACACTTCAAACTGTTGACTATTCAACAATTGAACCTAGTAATGTGGAACGACTCTACTATACTTGTCGCACTTTGCTCTCAGAAGGCGGCGCGCAAGCGCCCCAACGAAAGGTGCAATTATGTCTTTTGCCATCATAACCGACTCCACGTCGGACATCTCCCCCGCCCGCGCCCAAGAGCTCGGCATTTACGTGATTCCGCTGCATGTGATTATCGAGGGCGAGGACCTGCTCGACCAGGTGCAGATTACCGCCCAGGAGTACGTCGCGCGCATGGCCGGTTCCGAGCAACTGCCGCACACCTCGCAGCCGAGCGCCGGCGAGTTCAAGGCACTCTTTGACCGCGTGCGCGCCGACGGCCACGACAGCGCCATCTTTATCTCGCTGTGCAGCGAGTGGTCCGCCTGCTATGCCAACGCCAGCCTGACGGCCGAAACGCACGAGCTCGACGTGCGCTGCATCGACTCGCGCACCGGCTCGGGCGCCGAGGGCCTGCTGGTGGAGTACGCGCTGGCCATGCGCGAGGACGGCCGCAGCCTGGACGAGACCGAGGCGCAGATCCGCGCGACGCTGCCCGACGCCCACCTGCTGCTGATTCCCCGCACGCTCGAAAACCTCGTTAAGAACGGCCGCGCACCTAAACTCGCCGGCCAGCTCACGCAAATGCTCAACATTCGCCTAGCCGTTTCGCCGGAGTGGAAATCGGGCGAGATCAAGGCCATCAAGAAGGGCCGCGGCGCCAAGCGCATCGTCGCCAACACCATGGCCGATTGCCTCGCATTTTTGGCCGAGCACCCGGGCTCCAGCGTGCGCGTGCTCACGACCGGCGCCGCCGAGGAGCATGAGCTCGTCAACCAAGCGCTCACAGGCCAGGACTACGTAGACGCCGGCACCGGCCCCATCGGCTGCACCATCGCGACCCACGTAGGCGTCGACGCCATCGCCATCAGCTACTGCCCCCGCTACCAACCTGCCAATTAGGGCCACCCATACCACTTGCGGTGAAATAGGGACTGTTTTTGGCTTATCAGCCGCAAATCAATCCCCATTCCACCGCAACTTCTTTTGCTGAGCCATCCATATACAAGATATGCTGACGATCGGCGCATTCCCAGCTGTTTGGGGGAGCTTCGACTAGCCCCTAGCGGTACCCGGTGGGCAAAAAATGGCAAATATGAGTACTGTCATAAATTAAGTAACAGCAAAATGTCGCTGAAATTGCCCGCTTCCACCGATTTCAAGCTCCATAAAGCCCCGAATCGTCGTGTTTAGAGGGGTGAATATACTAAAACTCAGTCAATTGGTCTTAGATACTTCTCAAATGATATGAGACTAACCGAGCAACAGTACTCATATTTGCCATTTTTTGCCCACCGGGTCTGAATGAGGTCCGCTCTTTACGCCTCCGGCTACCTATATGACCGCAAACCCTGATTATCAAGGGCCGTCGCGCGCCTTGGCATCGACCGAAAGCCGCTCGCAGAATAATCCCTTGCCATTAGCAAACTTGAATCGAAATTACATATCCCAAAAAGCCGTAATGCCGTACCCTCGTCTCAACAACTCCAATACAAGGACGGCATTCAAATGGGCAACGCCATGCATCAATACGCCCTCTTTGGGACCGCACAATTTAAATACGATCAGACGATCACACATATATCGGACCAACACCGACAAATCGTCATTTGCAACAACGGTTCAGACGTACGCTACGCAACGCTAGAAGAGTGGGAAGAAGCTGGCGCTTTGTTCGATGAACGAGCGCAAATCGAGGGCATCGTCACCAGCGCGAGCCCAGCACGCGATAAACTCGAGCTCTTTCGCAGTCTCTTTACCGGGCGCAAAGATGTTTACGCTCATGGATATCGCAGAAAGGACGGGGGCATTGGCTATACGCCTGCTTGTGCTAATGAGTGGGAGCCAGGAATTTGCCCCAAAGCAGCCCATCAAAGAGTTAAATGCGTAGAATGCAGCAATCGCGTCTTCCCGGAATTAAGCGATGCCGCAATCATTGCTCACTTTAAAGGCAACGATGACCGGTTCCGCGATGTCCTCGGGCAATATGTTCTCGATAGGAACTGCAACACGAAAGTTCTCGTCATCGATTTTGACAAAGCGGACTGGAAAGAGGCAACAAATGCCGTACGGCTTGTTGCAATACGACGGGGCATTAACGCCGCCGTTGAGCGCTCAAGGTCCGGCAACGGCGCCCACATCTGGTTTTTCTTCCTCGAGCCAATCAGCGCAAAGGCTGCCCGAGAGTTTGGAAGTTGCCTCATAACCGAAGCTGCGGCGCATAATAAGACAATCACGTTCGAGGCCTTTGATCGAATGCTACCCGCTCAGGCCACTATTCCCGATGGAGGCTTCGGAAACCTCATCGCACTCCCCTTTCAAGGCAAGGCGCAACGTGAAGGAAACAGTGTATTTGTAGACGAACAATTCAAGCCCTTTCCCGACCAATGGCTCTATCTATCACAAGTCCAGCTGATTCCGCGCTCGACGGTGCAAGATCTGATTGAGGCCCCTGGAAACAACCCGCACGGACCAGCAACAACTACGGTGGCAAACAAGGGCAAACGGTATGCCCAAAGACCACGAAAGCGACTACCACTCACATCGCGGGACTTTCCCTCATCGCTGCCCGTTATTCAAGCCGATATGCTGTACATCCCCGAGAAGTCTCTGAGTCCAGCAGCTCAAATGGAAATCCGCGGACTTGCGACATTTGCCAATCCGGCATTCTATCGCGCGCAGTCCATGCATCAATCAGTATTCGGCAAACCGCGACTCATAGACCTTAGCGAACTGAGAGATGGTCATGTTGCAATTCCCCGGGGCTGCAAAACTCAACTTGAGCAGCTAGTTCAAGAGACCGGCGTTACCGCCCACTATTCAGACGAGCGCAAATCGGGTAATCCGATTGTTATGGCATTTAAAGGAGTCCTTCGCCCTGAGCAGCAAATCGCCGCTGATCAGATGCTCATATACGAAGACGGAATCATGTCCGCGCCGACAGGCTTCGGTAAAACAGTCATCGGAGCTTATCTTATTGCATCCATTGGTCTTCCAACGCTCGTCATCGTTCCCAAAACCGCACTCATAACCCAATGGAAATCCCAGCTCGAGCGATTTATCGACATTACGGACAACAGGGAGCCCGTCCGAACCCCAAAAGGACGAATCAGCAAAAGGCAGCCTCCGGTCATCGGACAAATAGGAGGAGGCAAAATGGCCGTAAGCGGCCTCGTCGACATCGCTTCATTCCAGTCGTTATCTGGCAAAGACCGCCAAACCGGAGAGCCGATAGTTAAGTGAGTATTTGCTCGTCTGAGCACCGGTGATTATTGCGAATCGGCACCGTTGATATTGCGGAATGGCACCGGGGGCG
>NZ_CAXVJM010000023.1:0-31371 GCF_964259375.1 Collinsella aerofaciens ATCC 25986
GCCGGCGCCCGACGGGGAGACGGCGAGTTAGCCGGCAGGTCGGCATGTCAATCCTGGTCTAACAGAGCCTTATTTAAAGCCTACGGCGATTCTCTGTATAACCCTACCAACAAAATGGGCGTATGGGTCAGTGGTTTTTATGGGTCCGGTAAGTCACACTTTCTTAAAATCTTGAGCTATTTGCTTGGGAATCTCAATGTTGATGGGAAGCGCGCTATCTCTTTTTTTGATGGCAAGATTGCCGATCCGTTGGTGTTTGCTTCCATGGAGCACGCCTGTTCCGTTCCTACGCAAACCTTACTGTTCAATATCGACACCAAGGCGGGGTCGTGGAAGGGCGATAAGGCATCTGTTGCTGTTCTCTATGGATTCCAGCGCGTGTTTTATGAGGCGCGAGGGTTTTACGGCGTTAAGCCCAAGCTTGCTCAGCTTGAGGAGTACATCGATGAGATAGGTAAAACTCAAGAGTTTCGCGACGAATTTGAGCGTCTAACAGGAAAAACATGGCTCGAAAATCGCAAGACCTATAGGTATAACAAGGCTTTTCGTAAGCTTCTTAAATCTGTTCTGGGCATGAGCGACGATGAAATTAGTGCATGGGTCTCTGCTCCTGATGACGAGCTTCTTCAGCCTGATGAATTTGCTCAAAAGGTTAAGGAGTACATTGACGCTCAGGCGGCTGCCAATGGTGGCGATTTTCGCTTGGTCTTCATGGTTGATGAGGTTGGCCAGTTTATTGCTAACGGCGGCAACTCGGATCGTCTGTTGAGTCTCCAGACGGTAGTCGAGGAACTCGGATCAGTTTGTGGTGGCCGTGTTTGGGTGATGGTTTCGAGTCAAGAAGACATCTACAATCTCGGTTTACCGGGCGGGCTGGATACGAGCATGTTCTCTAAGATCTTGGGTCGATTTGATACTCGCCTTTCGCTTTCTAGCTCCAGCGCTGACGAGGTCATTCAGCGCCGTATTTTGGAGAAGACCGCACCGGCGGCCGATGCGCTTGCCCAACTCTATAAGCAGGACTCCGCCGTCCTCAAAAACAACTTCACATTTGAAGGCTCGCGCGCCGATCTTGCGGGCTATGCCAACGCCAAGGAGTTTGTCGCCAGCTACCCGTTTGTAGGCTATCAGTTCAAGCTGCTGCCCGACGTCATGACCGAGGTACGCAAGCACGGTGTCAAGGCCAAACACATGTCCACGGGCGAGCGCTCCATGCTGAGCGCTTTCCAGGAGAGTGCTCAGGCTATCCAGCATGAGCAGACCGGCGCTCTCGTGCCCTTCTGGCGCTTCTTCGACACAATCTCTAAAGACCTGGAGCACGGCATCATTCAGGTCGTCGTCTGCGCGGAGCGCGCAGCTGAAAACGCAGAAGGTCTTGAGAGCTACGATGTTCGGGTGCTTAAGCTCCTGTACTTGATCCGCTACATCGGCTACGTTAAGGCCTCGGTCGAGAACATCTCCATCTTCATGATTGATAGCCTTGACGTGGACAAGCGCGCCCTTAAGGACCGCGTCAAGGAATCCCTCGCCCGCTTGGAGCACGAGAACTACGTTGCGCGCCAGGGTGATACCTACAGCTTCCTTACCGATGAGGAGCAGGAAATTGCACAGGAGATCGCGCAAACCCCGATCGACAACGCAAAGGTGATCGAGTCTATCAAGAAGCGCCTGTTCGAGAGCATCTACACTGCGCGCAAGCTCACCCGCGAGGCCAACGACTTCCCCTTTGACCGCTACGTGGATGGCTCGATTCATGGATCCAGCATGGGCGGTATGGAACTTTCCGTGGTGACCATGGCCAGTGACTTGGGCTGCGCCGACGATGCCGAGTTAGCATTGAAATCTGTGGATAAAGCCATCGTGGCCTTGAGCGACGAGGTGGATTATTGGACCCCACTCGTCAACGCCGCCAAGATTTGCATGTACGCCCAGACGCGCAACCTGCAGGAGTTACCGCCGAGCACCCGCCAGATTGTCGAGGCCAAAATGCGTGAGAAGGACTCTAACGAGAAAGAGGCTGACACCCTTTTGACCGAGGCGGTGCTTCATGCACGATGCGCCGTCAACGGGCGCATGGTTGAGGTCCGTGCCACCAAGCCTGCGCAGGTCTTCGACCAGGTGCTCGCGCAGTTGTGCGACGTAATCTTTGGTAAGGCTGGCTATATCGGCGCGCCGGTCGAGGGCGATTCCGATATCCGCTCCACGCTGGCGGGCAATATTCAAGCTGGGCTTGATGGCATGGACGCTGGGAATGCGCGTGCCCTCAAGGATGTCGAGGATTACCTCAGAGTGCAGCATCAGCGTCATTTGGATACCGCTATGGGTGATATTCAGCGCAAGTACCAGCAAAAGCCCTATGGCTGGCGCGAGGTCAATATCGCAAATGTGGTGGCGCAGCTTGTGGTTGAGCAACGCGCGCAAGTGCTGTTTGGCGGTCAGACGATCCAAGCCAACGACAATCGAATGGTGGCGTTCTTGCGCAAGGATGCCGATAAGGTGCAGGTGCGTCTACGCGTGCGTATGAGTGACCGTTTGCTGCGCGATACGGGCGATCTTATGCGTGACCTGTTTGACCTTGATACCGTGCCCTCCGATGAGGATAAGCTCGTGGCCGAGCTTAAAGAGCGCCTTGAGAGCCTTCGTCAAGCCTGCCTCGATATGGCGCACGGCTTCTATACGGGCATCAAACCGCTCTATCCGTATCCTGGCGAGAGTGAGTGCGATAAGATGCGCTCTGAGGTCGTCGACGTCCTTAAGGACCAGAACGAGTCCGAGGCGTTCTTGACCACGTTCACCAAGCATGAGGAGCGCTTGCTCGATGCCAAGGAAGACTTTGACAAGGTGGTTGAGTTTTTCGAGTCCAACCAACGAACAGCGTTTGACCACGCCAAGGATTTCTTGAGCCGCACCGAGGGTATCGAGTATGCCTCCGATGACATTCCCAGCGCGGTTGAGAATGTGGCAAAGGTGCGTGAGGTTCTCAAGGATCCCAAGCCCTACGGCCGCATTAAAGACCTGCAGCCGCTTATGGATCCCGTCGAGGACGACATGAAAAAGCTGCTGGGCATCCGCCGCAATGAGTTTTTGTGCCGAATCGAGAGCGATCTGCAAGACCTGCAGGCACAGGCTGAGAGTCAAAAGGGCTTTGTCAATCAAGCCAAGGATGCCATAGCAGACGCCGGCGCCAAATACGAGTCGTTCAAAAACCGTGCCCACAGCGCTCAAAGCCTCAACGAGCTGAGTGTTGCCGCGACTAACTGGGCCAACTGGCTCAGCGCAGCAACCAACGGGATGTACGACGCTGTGGATGCGGCCCGCATCCGTATGGACAACGAGCGCCGCACCACCGAGGTCACGAGTACGGGTGAGGTGGTCAAGAAGATCTCCAACAAGGCCGTTGCGTCGTCAGCGCCCACGCCTGCACCCGTGCCCCAGCGCAAGATCAAGACTGTGCGCCGCGCCGATCTGGCCAAGCCGAGTCGTCTCTTGTCCGCAGAGGACGTGGAGCGCTACGTGGACGACCTGCGCTCCCGCCTTATGCAAGCACTCGCTGCAAACGACGAGATTCGTATCAACTAGCCCGCAGAGCCACTGGCACCAAAGCGCGCACCGGTGGCTTATGGCGTTTAGAAAGGCTCATCAACCATGAACGATTCTGCTCTTAAGAGCTTCTGCACTTGGGCCCGCACGGAGCTCATCAAAGGCGTGGAGGCGCAGATGGTGCGCTACGGCATCACCGAACCTGCACCTGCGCCCGCTGGGTCCGAGACCGTCAACGGCCTGCCCCTAAGTCCGGCCGAGATTGAGCAACGCGACGAACTGCTGCGCATACAGGCAGAGGTGGGTCACGAGGCACTGCGCGACCGTGCTGCCTACACCTGGTTCAACCGCATCGTGGCCATTCGCTTCATGGATGCACGCGGATGGCTTCCCAGCCGTATGCGCATGCTAAGTCGTGCGGACGGCAGCCATGGCAGCGAGGCCGTGGAGAACGCACTGGACGTGGAAATAGCGACGGTCGATACCGATCGCATAGCCGAGCTCAAGATGGCGGGCTTGGATGAACCGTTGTGGCGCTACCTGTTTGTTGCTCAGTGCGAGGAGCTTGCCGATTGCCTGCCGGGTGTCTTTGAACGCGTGGGCGGAGCCATGGAGCTGCTGTTGCCCCAGGGCCTCATGATATCCGACGGCGTGGTGGGCAAGCTCAACGCCGTCCTCGCTGACGAGGACTGGTGCGAGGGCGTGACCGTTCTGGGTTGGATGTATCAGTACTACAATGCTGACGTTAAAGACGAGTTCTTCAAGTCCAAGCGCAAAGCAGCGGCGGAGGACATCGCGCCCGCCACGCAGCTCTTCACCCCCGAGTGGATCGTTCGCTATATGGTCGAGAACTCACTCGGCCGTCTGTGGATGTTCAACAACCCGGGGAGTTCGCTACGCGAGCACATGAAATATTACATCGAGCCCGATTCTGAGCACGAGGACTTCATCCGCATCTCGAGTCCCGAGGAGATTTCGCTCTGCGACCCAGCGTGCGGTTCGGGCCATATCCTGGTTTATGCGTTTGAGCTGCTCTTTGCCATGTACGAGGAGCGCGGCTACCGCGAGCGCGAGATCCCGGAGCTCATCCTGACCAAAAACCTCGCTGGCATGGAGATCGATCCCCGTGCGGCTCAGATCGCCGAGCTGGCGCTTGCCATGTGCGCTCGCGAGCACGACCGTCGCTTCTTTAGGCGTGGTGTTCGCGCCGATGTTATCGTGCTCACGAGCATTCCGCTGGGAGAGGATGAGCTGCCGGGTAACAAGAAGCTCGCCGAGGAACTGAGCCATTTGGGCGAGATCGGCTCGCTTCTTAATCCTTCAGAGGACGAGATTGACGAGCTTAAGGCCGCCGCCGCGAGCTGTTCCGACGATCTTTTTGCTTCTGCGACCAAAACTAAGCTCGAAAGCGTTGCCGTCATCTGCGAGAAACTGTCCCGTCGTTTTACCTGCGTCGTGGCGAATCCTCCGTATATGGGCAGCAGCAGCTTTAACCCCTTTATGAGCAAGTGGGTCAAGAAGAACTACCCCGACGTGAAGAGCGACCTGTGTACGTGCTTCATCGAGCGCGGGTTCAACCTTACAAAGGACCGCGGTTACGCGGCCATGGTCACTATGCAGAGCTGGATGTTCCTGGGCAGCTTCGAGAAGATGCGCTCCTCGCTCACCGGCGGCAAGACTATCGTCTCGATGGCGCATCTCGGCCCCCGCGCATTCGACGCCATCGGCGGCGAGGTCGTCAACGTGACAGCCGACGTCATCTACAATGGCCGCGCGGCATGCGAGGGCGCCTACGTGCGCCTCGTCGGCATCAACGGTAGTGAGGCGAAGCGTCTCAAGCTGCTCGAGGCGATCCGAGATCCCGACTGCGGCTGGTTCTACCGCCGCGACGCCGACATCTTCAAGCAGATCCCCGGTGCCCCAATAGCCTACTGGGCTGGGGGCGGAATACTATCTGCATTTAAATCAAATCCAGCTGTTGGTACGCGCGCGTCGCTTCAAGCTGGAATCACAACGGGAAACAATGACTTATTCATTAGAGCTTGGTGGGAGATCCAACTATCAAAGTTTGATAGGGAGTGCTCATCGATTAACGAGGTCCAAACCGCAACGTGTTGGTATCCATGTAACAAAGGTGGTAGCTATCGCAAGTGGTATGGCAACCGAGATAACGTTATGAATTTCTCAGTCACTGGCCAACTGGAGATGAAAAAACAGTCAGGATTCCGCCCCGTCAGCCTTGATGATCAATTTAGGCCGTCGATCTCTTGGTCAGACGTTACGTCCGATCGCAATTCGTTTAGAGTCAACGGCGGACACAGTCTTTTTGAGCATGCTGGAAGTTGCGCATTTATTGCAGATGACAACCTGCTTCCGCTAATTGCCTACCTGAATTCATCCGCAGCATCTGTGATGCTCAGAATGATTAACCCAACTCTTAATTGTAATGCGGGCGTTGTGTCAAGGCTGCCGCTTCTTGGCCTTGGTGAAGAGGGCCGTATCTCTAGCATGGCTGAACTGGCTATCGAACTGTCAAAAACCGACTGGGACTCGTTTGAAACCTCCTGGGATTTTAAACGTCACCCCTTATTGTGAGTGATCAGCATGAGGTACATTCGCCGACTATTTATTTCTTTGGCTGTTTCAATTCCATGCTTAGTGGTTTTCACGTTACTGTTTAAAGCTCTTCTTGGATTTCTATCCGGCATTTGCTCGCTTCCGTTGCTCAACTCTTTATCGTCGGGGGATTTGTTAAATGGAGTCGGGACGTTTTCGGCAGTCATTATTGCAGTGGTCTCGTATCAGCACGACATAGAAACGAAGCAAGAAGAAGAGAGGTCTCGGAGCGAAAAGGCTAAGCCTCAAGTTGAGGTGGACAGTTTCGAGGAAGATTACGGATTCATTGTTTCGATTACCAATGTAGGTCCCCGGCCAATTCCGTCAATTATTGTGGAGGAAAAGCCAGTCGTATCTAATCTTGAGCCTGGAGATACCTGTTGTTTTGATTACATCGGTTTTGAGTCGTGTGAGTCGTATGAAGGCGAGGTTGAGGGCTCCAATTACGTTGTTTCAACGAGGACCTTTCGCGATGGGGTAAGCCTTTGGCTCTTTATGTATGACATTTTGGGTAAGGCTTGGATGAGTGAATATACGCTCGAGGAAGATGGTGCCCGGTTGTTGGACGGACCCTCCTGGGTGCTGTGAGAAAAGCTTGACTACCACATAAAATGCCCCTTTGAATCATTGTTTTTAATCCCCTACTACCTGGAAGGCGTTCCATGTCAACACTGCTCGCCGATAAATACGAGGCTCGCAAGGCCGAGGTTAATGCTCGCTTTGAGCAGCTTCGCAGTAACGAGGAAGAGCTCAACCGAATCTTTGCCAAGATCTACAACATGGAGGGTGAGGTGCCCATCGAGGTCGAGGATAAGTACGTTTCGGTGGCGCGCATCTTTGATACCGCCGACGAGATTCCCGAGAGCTATAAGGGCAACAAATACGCGCGCACCAAGCGAGACGAGATCACCTCGCTCATAAGCTATGCCGTGGGCTGCATGTTTGGCCGCTATTCGCTGGATGTGGACGGGCTGGTTCTGGCCGACCAAGGCGCCACAGTCGATGACTATCTGGCCAAGATGCCCGATCCCGCACATGTGACCTTTATGCCCGATAGCGACAACGTGCTGCCCATTACCGATGACGAGTACTTTGACGACGACATCGTGCGCTACTTTATCGACTTTGTGCGCACCGTGTATGGTGAGGAGACGCTTGAGCAGAACCTGGCCTTTATTGCCGAGGCACTCGGCGGCAAGGGCGCCTCGCGCGAGGTCATCCGCGCCTACTTTTTGAAGGACTTCTTTAGGGACCACTGCCAGACCTATAAGAAGCGCCCCATCTACTGGCTGTTCGACAGCGGCAAGAAAAATGGCTTTAAGTGCCTTGTCTACATGCATCGCTATCAGCCCGACCTGTTGGCTCGCATCCGCACCGACTATGTGCATGGGCAGCAGGAGCGCTACCGTGCCCAGATCGGCTATGCCAACGATGCCCTTGCTGGTGCCGAGCGCGGCGAGCGCGTGCGCTTGGACAAGCGCGTCAAAAAGCTTAACGACCAGCTCAAAGAGACCATTGGCTACGAGGAGAAACTGCACCACTTGGCAGACCAGATGATTAAGATCGACCTGGATGACGGCGTCAAGGTCAACTACGCCAAGTTTCAGGATGTGCTGGCAAAGATTAAGTAACTGCAGATACGGTAAGGATATTCATGCCCAAGATCGATGTAGAAGAACAGCTCAAGCTGCGGTTTTTGCAACCGTTGCCCGCATGCATGCCCCGCCGTGTGGTGGTTTGGCACGATGCGGACGGCGAGTTTGCTCCTGAGTTTGAACGTTTGGCCGCCGAGGGCTTCGACGGTGCGGGGACTGATGACGGCGTTATGCCCGCTCACGGTGACTTTGAGCGCCCAGTGCGGTTTGTTGAAGCCTGCGAGGGCCGCATGTTTGCCGTCAAGAAGCTCGTCAACCGCGATGACCTTGTGAGCGATATCTTGCTGTATCGCCGTTGCCCGCGCGGCAGGCTTGAGGGCGATTGGCTTGCCGATGTTGAGCTGTATGCTGACCGGTTTCAAGCTGATTATCTTTCGCTTTTGGCCGATCAGCTAGGCATCGAGAATATCGACGCCGTGCGCGAGAGCCTGCGCGAGCGCAAGACGTTCTTTGATGCCAAGACCCGCTGCGCTAAGTTTGCCGCGTGTGTTCCGCATGCCTCGGGCGCATCCGATATCGAACTCGGCATCCTTACGGTGATTTTTGGCGGTAAAGAGCTTGGTGACGCGCGCCCCGCGTTTGTGCTGCGTGGCTGTATGACCATGCTGCTGCACGAGGGTCCCGAGGCGCTGGCCGAGTTGATGGACAAGTACTGCGTGCGCGATGTGCTCTCTGCCTTTATGCTTCGCTGCTATGGGCTTGAGGGACCGCTGTATGAGCGCGACTCATTGCTTATGCTTTCATCCCATGTGCTCCTTACGGCGGCGTCTACCGCGCTTCCCGAGGGAGCGCTCAAGGGACTCGAAAGCTATGTGGCTCCCGCCTACGGCTCCTATTGCCTTGAGGCGGTGCGTACGTGGGACCAGACCGCCGATACCCAGGCGTCGAGCGAGGACCTATTTGAGATTTGCCGTTTGGTTGAGGACGCCCGCGGACTCTTTGCACGGTTCGAGACCTTGCCGATCGATGTGCTGGCTTCGCTTGATGTGTTCCCGTGCGTCAACGAGGTTGTGCTCTCGCAGCTGTTCTGCTCGTTTGCGCAAGGTGCAGACCGTGTTGAGGATGCGCGTGCCTTTGCTGCGCGCCGTTGCGACCTAAGCTGGTACCGTCGTGTCGAGAGCTACTTTGACCTGCTTGTCGCTGTGGCCGATATGTGCGCGTTTAGGCAGACGCACGCGGGTGGGTTCCATCTGGCGCAGTCCCAGCAGGTGTGGGATGCCTATACGTCCGATTGGTATGCCATGGACGCTGCCTATCGCCATATGTGCACCGCGTATCTGCGGGCACGCTCCGTCGAGTGCGATGCGCTCGAGGAACCTGCCCGCGCCGTGGCGGACTGGGCGGAGAATCTCTACAGCAACTGGTTCTTGGCGGATGCCAATGCCTGCTGGGCGGCTGCTGCGCAAGGGGAGTGGGCCGATTGCGGCTACATCGATGGTCCCGCACGGCAGGATGAGTTTTACTGGCATGTGCTACCCGCCTTTGTGGGTTCTGCCAAAACAACGGTCGTTATCGTGAGCGATGCGCTGCGCTATGAGGTGGCCCGCGACGTTGCGGCGCAGCTCGAGCGCGAACGCGGCGGCAACGTCAAGGTCTCTAGCATGCAGGCGGTCTTTCCCTCCATTACCGAGGTGGGCATGCCTGCGCTGCTGCCGCACCAGGTGCTTGAGCTTGCAGAGGATGGCGCGTTTGTGTTGGCTGACGACATGCCCACTGCGACGACTCCGCAGCGCGAGGCCGTGCTTGCCCACGTTGAGCCTACAGCCCGCGCTTTGCGCTCGAGTGCATACCTCAACATGGCGGGAACCGAGCGCAAGGCGATGCTCAAGGACTCAAGACTTGTCTACCTCTATCACAACAAGATTGATGCCACGGGCGAGAAGGCCGCTACGCAGGATGACGTCTTCGATGCCTGTACGGACACCGTAGAGGAGCTTGCCGCGTTGGCGAGCCGCGTGTGCACCGACGCCCCGGGCGCGCGTGTTGTTATAACGGCGGATCACGGCTTTATCTACACGCGCCGGGAGCTCAGCGAGTGTCAGATGCTCGGCAAGCCAGATCTTCCCTTCCTTGACGCTCCCGTCATGCACGGCAAGCGTCATCTGGTGGTGCCCAACGAGGCCGTGGCCAAGCTTTCGGGCGAGGCACGCGGGGTGTTTGTTAATGTTGACATGGGACGTTTGGGTGCCGGCTTTGAGGGGTTTGCCCCGCGCGAGAACGTGCACTTCAAGCGTCCCGGTGGTACTAACAACTACGTCCACGGCGGCATGAGCCTGCAGGAGCTTTGCGTGCCCGTTATTGGATTTTGGCGTGCGCGCTCGGGTTCCAAGGACTTTGTCGACACGCGCGCGGCGACGTTGCGCGTGCTAAGTGAGGGGCGCCGGGTGACCAACTCGCTCTTCTCGCTCAACTTGATCCAGGAAGAACCAGCCCAAGGCAAGGTCTTGCCGTGCGAGTACGAGCTGGTGTTTACCGACGCAAGCGGCAACGAGGTGAGCGATACGGTCAAGGCGCATGCTAACAAAACTTCTGTTAATTCGCAGGAGCGCGTAGTGCATGCCAAGTTTGCGCTGCGCGCGGCGGATGGATTCTCGGCAAAGGGTCCGTACTATCTGGTCTGCCGCGAGCGCGAGACGGGCAAGATCGTTTGGCGCGAGACGTACACCATCGCTGTTTCGTTTGCCCCTGTTGCTGACTTTGGTTTTTAGGAGTGTGCCCTATGTTTGATAGCCATGATGACGATCTGTGGGAAGTTCCCTCGATTGATGTGGATGTGCCCGTGGAGGCTGCGGCTGCGGAGGAGGTCGTGCCTGCTGCGGAGGCTGAGGCTGCTGCGCCCGTTGAGTCTGCCGCGGCGGCCGAGGACGAGTCCTCGACCGATGGCTATGACCAGGCTGCGGCCGAGGCTCCCGAGGATGAGGGCTACGACATGGATGGCCTTGACGGCAAACTGCTCGAGCACTTTGCTGGCAAGATCGTGCGCAAGGACCTGACGGCCCTTATGAAGCGTGGCGCCAACGTGCCAACCTTTGTGCTGGAGTACCTGCTGGGCATGTATTGCTCAACTGACGACGAGGATGCCGTGGCAGAGGGTTTGGAGCGCATCCGCAGGATCCTCACTGATAACTACGTGCGCCCCGACGAGTTCGAGCGCATTAAGTCCAAGATTCGCGAACTGGGCCGCTTTACCATCATCGACAAGGTGACGGCCAAGCTCGACGAGTACAAAGACATCTACGTGGCATCGTTTGCCAATCTGACTATCGAGCCGTTTGTGATGCCTGCCGAGTACGTGCGCGACTATTCCAAGATTCTGCAGGGTGGCATTTGGTGCATTATGAGCATCGAGTACCGTCATCCCGTGGATGAGGAAGACGAGTTTGGCATGGAGGTCTTTGGCGACGATGCGCCGCGCCGCGCCAAGGCCAAGCGTAAGAAGCGTGGGCCCGAGGACTCTCCGTTTAGCGTGGCGTCGCTCACGCCCATCCAGATGCCCAACCTGGACCTGGATGCCATGGTCGAAGAGCGCCAGTATTTCTCGCGCGACGAGTGGCTCAACATGCTGCTACGCTCCGCTGGTTATGAGCCCAGTGAGCTTTCCGAGAAAGAGCGCCTGCACTTTATCGAGCGTATGGTGCCGCTCATCGAGCGCAACTACAACCTGTGCGAGCTGGGTCCCCGCGGTACCGGTAAGAGCCACATCTACAAAGAGGTCTCGCCCTACGCCATTTTGCTTTCGGGCGGCCAGACCACCACGGCCAACCTGTTCGGCCGTATGAACTCCATGCGAGCCGACCGCGTGGGCCTGGTGGGACACTGGGATTGCGTGACGTTCGACGAGGTCGCCGGCATGCGGTTTAAGGACACCAACGCCGTGCAGATCATGAAAGACTACATGGCGAGTGGCAGTTACGCGCGCGGCCGCGACCAGATCAACGCCGATGCCTCTATGGTCTTTGAGGGCAACATCAACGACACCGTGCAAAACGTCCTTAAGACCACGCACCTGTTTGATCCGTTCCCGCCGGAGTTTAACAACGATTCGGCTTTCTTTGACCGCATCCATTATTACCTGCCGGGCTGGGAGATTCCCAAGATGCGCTCGAGCCTACTGACCGGGCATTACGGCCTGATTACCGATTGTCTGTCGGAGTTTTGCAAGGAGATGCGTCGCAAGGACTTTACGCACCATATCGACCGGTATTTCCGCTTTAACAGCGACTTTAACAAGCGCGACGAGATCGCCGTGCGCAAGACCTTTAGCGGTCTGGCCAAGCTACTGTTCCCCGACGAGGCCATGGACAAGGACGACGTGCGCTGGCTGTTGGACTACGCCATCGAAGGCCGTCGCCGCGTAAAGGAGCAGCTCAAGATTATGGCGGGCGTTGAGTTTATCGACGTCAACCTGGGCTATATGGATGCCGACAACCCGCAGGACGTGCACGTGGTGCGCGTGCCCGAGCAGAGCGAGGACACGCTGATTCCCGACGGGCCGCTGCTGTCCGGTCACGTGTTTGGCGTGGGCAGGTCGCAGGGCGGCGAGGTTGCCGTGTACAAGTTGGAGAACAAGGCCGTTGCCGGTGAGTGCAAGTTTAAGCACGAGGGCGTGGCCTTTAACAAGCCGGTGCGCGATACGCTGGAGGCCGCGTTCGACAATTTTGTGAACCTGGCGAACCGCGTGGCGCCGGGCATGCACATTGGCTCCAAGGATTACCTGCTGTTCTACAACGACCTACAGAGTAAGGGCCTGTCCGAGGAGGTTTCGCTCGCCGAGTTTGTGGGACTTTGCTCCGCGGCGTGCAATCGCCCGGTGATGCCCGCGCTGGCGATTCCGGGCATCTTGCGCATGTCGGGCTCTATGGACGAGATCCGCGGGCTCGAGGACATTATGCGCGTGGCCAAAAACGCCGGCGCCAAGCGCGTGATTTTGCCGCTGAGTGCCATCGCGGGCCTACAGAGTGTTTCGTCCGAGATTATCTCGGGACTGAGCCCGGTGTTCTACATGGATGGCGACCCGGTCGATGCCGCGAAGAAGGCTCTGGATCTGTAGAAGTGCGGGCGAGCGGGCTTGAGTGCGCGTGGGCCCGCGGGCGTGTTGGTGCGTAGTGCGTGAGGAGGCCTTGCCATGGCGGGCGAGCGTTCTGTTGGCGAGCTGCTCGACGAGCTGTTTGGCTTTGAATCGGTAGGCAAGCGTCAGACGGCGCTTGAGCAGTACGATCGCGGGGAGCTGGTGCGCAAGGCGCGCTCCCGTGAGCTGTTGGGTGTGCTTAAGGGCGTCGAGGCTTCCGAGCACGCTGCGCGCGAGTCTGCCGTGCGGGCTGTTGACGGGTATGTTCGCCGTGTTGAGGGCGCCGCGCTTGCACGCGCTCGCAAGCAGGCGGGCATTGTTGGACCGCTACGGATGGAGCGCCGCTATGCTGCCTTTTTGCGCATGGAGGAGAAGGCCGAGTTGCTGGCCCGTTTGGAGCAGACGCTTGCGTTTATCGGGGTAAAGCTGCGGGCCAATACTGCGGCCAAGGTTCGCACGGCGTACGATGTCGCGGGGGCTTTGGTGTTGCAGGGCACGGCGCGTTTGAGTGACGTGCGCGTTGTGGATGCCGTGCCCCTGGATGCCGATCTGCTATGTGCGCAGCTGGAGCAGATGCGCTGTGCCGCCGACGCGACGGACCTTGCGGGTATGATCACAGCGACGTTTGAGTCCGAGCTGAGTGCGACTGGCCCGCAGGGCACTGACGGGTTTGCGGGCGATGTTGCTGGTGACGTGGCGTTGGAGCGTGAACTTACCAACGTGCGCGGTGCTGCGCAGCGGGCACGCTTGGCGGCGCAGGCGTATCGGGCCGAGCGTGCCGCCCGTATTGCGGGGAGCATGGTGGAGCCGGTATCGTTGCCCGAGCCTGCGCGCGTTGCGATCGAGACGGCGTGCGATGCCGGGGAGCTTTCCGAGTTGCTCGCTCAGGTTAAGAAGTCGTTTGAGACCTACCGTCGTGTTGTTGCCGACGGCGGGTTATTCTGCGCGTTTGGCACGGGCTCGCCGCACGGCATTTGTTGCGGCACGAGCTATTTGGACTACGATTCTCGGCTTGATGAGGACGTGCTGGTGGGCGAGTACGATGGTGCAACCAGGCATACTGTTCGGCGTGAGGTTACGATTCCCGAGCTGGTGGATGAGGCTTCTGCCGAGGGCGGCGATTCGCTCAAGGTTGCCGTGGCGCGCATGCGCGAGTTTAACGGGCGTCGCTACGATGGTGTGCTGGATGAGGATCCTGCGCGCCATGTGAATGCGTTTTGGTATGGACTCAAAAAGCTCAGCCAGTATTGCGAGGCTGCCGTGCGTGTGGATGAGCGTGCTTGGGATTGCTTTATCGATAAGGTGCAGTTCGCCTACGATGAGTCCGTGGGGCGCCTGGCCACGCAGATGGACGATAAACAGGTGGCAGCTTTTGTTTCTGCTGTGGATGTGCTTGGCGCTGGTGAGTAAGGGCTTGGCTCGATAGGAGGTTGCACCATGAAGATCGACGTTGATGTAGACCAATTGCGCGAGAGCCTGCTCGATCGCGCGGGGAGTGCGGCGGGTGCGGGCTTTCCGGCTGCCATGCTCGACGTAGCGGATATCGAGGATGAGTCGCCCCAAGAGCTCCTAGCGCGAGCCGAATGCGAAGGCCTCGACCTCCGAGACTTTGCCGTCGACGATGACTATGGAGCGTCTTACGACTGGTGATTCCGGGTCAGTTCATCCGTTTCTTCCTGAGATATAAGAGAAATCCCTTTTTGAACGTCCTTCGGGTTCCAAAAAATAGCCGATCCGTCTTGGTTTCTTCCTTACTGTCAAACTTGATAGCCGTTAGCTCGATCGTGCAGATGTAGTCAGCAACTTGGAATAGCCGGTAGGCTCGCGGCGTGGCTTCTCGGTATACGATGACGTCCTTTGCTAGAACGTACTCGAGCGCAGAATGGATGACCTCTGTTACGATCGGTTGACCGTTGTCGTAGTAAATCTTAACAGTGTCGTATCGTTGGAAGAATTCCAGATGGTCGAAAAGCTCAACCGTGAGGTCCCGCCTCATTCTTTCCGCAAGACCGTTTTGATTGTCGGTGAATTCGCTCATTCGGTATTGTAGGCAGAGGTAGCGTATGGGGAGATGCTGAATGAACGCGCGAAATGCGCTCAACATGTGCCTTCGCTGCTCCTTGGGAAGATCTTTGTAGTCGCCGTTTCCATTCAATAGGGGTCCTGCATGAAAAGGCGTATTGGGAAGCGAGGACTGCGACAGGGCGCGCTCGTAGCGGTCAATGCGTTCAACGATTGCATCGTTTTGATCATGAAAAACGAGGGTGACGAGGTAGTAGTTGGAGACGCCTCCGAGGTCGCCAGATTCGTCAACAAAGACGGAGAGTTCGCTCATGGTGGGCCTCCATTTTTTCAAAAAAAAATGCCGGGGGTAAGACCCCGGCTCTTGGAGGCCCCTCTTTTGGAGGGAACCATATTCTTTATACCATGAGATAAGGGGTGCTTTCAAGTATAATTATAATAAGCAAACATATGTTCGTCAAACTACCTGCGAAAAGTCCTTAGCCGCCGAGAGGTTGGGTAGAGCGGCTCGTAAATTGCTGACGTAAGGGCGCCGGTGGTTTCTAGAGAACTGTTTAGTCTTGACTCGCACAAAAAATGCCGGGGGTAAGACCCCGGCTCTTGGAGGCCCCTCTTTTTGGAGAGTACCGATTTCTTTATAGCATGAGATCGGACGGCTTTCAAATGGCGCCATGTGGATGGGATGGCGCGCCTGAAAAAGCCCTCAATGAATGGCATCTAACTAGCGTTCGTGATATAAAGAAGTCGGTCATCTCAAAAGAGAAGGCTTCCAAGTGCCGGGGACGTTTTCCCGGCTTTTTTCATTTCGGTGTCAATTCAAATGTTTTTCAACCCATCCCCTTAATAACTTGCGGTGAAATAGGGACTGTTTAGGCTGCTAGAAGGCCTATTCAGTCCCTATCTCACCGCAACTTATGGGCGGGGATGGCTATGATGCCAGCGTGGCGATGACGGCTTCGTCGCCGGCGTATATGAGGGTGTTGCCGTCGGGGATGATCGTTTGGCCGTCGCGCTTGAGCATTACCACGATAAACGGGTGCTTGCCCTGCGGCACGTCGCGCAGGCGCTGACCGGCCAGATGTCCATGGGGCGTTACGGTGACCTCGCGTAGCGTAACCCCGGCACGCTCTTCAAACGTCGGGGCAGCCATCACCAACAGGTCGCCTTCTTCGATCACGGTATCCCCGTTGGGCAGCACCGGGTGTGCGCCATCGCGCAGCACCAAGACCACCAGCATGTCCGTGACGCTGCCAACATCGGCGAGCGAGCGACCGGCAAACGGATGTCCAGCTCCCACCTTGAGCTTGACGAACGACATACCTTCTTCGTCGCGGTAATCGTTAAAAGTGCGGCGCACGTCGCCGGCCGCATCTATCATGTCGAGCTTCTTCGCCACTGCGGGCAGCAGCGATCCCTGCACCACAATGCTCGACACGGCAATTACAAACACCAGGTCAAATAGGTCGTGACCTCCGGGAACGCTGGCCACCACGGCAAAGAGACTAAAGACGACCGATGCTGCTCCGCGCAGGCCCGCCCAGCTTACGAGCGCCACCTGGCGAGGGTTTGTCTTAAAGGGCGCCAGCAGCAGACCGACGGCGATGGGGCGGCTCACGAAGAGCATAAAAGCCATGAGTGCCAGGCCCGGCAGCAGCATTTGCGGCAGCCGGGCGGGCGTCACGAGCAGGCCGAGCAAAAAGAAGATGGTCATCTCGGCCATCTCGGTGAGGGTGTCGAAGAAGTGCGCCAGCTCGACCTTACCGGTGATGTCGCTCGCGCCTAGCACGATGCCGGCAAGGTACACGGCCAAAAAGCCGTTGCCGCCCAGGTAGCTCGGCAGCGCGTAGGCAACGATCGCCACGGCGAACAAGAAGATGGTCTGCGCACCTTCGGCTGTTGCATGCGCGCGCTCGATAAGGCGGCCTGATGTCCAGCCGATGGCAAGGCCCAGGCCCACGCCTAGGATGATCTGCTTGGCCAGCAGCACGGGGATGTTAATGTCGCCGCCGGCCGCGAGTGTGGCGAGCACGGCGGTGAGCATATAGGCGACGGGATCGTTGGAGCCCGATTCGACCTCGAGCAGTGAGTCGGTGCCACCTCTCAGCGACAGACTGTGCTCGCGCAGCACGCTAAAGACGCTCGCCGCATCGGTAGACGCCACGACCGATCCCAGCAGCAGGCCGCCGATCCAGTCGAAGCCCAGCACGAAGTGCGCAAAGGCGCCCGTGATGCCGGCGGTGGCGACAACGCCGAGTGTGCTCAGCAGCACTGCCGGCGCGGTGACGGGTTTGGCGCGGTCGATGTTGGTGTTAAAGCCGCCGTAGAACATGATGAACAGCAGCGCCGTGCTGCAGACGGTTTCGGTGAGCGCATAGTCGCTAAAGTCGATATGCGCCGGACCGTTGACGCCCAGCAGCATGCCCAGCGCGATAAAGATGAGCAGGGTGGGGAAGGGGAGCTTTTTGCCGACGGGTTTGATGGTCAGGCACAGAATGATGACGAGGCCGATAAAGAGAAGTATCTGGTTCATGGATAGTGTCCGCTCCTGGGTGGTTGGCGTGGCACGGTCAGTTATCTGCGTTTATTTGTACCCAAAGATGGTGGGTTTAAGGGCCTGGATTGCGGGCGTGCGCATTTTCGACACGAGGCGGAGGTGCGGGCGGCGCTGGTTGAGGCGCTGTGTCAGACGGCGTGGCGTGAGCGGTGCGGGTTGGCAGGCGTGCGCCGGCGACCGTTGACGGTATGCAACCCTTTCCAGCTTTATTGCTACGGAGTACAATGGGTAACGTTTAAGTTCAACTTGAAGTTTTAGTTGCGGCTCCGGGCTTCGGCAGCAATGTAAAGAGAGGCGTTTCATGGCGATCTATGTGACATCCGATGCTCACGGGCACGTGCGTGCGCTTGACGAGGCCCTGTCCAAGATTTCGCTGGCGTCCGACGATACGCTGTATGTGCTGGGCGACATGATCGATCGCGGGCCCGATCCGGTCGGCGTTATTAAGCTCGTGCGCTCGCTACCCAACGCTCGCGTGCTCAAGGGCAATCACGAGCAGATCATGCTCGACGCCATCATTGGCCAGGATCCGCTCGATGCCGAGACCTGGGATATCAACGGCGGTTGGACCACCCGTCAGCAGCTCAACGATATGGAATTCGAGGCGTACGAGGAGCTTGTGCGTTGGATGGCGACGCTGCCGCTCTACGCGGTGGCCGAGACTGACGAGCGTCCGTACCTGTTGGTACATGCCGGCATCCAAACCGAGGCGGCGCGGGCGTTTTTGCTTGAACACGGGGTTGATTGTGCCGATGGTGCGGGAGCGGTGGATGCCGATCGCGAGCTACTGCAGCAGATGCTTGCGGTGCAGTCGTCCGATGACCTGCTGTGGATTCGTCACGGCTATTGGGATGCGCCGACGGGGTTGCTTTCTGCCGAGGGCAAGGGTCCGGTCGCGGTGAGCGGCCACACGCCAACGGTGTCGCTCGGGCGTTATTGCGAGGCGGGCGGCCTGGCGGGGCTTGATGAGGAGTCGGGCCGAGGGCAGATCGTGCGCCTGGGCGGCGAGGACACCGCCGGCGTGCCCGACCGCATCGACATCGACTGCGCCGCCGCAACGGGCTCCGAGTTCGGCCGCGTGGGCATCCTTCGCCTAGACGACGGGGCCGAGTTCTACGCGAACATCAACCCGGGCGAATAACCTTGTTCCGCCGTTCTACCGAACGGCGGTCACGTTGACGCTGCGCAGCCCCGAAGCACCCCATCTTGTCGCTCAAACCGTCGCTCGCGTACAGAAGTACGCGTCGCTCCTCTTTCGCGCCAACCTGGGGCACTTCGAGACTGCTCGCTGTCGGTGCCAAAACATCGACGTTTCTTTTCTTCAAATTGATTCGAATTAGGCGCCGTATGGGTTGCGGTCGCGCTCGATGCGTTGGCGGATGTGGGCGTACTCGATAATCAGCAGCACCAGGAGTAGGGCCATGATGGCTAGGTAGCTCACCACAGCGCCCATCAGACTCAGCAGCTTAATCAGGATCACCGGCAGCACCACGCTTACGGCGAAGCAAATCAGGTAGATCTTGGTGACGTCGCCGGCGTGGCGCAGCACCGTGATGATGGCGTAGATAAAGTCGATTGCCGCGGTGACGCCGCCGGCGACGACCATTAGCAGCGCCAGCGTGCGGTAGCGCTCAAAGTTAAGGCCGTACATAAAGCTCATGATGGGGATGCCGGGGCCTGCCATAAATGCGGCGCACGCTCCGGTAATGACCACGATTAGTGCCATAACGGCAACAATAATCAGGTCAAAGCGGCGACGCTTACGCGGATTCGCCCAAATGCTCGACAGACGCAGGAGCTGCGGTTTATAGATAAATCCAATGCTCAGCAAAATAGCCTGCGCCGGAAAGAACAACGCATTAAAGTACAGCTGATACTTGTAGGCCAGCGTGCCTTCCATCACGAACTTGGGCATGCTCTCGATAAGGTTGAACAGGAACAGCGCACCAAAGAGCGGGGCGCACTGGACAAACAGGTAGCCGACCTCGCGCAGGCTCACGCGGCGCGATTTTTCAGTTTCGAGCAGGGCGAGCGGGGCGGTGACCAGCACGAGCGAGACGATGGCGGCGACGCCCATGGCCATGGCCGCGATGGGCATGCTGCGCGTGAGGAACAGCGCCACGCTAAAGACCGCGATGACGCCGATGGAACGCAGCGTTTGGCTCATGCCGGCCAAATAGAGCTTGTCGGCCTGCTGCAGGCGGCCCTCGTACACGTCGGCGATGCCGTCGATCACCTTATAGAGGTAGACACCCAGGCCGATCGTGGCCATCTGCGCATCGTAGCCGCGGGCGCTGCTGTACATGAGGCCGCATGCCAGCGCGAGCGCTCCGCAGAGCCAGCGGTTGAGCTGGTAGGAGGCGAAGGAGGTTTTTTCGTCGATGTCCGAGACCTGAAAGTTGCGCACGCCGTAGTTGCACGCGATCATGATGAGCGTGCCGGTGACAAAGGCGATGGAGAACTTGCCGGCCTCCTCGGCGCCCGCGAGCTGCGTGGACACGATGGTGAGCAGCGGAAACGCCAAGCCCCACACGGCGGTGCCGAGGGTGTTCCAAAGATAGTCGCGACTGGTGGCGTGCTCCTCGTATTCCGCTTCCTGCATGGAGAAGCCGCCGCCGTAGACGGCGCCGAGCAGACGGTTCCACCAGGCATTGACCATGCGGTGGATGGGGCCGGGTTGGCGATCGCGCTCGCGGCGACGGCGTGTGGCCTGGCTGCTGTCGGGGCCGCCGGCGTTGCGCTGACTCAGCTCCTGGATGCGCGCGAGCTCTTCGGCCGTGTGGGAGGCAGGGAAGAGGCCGTTCTCGATGCGTCCGCCCTGCCCGTGCGCTCCGCCCGATACGGCGGGGTCGGCGACGCCATTGCGGCGGGCGATGGCGCGGCGGATGCTATCGAGGGGCGTGATACTCAAGGAGGTTCCTTTCTCTTGCTGCGCTCTAGTATAGCTGCGGTGGTATCGATTCGTGTTTTTGAACAGGTTGTTCAATAATTTCGGCGGGCGGCTGTAATTTGTCGGTAAACGTGCGGTATCCTGTTGAGGTTTTGTGACCCCCCGATGCCGCTTGCGCGGTACCAAGGAGTTTTTACCTATGGATGTCGCTGCGTTTTTGCTGGCTCTTGTGCCGATCATCTGGCTCGTCGTGATGCTGCTGTGCTTTAAATGGCCGGCTTGGAAGGCCGCCATTGGCTCGTTCGCCCTTTCGTGCGTGCTCGCCTTTGCGTGGTGGCACCTGCCGGCGGTGCAGATAGCCACGGCCTCGCTCGAGGGCTTTTTGATGGCCCTGTGGCCCATCGTGCTCGTGATTATCGCCGCGGTGTTCACGTATAACCTGTGTGTGCGCACGGGTGCCATGGACGTGATCGGCAGTATGATCACCTCCATCAGCAGCGACCGCCGTCTGTTGGCGCTGCTCGTGGCTTGGTGCTTCGGTGGCTTTATGGAGGGCATGGCCGGCTTTGGCACTGCCGTTGCCATTCCCGCCGGCATGCTCGCGGGCCTTGGTTTTGAGGCCGTGCCTGCCGTGCTGATCTGCCTGCTGGCCAACGGCGTGCCCACGCCCTACGGCTCCATTGGCATCCCCACGGTGTCCGTTGCCGACCTGGTGGGTCTGGATTCCCTGCATCTGGCGACCGTTCAGCTGGTGCAGCTCGCGCCCTTCTTTGTGGCGATGCCGCTGCTTATCGTGCTGGTTGCGGGTCGTGTTGCCGATGACCAGGGCAATGTTGCAAGCATTGCCGAACGCCTGCACGGCGTAGCCGGCGTGGCGCTGCTTTCCGGTGTGTCCTTTGTAGGTGCGGCCCTGGTCGTTGCCATGTTTGTGGGTCCCGAGCTTGCCGTAGTTGTGGGCTCCATCGTGTCACTTGCGCTGACTGCCGTGCTCGCCATGCGTGCCGAGAAGTCGGGGCATTTGGATGCGCGCTTCCATATGAATATCGAGGCCGGCGAACAGCTCACCCTTAAATCGGCGCTTTCGGCCTGGTCGTGCTTTATCTTGATTTTTGTATTGCTGCTGGGTACGTCCAACTTGGTGCCCGTCGTGCACGCCGCGCTCGCTCCGTTTGCGAGCCACGTGCAGGTGTATTGCGGCGAGAACCCCGGTACGCTTACGTTTTCGTGGATCAACACACCGGGTGTCTGGATCTTCCTGGCCGCGTTTATCGGCGGTGCGATTCAGGGCGCTTCGCCGCGTCTAATGGGCGAGGTGCTGGCCGCGACCGTCAAGCAGATGATGCCGACGGTAATTACGATGCTTTCGGTGCTGGGCTGTGCCAAGGTGATGGGCTATGCGGGCATGATTTCTTCGATCAGCGCGTTTTGCATTGCGGTCGCCGGTGGGCTGTACCCGATTCTGGCCCCGTGGATCGGTGCCGTCGGTGCGTTCGTGACCGGTTCGGGCACGTCCTCGGGCATGCTGTTTGGTCCCATCCAGAGCCAGGCCGCTTCGGCGCTGGGTGTGAGTGACTACTGGATGGTCGCGCTGAACGCCCTGGGTGTCGCCGCCGGTAAGATGATTTCGCCGCAGACCCTCGCCATTGGTCTTGCCGCCGTGCACGTGCGCGGTAAGGACGCCGAACTCTTGGGCGCGGTGCTGCCCTACGCCGCCGGCATGCTGGTCCTCATGAGCGTCATCGCCATGCTCGGCCAAGACCTGTCGCTGTAGCCGGCACTTTGGGAACGTCCCTAAGTGCCGGCATCTAGGGACACTCCTTGGCTGTTGCCTGCTCAAGAGTCTCCCCAACGACCAGTCGTTTAAGAACGCCCCCAATGACTAGGCCGCTTGCGTGCGATTTTTGACCGTTGGGCGGGCGCTTCGCCGTTGCCGCAAAAACGTTTTTGCATATCGGGTACAACGGGCTTTACGTGAGTAAAGTGTGCGCCGCGTCCACGTGTCGCGCTTTTAAAGGAGGCCCCATGCCTGGTGTTACCCCTGCAGAAGTTCTATCCAACTTTGGCATTACGCTGGTCGAAGATCCCGCCGAGAACCAGCCCCGCCTGCTGGTTGACCTGCCGGCAGCCGAGCTCGTCGAGCATGCCATCCGCCGCAACGAAGGCCGCATGGCCTCCAACGGCGCACTGGTGATCGAGACGGGGGAGCGCACTGGCCGCTCGCCTAACGACCGCTTTATCGTCGATACGACCGACGTGCACGACAAAATCGCCTGGGGTGCCGTTAACCGCCCGCTTTCTGCCGAGAGCTACGAGGCCATCAAGGCCGGCATCGTCGACTATCTCAACGAGCGCGACGTGTTCGTCACCCGCGGTATGGCCGGCGCTGACCGCAACCATACGCGTCGCCTGCTTGTCGCCTGCGAGCGTGCCAGCCAGGCGCTCTTTATTAAGCAGATGCTCGCCCGCCCGCTTGCCCGCGAAATCGCACGCACCGGCGAGCCGGACTTCTGCGTCCTTGCCGCGCCCGGCTATCAGTGTGACCCTGCCATCAAGGGCCTCAACTCCAGCGCCGCCGTGGTCATCAACTTCCAGGAGCGCGTGATTCTGGTCGCTGGCACTGGCTACTCCGGCGAGATCAAAAAGTCCATCTTCAGTGTCATGAATTACTTGCTGCCCGTCGAGGACGACGTTCTGCCTATGCATTGCTCGGCCAGTATGGACCCCGTCACGCATGAGACCGCCGTGTTCTTTGGCCTGTCCGGCACCGGCAAGACCACGCTTTCGGCCAACCCCACGCGTCTGCTGATTGGCGACGACGAGCACGGCTGGTCCGACATGGGCATCTTTAACGTCGAGGGCGGCTGCTACGCCAAGTGCGAAGGCCTGGACGCGTTCCACGAGCCCGAGATCTTCAACGCCGTTCGTTTTGGCGCCATCTGTGAAAACGTGGTACTCGATGAGAATCGCAAGCCTAACTACGACGACGTCTCGATCACGCACAATACGCGCGTGGCCTACCCCGTCGAGCATATCCCCAACGCGTGGACCAAGGGCATGGGCACCACTCCGAGCGTCGTGCTGTTCCTGACCTGCGACGCCTTTGGCGTGTTGCCGCCCATCTCGCGCCTGACGGCCGACGCCGCCATGTACCACTTTGTGACGGGCTTCACCGCCAAGATCCCCGGCACCGAGGTCGGCGTCACCGAGCCCACGCCCACGTTCTCCTCGCTGTTTGGCGAGCCGTTTATGCCGCTCGACCCCATGGTCTACGCTAAGATGCTCGGCGAGCGCATCGCCGACGGCCGCACCCGCGTCTACCTGGTCAACACCGGCTGGATTGGCGGCGGCTACGGCGTGGGCCATCGCATCGAGCTGGCCTACACGCGCTCACTGGTCGCTCGCGCCCTCGACGGTACCATCGAGGACAGCGAGTTTGTGCACGACGATATCTTTAATGTCGACATTCCCACTACGTGCCACGGTGTGCCCGACGGCATCCTGGTGCCGCGCCAGTACTGGCAGAGCACCGCGCGCTACGACGAGGCAGCGCACAACCTGGCCGTGATGTTCGAGGAGAACTTCGAGAAGAAGTACTCGCACCTGCCCGAGTCCGTCAAGGCCGCCGGCCCGCACGCCCAGGTGCCCGCCGAGGCCCGTCATCGCGGCCGCGGCCTGCTGGGACTCCGCCACTAGCGTCGCCTTGGACCCAAAACCACCACAAAGGGGACAGGCACCTTTGTGGTGGTTTTGCTTGGGCGGATGACTCAGGTTACAATACGCCTGACATATCGCCCCCTTCTCCGGATGGGGGCAGCGTAAGCGCTCTTGTGGCGGCACCGTAGGACTTTGAAGGTGGCCGCTGTGAGGGCGCTTTTTGTTTAGGCGCCCGGGCTCGGGCGCACGCTATGAAGGGAGAGCATATGAAGAGTTTCGTTGCCGAGGATTCGTTTTGGGAGCTGTTTCCGCAGGCAGCGATCGGTGTGGTGGTCGTAAAGGGCATGAAGCCCGCGGTGCAGATTTCCCAGGAGGACGTGGATGCGATTGCCGCGCTGCTCGACCGCGCCAATATCGATGCGGAGCGTCACCTGACGAGTGATACCATCAGCGAGAATGTGCCGGTTAAGGCCTGGCGTGACGCGTACCGGCTGTTCAAGACTAAAAAGGGCGCGCGTTGCTCAGTTGAGAACCTGCTCAAGCGCGTGCTCAAAGGCAAGCCGGTCGGCCACATCACGCCGGCGGTGGATATCTACAACACGATTTCGTTGACTTATGCGTTGCCCGTTGGCGGTGAGGATTTGCATGCTATTGAGGGCAATCTGCGCCTGGCGGTGACCGACGGCGGCGACGCGTTCTTGCCACTTGGCGAGGAGGCGGATGATCCGACGCTGCCCGGTGAGCTTGCCTACATCGATGATGCGGGCGCCGTGTGCCGTTGCTGGAACTGGCGCGATGGCGTTCGAACGGCTCTGTCCGACGATTCGGCCGATGCGTTCCTGGCGATTGAGTGCGTGGAGCCCGAGCGGATGGGGGATTGCCAGGCCGCGATCGATCGCTTGGCCGAGCTGCTGGAACGATATCTGGGAGCGACGGTCGTCGTTAAGACGCTTGTAACGCGCGACAATCCCTGCGTGGAGCTGTAGCGGCGTCTAGAACCTATTGATGCCCCAAACCACCACAAAGGTGCCTGTCCCCTTTGTGGTGGTTTTTATGTTGATGGGTTAACAAATGGGATGTTTGGGTATGGGTGTTGCCTTCTGCGTCTAAGATGTTTACCCGTTAGCATCATGTAAGCGAAAGGCGGTCGTCACCATGCAGTGGAACGACGAGACACGTTTTGAGGACTTTGTCGGACTGATCAGCGGCCTCTACAAGGAGATTCAGCGCATCAAGACGTCCGAAGGTGCAAGGCTCGGCCTTAAGGGCTCCGACGTCATGTGCCTGTACTATCTTGAACGCAGCAAGGACGGCCTGACTGGCGCCGACCTCGCCCGCATGGCCGGCGTTACCCGAGCCGCCGTTTCGCGCACACTGGCACATCTGGAGGAGGGCGGCTACGTCGAGGTCGATGATTCGGGTGATGCGGCCGTCAAGTACCGTGCCCCGGTGCGCCTGACTGCCCTGGGCGGTGAGAGCATGAGCGAGGCCGATCGCATCATTCGCGAAGTGCTCGACACCACCGGCAAGGCCATGGGTGTGGAGCAGCGCGAGCAGATGTATGCGTCGCTGCGTACGATCCTCAACACCCTGCGCGAGATCTAGAGCCGCGCTGGCGCAAGCTTTCAGCCAACAACCGCATCGTCCCGTTTGAGCGCGCACGCCGTGCCGGGACATTGTTGTCAAAATTCCCTGCGCGAGACCTGCGCAAGAAAGGATTCGTTATGTCCGTCCGCATTATTACCGATTCCGCAAGCGATATGTCGCCGGCGGAGCATCCCGCTCTGCGTGTTTTACCGCTGTCCGTCACCTTTGGTACCGATGTGTATATGGATGGCGTCGACATCGATCACCAGCGCTTTTACGAGATGCTCGTGGAGCGCGATGAACTGCCCAAGACCGGTCAGGTCAACCCGTACGCCTTTTCGCAGGCCATCGCCGAGGTTCGTGAAGCCGGCGACGAGGCGGTGATTATTACCGTGGGTGCCAAGCTTTCTGGCACCAACCAGAGTGCTCGCACCGCACTTGCCGAGGCGCCGGGCGGCGACGTGTATGTGGTGGATAGCAACAACGTCACCCTGGGCGAGCGCGTGCTGGTCGAGTATGCGCTGCGCTTGGTGGACGAGGGCCGTAGTGCGGCCCAGATCGCGGCAGCGGTCGAGGCCGTGCGCGACCGCGTGGTGGTTATCGGCCTGCTCGAGACGTTGGAGTATCTGGTGCGTGGCGGTCGTCTGTCTGCTGCGGCCGGCGCCGTGGGTACGCTGCTCAACGTGAAGCCGGTCGTGGCCGCCGAGGACGGCCTCATCGTGCAGTTGGGCAAGGCGCGCGGTTCCAAAAACGGTCGAAACTTGTTGAACCAGAAGGTCGAGCAGGCGGGTGGCATCGACTTTTCCATGCCGCTGGCGCTCGGCTATACGGGCCTTTCGGATGCGGTGCTCAAGAAGTATATCGAGGACAGTGCGGCGCTGTGGGCTGGCCACACCGAGGGCGAGCTGCCCGTCCACACTATCGGCGCCACCATCGGCACCCACGTAGGTCCCGGCGCCGTAGCCGTAGCCTTCTTCCAGCCCGCCAATTAACCGACTTGCCATAAACCACCACAAAGGGGACAGGCACCTTTGTGGTGGTTTATGCTTTTCCGGGTGGAAGGGAGTGAGCAATGGCGTCTGAGGGCTTTTTTGAGCGGGTGTACGAGGTGGTCGAGCAGATTCCCGAGGGGATGGTCGCCACGTACGGACAGGTGGCGCTGCTCGCCGGTCGTCCGCGAAGCGCGCGCTATGTGGGCTATGCGCTGCACAGCAATCCGCGCCCTGGTCTGATTCCCTGCCATCGTGTGGTGTTTGCCGATGGCCGTATTTGCGAGGGCTTTGCGTTTGGCGGCCCCGATGCTCAGCGTGCGCTCTTAACGGGGGAGGGCGTGACGTTTATCGATCCCATGCATGTTGATCTGTCCGCCTGTCGTTGGCCGGCCGGACTCTAACAGCTCTACCGTGGCTAAAACCACCACAAAGGTGCCTGTCTCCTTTGTGGTGGTTTTCCGTTGCAGGTTTACCGGAGCTAACTTATGGAGAAGGTATGGCGGCGCACATTGACGCTAGAAAGTAAACCACGGTGAACTATATTGGTTTCAGCAACGGAGCAGGCAATAGGCGATGAAAAAGCCTGCCCTGTTGAGTTTGATTCGCATTCCTCCCCTCTGTGCGATTCAACGGTGTACTTCGGGAACAGGCCCACTGGCAACTTACTGCCAGCGGGCCTGTTCCCGTTTGTCGGGGGAGTGCAACGGGCAGAGCCGAACCGGTCGGGCACCAAAAAAGGGCGGACGCCGTAGCGCCCGCCCTAAAACAATCGACAGCTCAAGCCAGCAGGTCGGTCTAGTACACCATGCCCATGGCGTCCTGAACCTCGGCCAGGGTCTGCTCGGCGATCTCGTTGGCGCGACGATTGCCCTCGTGCAGCACGTCCTTGACGTAATCCAGGTCGTTCTCGTAGCGCTGGCGACGCTCACGGATCGGGGCGAAGTACTCGTTGACGGCCTCGGTCACGTACTTCTTGAGCTGGCCGGAGCCGCCCATGCCGATCTCCTCGGCAATCTCGACCTCGGAACGACCGGTGCAGATGGCAGCCGTCGAAAGCAGGCCGGATACGCCGGGGCGGTTCTCAGGATCAAACGTGATCATGCGCTCGGAGTCGGTCTGGCTCTTCTTGATGCGCTTGGCCGTCTCCTCGGCGGTCATCGAAATATTGATGGCGTTGCCGTAGCTCTTGCTCATCTTGCGACCGTCAAGGCCGGGCAGCAGCGGGGTCTCGGACAGAAGCGCGTCGACCTCGGGGAACACCTTGCCGTAACGGTTGTTAAAGCGGCGTGCGATGGTGCGGGTGAGCTCGATGTGCGGCAGCTGGTCGCGACCGACCGGCACCACGTTGCCCTTGCAGAACAGAATGTCGCAGGCCTGGTGCACCGGGTAGGTGAGCAGAAGGCCGGTAAGCTCGTGGCCCGAGGCCTCCATCTCGGCCTTGACCGTGGGGTTGCGCGCCAGCTCGGCCTCGGACACCAGCGACAGGAACGGCAGCATGAGCTGGTTTGCGGCGGGCACGGCGGAGTGCGCGTAGATCATGGTCTTGTCGGGGTCGATGCCGCAGGCAAGGTAGTCCATGACCATGTTGTACACGTTGTCCTGGATGTGCTCGGTGGTGTCGCGGTCGGTGATGACCTGGTAGTCGGCGATGAGCACGTTGGTCTTGGCGCCCATGTTCTGCAGTTCAACACGGCCCTTGAGGGTGCCAAAGTAGTGGCCCAGGTGCAGGCGTCCGGTCGGGCGGTCGCCGGTGAGCATGGTGAACTTCTCGGGCGTCTTTGCCAGGCCCTCGCGAATGGCGTTGCTCTTTTGCAGCGCGACTTCGTAGCTGTTCTCGTTTGGCATGATTGCTCCTAACGTATGCGTATTGGTCAAGATAATAACGCGTTTATTGAAAGGGGTAAGGCGTAAGTAGGAGAGGGGCGGGAGAGGAGTGGCTTGTGCGATGGGTGCGGCGCAGCTGCGCTTGGCCAGTGGCGCCTGGACACATCCTCGGCGGCTTATCCTAGAGCTTGTGGTGGCGCTCCTCTTTGCGCTCCTCGGCTGCCTGCTCCTCCTGCTTAAAGGCGGGGTCGTCGGGGGTTACCAGCTCGTCCTCGTGTGTGCGCTTGTTGTAATGGTGGCGCAGGACGGGCTCAAACAGGTGCAGGTGCTTGGCGAAGGCCGCCGAGCCAATGGCGAGCACGACAAAGATGAGCACGCGCGTGGGCACCTCGACCTGATTGATGGCGGCGGCGCCGGCCGAAAGCATGATGCACCAGGCGTAGATGAGCAGCACGGCCTGCTTTTGGTTGTAACCCTCTTGGATTAGGCGGTGGTGGATATGGCCCTTGTCGGCCTGTCCGATGCTGATGTGGGCCCGCTTGCGGCGCACGATGGCGCTGAACGTGTCGATGATGGGCACGCCTGCCACGATGAGCGGGATGATGAGCGAGGTAAGCGCGGCGGTGCGGCTCACGTTAAGTAGCGAGATGGAGCCCAAAGCGAAGCCCAACAGCAGCGACCCCGAGTCGCCCAAGAAGATGCTCGCGGGGTTGAAGTTGTAATGCAGAAAAGCCACGCACGAGCCAAAGAGCGCGATGGAGAGCGCGGCGGCGTCGATGCGGCCCGAAAGCATGGCCATCGTGAACATGGTGAACGACGCGATGCCGCAAATGCCCGTGGCCAGGCCGTCGAGGCCGTCGATGAGGTTGATGATGTTGGTGAACGCCACCAGATAGATCACGGTGATGGGGTAGGCGAGCCAGCCGAGCATGATCTCGCCAGGAGCAAACGGGTTGATGATGACGCCGATTTTTAAGCCGCCGATGCAGGCGATGAGCGCGGCGAGGACCTGGCCGGCCAGCTTTTGCTTGGGCTTGAGCTGGAAGACGTCGTCAATCGCGCCGGTCGCAAAGATCACGGTAAAGGAGAGTGCCAGCACGGGGTAGCTGATGTGCAGGCGCGGGTGCGGCACCAAAACGGGCGGCCAGCCCAGGTACCAGGTGCCCAGGATCTGCACAATACAGGCGACGACGAGGCCCAAAAAGACCGCGGTGCCGCCCATGCGCGGGATGGGCTTAGTGTTGATACGGCGCTTGGAGGGATAGTCGACGGCGTCGAGCTTAATCGCCAGACGCTTGACCAGGGGCACCGTGAGGAGGGTCGTGATAAAAGCCGCGGCCGCCACGCATAGGTACGGTATGAAGCTCGTGGATGAAGCCATGAATCGAAAAACCGCCAAGCGTCGAAGGAAAAGGTCAAAGGGCGCTACGCGCAAAAGGGCATAGCTGACCCATGATACTCGACCGAGGGGGTGCGGGGGTTTGCGCCGTGCGATTATCACGCGCTTACCAGATATTGGGATGTTGGCGGGGGTTCTGCCGAGTGCCGTTGGGTGTCATACGGGATCTGCGATGGCTTTTTTGGCAAAATCGGTAAAAGAAAACCACCCCCCACGTTACGAAAATGAACCCACCTAAAACAGGTGGGTGCCCTCATCGACTGTTCCAGCGTCCTTAACAACGAAGGATACCTGTACTAAGTACGACTGTGTGGGCTCCCTAAATAAACGCGACGGTTCACCCAGTTGCTCCGCGGGGGGCGGAATACCTACATCATAAAGCGGCACTTTGTTGATTCCAGTCTTGACATTACAAAAATCGTGTCAGACGATTACGGCGCCTTGGGCTTGGAGTCGTCTGCGCGGTCCGGGCCTTTACGTTTGAGCTGCTGAATCGTTGTTTTGGAGCATGTTTTTATGCCGACGTCGTTGACCGAACTTTTTTCGCCCGCCTGCCATTTGTGTCCGCGCCGTTGCGGTGCGGCGCGCGACGAGGGCGCGCGTGGCGTGTGCGGCGCCGACAACACGCTTAAGGTCGCCCGCGCGGCGCTCCATATGTGGGAGGAGCCGCCCATCTCGGGTGAGGCCGGCTCGGGCACGATTTTCTTTAGCGGCTGTTCGCTCAAATGCGTCTACTGCCAAAACCACGAGATCTCGACGGGCAATTTCGGGCTTGAGATTTCGCCAGAGCGCCTGGTCGAGATTATGCTGGAGCTGCAGGACCAGGGTGCCAACAACATCAACCTGGTGACTGCGACGCATTACGCTCACCTGCTGCCGGCCGCGATTGCCGCAGCGCGGGCGCGCGGGCTGGACATCCCGATCGTCTACAACACGAGTGGCTATGAGCGGGCGAGTGCCGTGGCTGCGCTCGGCGATCTGGTCGACGTGTGGCTTACCGACTTTAAATATGCCGATGCCGGGCTTGCGCAGTCGCTTTCTCATATTAAGGATTACCCGCGCGTGGCCGTGTCGGGTCTGGCCCAGATGGCGCGCGAGATTGAGCGCCGCGGGGGAGGGCTGGTAGACGAGGACGGGCTCATGAGGCGCGGCATAATCGTGCGTCATCTGGTGCTGCCGGGGCATGCGGACGATTCGTGCCGCGTGTTGGACCTGGTGTGGCAGACGGTGGGCGACGTGCCGATCTCGGTCATGAACCAGTACACGCCCAATGCCCTCATGCGCGAACAAGGCGGCGACCTGGCGCGCGCCGTGACGCGCGAGGAGTACGAGCAGGTGCTCGACCATGCCGACGACCTGGGCTTTACGACGATGTTTTGGCAAGAAGGCGGTGCGGTAGACGAGAGCTTTACCCCGGCGTTCGACACCACCGGCGTCCTCACCAGCGCAAAGTAGCGCGTTCGCCGATGATTTTTCTGGGACGGGGATTAAAAAAGGCTCTGTTAGACCAGGATTGACATACATGTGTCCCCACGGTGCCATATCGTTGACCCCATAGACCGCGATGATG
>NZ_CAXVJM010000024.1:0-24991 GCF_964259375.1 Collinsella aerofaciens ATCC 25986
AAGCTCAGCCTCGTGCCGTATTCCAGAAATATGGAATTACAGACCTCCAAATCAAAGCGGGAAATCGAAAAGTCTCTCTGTACGAACTGGTGGAGTCAACCGAAAAGGAGGCGCGTGTCCCCGTTGCACGCGCAGTATATCGTCGTATCCAACTTGCATATTATGACGAGGACACCGAAGCTGAGCCGCAAACGATACCTCTCGTAAACGTTGTACTTAATGCAAACGCAGTAACGAACGCAAACATCATTCTGAACGCAAACGGAATGGCAAACGCAAACGCGAATGCTCAAAACAACGCCAACCTTAAGTACGACGTCAACACAATGGGCTATGGATCAGCTATTTTTATGAACAAACCTGATGTTGTTGAACTATCGGAATCGTACAAACAAACTTCTGTTTTCAGGAAATTTGATCAAGAGGGCTTGAGTGCAGCGAGGCAAGCAGCCGTGCTTAAAACAGCAATCAAGAATTCCAGCTCCAATACCATCAACCCCGAAGGGGCTTCCAATGGGGTCGCCCGCGGGTCTTATCGCTCCGTCGAATTCGAAGTTACTTACTCCGAGAACGAAGGCACCTTGGTAATCACCGACGCCCGTTTGCTCGCGGCATGATTTCCGAAAGCTCGCAGCACGTGCTGTTCCGCAGACCTCGAATGCTGACATTTATAACAACATATAAATGTGGCGCTGTGTGTGATCATTGTCTGATGAGCTGCACTCCGAACAACAGTGACAGGCTTACTCTTCCCCAAATGCGGCAATTCATCGATAGCTTCGCCGAAGTATGCGTCGGAAGTGGTGTTGTTGTGTTTACGGGCGGAGAATGCACCCTTCTTGGCGATGACCTTCTCGAGGCCATCGCATATGCGAATTCTTTAGGACTCTTTACTCGAATTGTAACGAATGCGTGGTGGGCAAAAAGCGAAAGAGACGCAGAAACGTTCCTCAACGAATTGAAGTCATGTGGCCTTGACGAAATCAATATCAGCTGCGACGACTTTCATGCGGAATATATACCCCTCGAGAATGTGCGCAACCTTTGGAACTCAGCAAAAACAATGGGCTTTCAAACTCTCGGCATTGCGGTCTGCAGAGATAACAACAGTACAATCAGCCCGGCATACCTGTGCAAGTACCTTAATGAAGACATTCCACTCCTGCATCAGTTCGACGATAATACCCAGCCTCCCCGCGCGCCAGCCCGCTTCATCACGGATTCAGGCATCACGCGAATTGGGCGCGCACGAAATCTCAGTCTCAACCAAAATGCGCGACCGCAGGCACGTCTCTTAGCGTCACACTGTTCCGACTGCGGCCAAGACTTCGTTATTTCCCCAAACTGCCATCTTGCACCCTGCTGCGGAATAAATGCAGAGGGAACTTGGCTTTTCGATCTTGGCAAAATCAATCTGACGGATGACATTAATGAACTGCAGCTGCTCCTACTTAATTACATACAATACATAGGACCAGGAGGACTGCTGAAGCACTTGCGCACGAGCGGAGGCCTTTCTTCATTTGGGCGCTCAAGCTACCTCTCTCAATGCGAGATTTGCGAAGACATCGCCCTCTCGAAAGAGGCACAGACCTGTCTTGCAAAGCTAGCTCCTAAACTGGCAGCCGACTTGATTGTCGAGACTAAATTCGAGACTACCTTTATCGGGAATGGGTCTGATATACATGATTGAAGTGCTACCCTCTTTTAATTCGCTCTCGAGTAATCCACTCCGTAGATTGGACACTCTTGGAGTAACAGATTTTTTAGACACACTTGACATATCTATAGATCCTTTTGAATGCGCGCATCGCATCTGGGATCAACTTGACAGGGAGCATCAAGAGCTCGTCTCCTTCCTGATGCTAGGTGGAGAGATTGATCTCGATTCAGAAGTGGCAAAAAGAAGTCTGCTGAAAGGCACTGTTGAAACCATAGCCTCACTCGGGCTGCTAAGCGAGCACAATGGCAATGCCTCCCTTTCCGGTTTATCTCTAATCCGATATCATGGCATCTGGCTTTTTGCCGATGCGCCATCACCCTCGCCTTTACTATATTTTGGCTCTGATTCAATTGGGCTCGCTCGTCGGCTAAGCCCATCCCCCGGAAAGAATGCCTTAGACCTCTGCTCTGGACCAGGCATCCAGGCACTCATACTGGCAAAATCTGGAATGCACGTCACGGCGATAGATATCAATCCAATCGCCTCAGAAATCTGCCAACTAAACGCACTGGTCAATGGTATTAGCGAAGATTTAACTATTCTAACCGGAAGTCTCTACAACGCACTAAACAATATCGAAAGCTCTTGCAGCTATGAACTCATTACGGTGAATCCTCCTTTGCTCCCAATCCCAGAAGACGTACCATACCCCTTCGTTGGCGATGGCGGCCCAGATGGCCTCAACATCACAAGCAAGGTTATTCGAGGTGCAGGAGATAAACTCACTGATAGCGGATATCTCTCTGCAATTGGAATGATTGGCCTTGGAACCAACAATCAATCAGCATTTGAACGAATACAGAACGATTTGTTGCAAGCTGGCCTCAATGGTGTCTTGACAATAATCTCGAGCTTTAACCTCGGACCCCAATCTGGCTGGATCGACGGTATCGCATGCACATCTGTTGCACATGCTCCAGGAAAATATTCCAGCAAAGAGGAGGCTGTAAAAGAGATATCGCGCGCATACAAAAAAATCCACTACGACCGCGTCTGTACCTATCACTTGAAGGCGTGGAGGGAGAGACAGCCCTTTCAAAATCCCATCCTAACGATTCAAGACTGCTCCGCAGATGGCAACCCACTTGGCCCCTGGATCCTCTAAAGCATCCGTCATACGAAAGCAGGTCAATAGGCTGCGCGCCACTCTCTGATGACGCGCAGCCTATCTCATTTCCCCCGCGCTTTACCGAGCCCGACTCACACCTCATAGTTGGCACCGGTTTTCAAAATGCAAGATTCCGCATACAAAATCACTTCTTCTGTCTAGGTGGCAGACCTACGATTTTTGTAGTATAAAGTTCTTCTCAATGCCTTCAATCTATTTCGAGATTGAGAAGAACTTGCATCGGGTTTCATAGAAGCGATATAGATGATACGTTTTGTCCTATCTATATTCCGACATACATCAGGATGCCTCGTCTTTATCGTCATTTCAATAGTTTTGAATCGATTTGAAATCCGAAATGAAAAACGAGGCGAAAAAACGAAACGCCCGAGCGAGTCGCTTTGACTTTTGCGCAGGCGCGATTCGAATCAAACGAAGAACCAGACGATGAGATTTTGCGTTTCGCGGTTTAGATCCCAGAAAACAAATCTAAAAACTGCGGCGTCGATTTCACTTCGCCCGCAGCATCACGGCGCAAGAACATCCAAGGGAACAACTTGGACGCCGCGGTCGGTAACATAGGCTTGTGAGCCAAATCCAATAATCGCTACTTTAGAAACCGGCGGGGTGTTTCCAGCAGCAACCATACGTTCCTCGACAGCAACAAGATTGTCAGACGCCTCTTCTATTTGAGCAGAGCTGAGTTTAACTTCGACCGGGATCCAGATCCCACCAGGAGCCGCAATGACTGCATCGACCTCTAGATCACGAGAATCGTGATAGTGATAGAGACTCATTCCGTTTGCTCGTGCATAAACCCACAAATCATGGAGTGCCAGCGATTCAAAAAGTAGTCCAAGCGTCTTGAAATCTAGCAGCAAGGTCTCCGGAGTCGCCCCAAGTGCAGCGGCCGCAAGTGACGGGTCAGCAAGATGATGCTTCTTTGATTCTCTTAAGTGCACAGGAGATCTCATTGCTGGATTCCATGCGGGAATATCGCGAACGAAGCTGACCCGAGCGAGAAGAGATATATACGATGCCGCCGTTTGTCTCGATACCTCTCCACCAAGATCAGCTACGAGCGTCTTGAGTGTCGCCAAAGTGGATTCATTGCGCGCAAGCGATTCGATAACAGCTTTGACCTTTTCGGGATCGCGTCGAGAGCCATCAACACGAGACAAATCTTCTTCGGCAACTATGCCGATATAACGTTTTGCCATCGCCGACGCAGCCAGCACATCGCGCCCGACCGCCGCGGGCCATCCGCCGCGAACAACGCACTCGGCAATCGAGGCAGAATCCAACGACCCGAAAGCGCCATTGAACTTTTCGCCAGAAATAATGCTCGACAGCTTAACCGCACCGCTAGATTTCCCAAGTTCGAAAAGCGTCATGGTGTCCATGCGCAATTTAGCGAACCTTCCAGCACCGCTGTGCATCGGCCGTTCATTGTCTCGCGGCGTCGCCGACCCCGTAAATATGAACTGGCCAGGCTCGCCGCCGCGGTTGTCGCACTCAAACCGCGCCGCGTCCCAAAGTTTCGGGACCTCCTGCCATTCGTCGATCAGCCGCGGCACCTCGCCTGAAACGGCAAGCGCCGGGTCCGTCTCGGCACGCAAGCGATTCTCGAAGTTGCGCGACGGGTCCATGAGAAGGAGCCTGGACGCCGCACGGGTCCCGGCTGTGGTTGTCTTTCCACACCATTTCGGTCCTTCGATGAGAACGGCACCGAATATCCCTAGCATCTGGTCGAGCTCATTTTCGATAATTCGAGTGTAGTACTTTTTTGGCATATTTTTCACCATTGATTACCAGCGCGTTTAACTAAATTTACCGTTTTCATTTAACCAGATTTTGCTTTTTTGATTAACCAGATTTACGCATTTCAGTTAACGAAACAGATTAAACATGCACGAGGTGAAAATCATCTACTCAACACCGCGCATGAGCTCCGAAATGGTGATTTGAAATCCGTCGGCAATCTTCTTGAGATTTGAGAGGCTGACATTACGCCGCCCGACTTCAATGCTCGCGTAGTAGGAACGATCCATTTCAATCAAATTGGCGAACTGCTCCTGGCTGCACCCGAGTCCAGCGCGGAGCTCTTTGCATCTCATGCCGAATGATTTCTGAAGCGTCTTCGTATCCATGACAAAAAGAGTCATGGATTGTTGTATAAAAGCCAACGGACTATATACAACAATCCCAGTTAAGGCGCATAATTATCTCTATTGGAAAGCACTCTGATGCCCAGTCGGATAGGGCGCGGAAAAGGAATGGAACAGCACAATGACTCAGGGAAAGCATTTCGCTGTCGGTGGCGATCACTTCGCCGCACTGCCAAACAAAAAGATTCACACTCCGAAGGGGATCGCGCGTCTGACCGTCACCGCGGCGACCATGGCCGCCATGACCGGATCGAGCCTCATCTCACCGCTCACGGCATTCGCCCAGACCGGTGACGGGGGCACGCAGCACCCCGCCGTGATGTCGCCGATCGCCGCCCACGCCGGCGCGGCATCCGGTACCGGCGCGAAATCCGCCGCACAGACCATCGCGGACCTGCAGAAGGCGGTCGACGAGGCGAAGGCGAAGGAGGACGCCGCCAAGGCAGCCTACGATGAGGCCGCCGGTCCCTACAACGAGGCGGCTTCCGCCCGCGACCAGGCCAAGGCATCCTACGATTCTGCAGTCAACGCCGGCACGGCAGCCGACCGAGCGGCAATGGACGAGTACGCCCGTCAGGTCGCAGAGGGCAAGGACGCCGCCGATGCCGCCGGCAAGGACCTCGAGCAGGCGAAGGCGGGTCTCGCAGACGCTAAGGCGGATGCGTCCGAGAAGGACGAAGCGTACCAGTCCGCCCTCAAGGCGGCCCAGGATGCCAAGGATGCCCTCGATAAAGCCAAGGCAGATGCCGTAGGCGCCACCCCGGAGGCAATCAGTGCCGCCGAGCAGGCCGTGCGCGACGCCCAGGCTGCCGTGGACAGGGCACAGGCCAATCTCGCCAACGCCAACGCGACGCTTGCCGATGCCCAGTCCAAGCTGGTTGCGGCCCAGTCTGCAAAGGATTCCGCCGATGCCGTCCTCTCTGCAGCCCAGCAAAACAAGGACGCGGCGGATGCGAAGGCCGCAGCCGCCAGCGCCGCCTACGAGAAGGCGAAAGCAGACCTCGCCGCAGCGGAGGAAGGCGCCAGCGGTCCGGAGTACGATGCGGCAAAACAGAAGGTCGCGGACGCGGAGGCAACCCTCGCTGCCGCACGAGAGGCACAGTCCCAGTGCGAGTCCGCGCTCGAGCAGGCGCAGTCCGCCGCGGCAACGGCACAGACCGAGCTGAATGATGCCCAGGCGTCCCTCTCCGCGAAGCAGCAGGCCGCGACCGATGCCGAATCCGGCGTGAACATCGCCCAATCCGCCCTCGATGCCGCGAACGCCGACCTCGATGCGGCCAAGCAGGCGAACGTCGACGCCATCGCCAAGCTGGATGCAGCGAAGCAGGCTGTCAAGGACGCCGAGTCCGCCAAGGCAGCCGCCGACGTAGAGCTCGCGAACGCCAAGACCGCAAAGGATACCGCTGACGCGGCCGTGACCGCCGCCCAGCAGAAGGTCGACGAGGCACAGGCGAAACTCGACTCCGCCGACGCACAACTCAAGCAGGGAGCCATCGGCTTCTTCAAGGCCATGGGTGCCGATTCAGCCATCGAGATCATCCAGAACTGTACACACAAGGACTACACCGAGGTCGGAAACAGCCTCGATGCGACCAGTCTCGACAACATGCTCGCGGCAATCCCGTACATGAAGTCCATCAACGAGTATCGCAAGTCCGTCGGTCTCTCCGAACTCCAGGTCACCTATAAGCTCATTGCAGCGGCGATAGCCAACGCAAACTATTCCGATGTCAAGTTTGGACATTCCATGCAGTTCGATACGACCGAAAACCTCGCATGGAATTATGGAACCGATCCGAAACCGCAGTGGGTTGACCAAGAAAAGGCTTTCTTCGATCAGGCGGTTCAGGAGCTCTATGGCGTCACCGGTCTAACCGGTAAGGATGCCGTAGATTTCTACAAGACGCATAGCGGGATTGAATCCTATGTCAACCAGCACTTCAAGGTTGCCGGATATCCCGCAACCGTCGGTCACTACCTGCATGTCATCAGCCCCGAAATCGGCTATATGGGCATGGCAGTCTGCAGCAAGGGAACCTTGAACGGCTGGCAGACCGACAGCCTCGATACCGCAAACCTTGGTTGGGCAGGTTCAGGCTGGAACATGAATCCCATGTCCGTCGACGAGTACGAGCAGAAGCTGACCTCCTATATCAACGGCCTCAAGAACGCCAAGAGCGCACTCGACGTAGCCAAGGCCGATCTCGCATCCAAGAAGCAGGCAGCCGCCGGCGCCGCCACAACCGTCCAGCAGAAGCAGGTCGCGGTGGATTCCGCACAGGCAGGTGTCGATGCCGCAAAGCAGGGTGTTGCCGATGCCCAGCGTGCCGTCGATGCCACCAAGGCTGATGTCGCCGCCAAGCAGCAGGGCGTCACGGATGCCCAGACCGAGCTTGATGCGGCGAAATCGGACCTCGATGCCGCCAACGCGGCAGTCGATACGGCAAAGTCGACCGTCCAGCAGAAGCAGGTCGCCTTTGATGCTGCCAACGCAGCCGTAATGACCGCACAGTCTAAGTTGGATTCCGCCAAGGCGGACACCGCTGCTAAGCAGCAGGGCGTGGACGATGCGAACGCCGACCTCGCGAAGTTCTTCCAGGACGTCGCCGACGCCAAGAAGGCGGTCGATACCGCAAAGAGCGTCCATGACGCGGCGGCAGCCGACCAGGCCGAGAAGGCGGCAGTCCTCGCAGCCGCCAAGCAAAAGGCGAACGGCACCGCACGCGCCCTCGCGGATGCCCAGCGTGCCGTCGATGCCGCAAAGGCCGACACCGGCGTTGCCGCCGACAGGCTCACCGGCTCCCAGACCGATCTTGTGGGCGCACAGTCGAACCTCGACATCCTCACCGGTCTTGCCGCGAAGCTCGCAGAGACACAGCAGCGCGAGCAGGATGCAGTAAAGGCTGTCAATGACACCAAGGCCGCGCTCGATGCCGCGAAGGCGGATGCCATCGCCGCCGAGTCCCTGGTCTCCGCCGCCGAGCAGGCAAAGGCGCAGGCAGACGCCAAGCTGTCGAAGCTGAACTCCATCGATGCCGGCGCGGCGATCGCTTCCGGCCATGATGTGAACGCGGATGACGCCCTCAACGCGCTTTTCGCCGCAGCAGTCGAGGCACGTGCCAAGGTCGCTCCTGCCAAGGCCATCCTGGACGAGAAGCAGGCCGCGGTGGACGGGCTCCAGTCCGGCTATGATGCGGCACTCGCCGCCTACGAGCAGGCGAAGTCCGACCGCATCGCAGCGGAGCAGAAGCTTTCCGATGAGATCGCACGACAGGAGGCAAAGGAGGCGGCAAAGCAGCAGGCGGCATACACCCCGAAGCACCTCGCCGGCACGGATACCGCCCAGCCCGGCAACCTCGCCCAGACCGGTGACCGCGCGGGGCTCATCGGCGAGACGTTCGTCATCGGCGGTACCGTCCTCGTGGCAGCCGGCGTCTTCCTCGATCAAAAGAAGCGCCGCGAGCAGATGTAGTGCAAATCGCATAACGACTCGGAAAGGGGAATCTCGCAAAAGGGATTCCCCTTTTTCGTCTCGCCAGCCACGGTTCGTTGAGGCAGCTTCAGCTTAAGGGCCACAGATTAAACCGATCTACAACTGTGACCATATGACTGTGCGCACATGTTAGCATGGTCATATGGTCACATATTTATAGCTGCGGTTATGCCGCGGCAACTCAACCGTTAGCGCTTATTAAACAGCCAACCAAATCCTGGTTTGCCCAGTTGGCGCATCTGCCCCACCTGAATCTCCGTCTCCACGCCATCCTTGCCGAAGACGGTGCTCATATTCTTAGCGGTCGGGACGACCGTCTTCGCCTCACCCGTCGTTAGGTCGAAGCGCTGGCAGCCGACCTGGTTCTCAAGATGGATCTGGCCATCGGATCCAAAGACATTCTGGTACATGTCTGCCTCCTCGCAAGAAACTGTCGATCCCAAGATAACAGGCGGGCGAATCCGGAGCAGCAGACGCTCGATAATACATGACCATGTTAATGTAGCCATATGCTCACGTATTACAAGCTGGGACCTTATGTATTAGAGCTCGAACCGCGCCGCCGCGTCACCGTGAACACCGACGGCGAGAACATCGACTACTTCAAGGCGGAGGCCGCCCGCACGGACGTCCCCTATCAGGTCATCATCAACATGTACCTGATGGAGTTCCGCATGCAGAAGAGGCACCTCGCGGTCGCGTAATACAAATAGGTAAGATCCCACGCGTGTCACGCCTCGGCGCAATCGGAGCGCCGTCTGCGGCGCGGGGCGGAATACGACCGGGCGACCCGGGCAATCTGGCCCCGGATCTCCCGGTCGTATTCCTACGATATCGCCCCTAGATCACCAATGTGTCAGATAAAGAATGAGGCAATGGCTATGATCACGCCTGCGGCAGATGCAGCGACTGCGCCTTTTTTCCTCTCCTTTAGTCCGACGAATAGGGTTGCCGTAAAGTAAAGGGCGGAAATGCAGTCTATGGCAAGCAAAACGAGTTCCTTGGGCGGTTTCAGCAAAAGGTCGCTAGCAAAGAGTAATGCAAGCAGGGCAAAGCCGATTGTGACCAAGTATCTTGATTGATTTTGCGACAGCATGGCAACTGCCTTTCAGAACATGCAAGTGAAAAGTCGGTACGATGTCATTGCGGTTACAAACAAGCCGCCGCCAGGACCGGTTGTCACGAGACCGGCGATAACGCATTTTCTCGGTTTCCAGCTCATGACAGACCCCTCTCTCATGGTGCAACGCATACATTATGAGATATGCGCATTATCTCGCTAATCAATTTCAATATCCATCATCCAACTAAAGAATACTGACTCACTGGTTCAGCGACGATGCGTTTTTACCCTCGCGTTCCCACTCGCCGCGTCGGCGGTCGGAAGGGTCTCCGTCTCGCAATCAGCGACCTTGTAACCGTATCCGTCGAGCCAGGCGGCAAGCGCATCCCAATCGACGCGCTTCCAGTCGCCGCCCGGCGCGTGCTGCATCACGAGGCCTCCGGCGACCATGAGCGCGTGGATATGCCCTCCTTGCAGGCCAGCGATGATCCCGCCGGTGCATACGATGCCAGGTCGCTGTGCCGGCACTGCGCAAACGTATTGTCCTTTGTGCCCCTTTTGGCAACTTTAGCCCGGCTGTAGGTTAAACCAACCCATAGCCGTAACCGCGTTGATGTAGTACTATGCTAATTACTTAGTATGTTCACATATTTTTAACTGCGATTTAGAATTACTTAATGTAGTCACTTGTTATTATGCTAATATATGACTACGTTATTTCAGAAAGGGGAGGACATGGCGACGAACATCCTGCTAGTCAATCAGAAGGGCGGCGTCGGCAAGACGACTTTCGCGGACGAGATCGCCTGGGGTCTCGAGCGGCGCGGCCACAAGGTCGGCTTCGGCAACCTGGACCCGCAGGGCGGCGCGAACCACGAGAAGGGGCTGCTCGACGACGAGGACGCCGTGAACGTCATCGACACACCTGGTTTCCTGAGCGATGAGACAGCTGTGTACGCGAAAAACGCCGACATCGCGATCATCCCGGTCCAGCCTGGCACCCTAGGGTTGAAGCCGATGAAACGAACGATCAAGGTCATCACCGAAGCCAATCCCGACCTGTCGTTCGCCATCATCGTCAACAACTTCGCCGGCAACCAGACGGTCGACCGCCAGTTCCTCGAACTACTCGAAGCCGATGACTTGCCCGTACTGGGCACCGTTCCGACCGCGGCGGCCTTCAAGCAGGGCGCGGCGCTGGGAAAGCCTGTGTATGAAATCGCCAAGAACGGCAAGGCCGCCCAGGCAATTGAAAACATCCTGAACGAACTGGAAGAGGTGCTGTAAATGGCAAAGTTCAAAAAGGCGACCTCATACTTCGACGTCGCAGCGGAAAAGGCCGAGGAGAGGCAGCAGAAAATCGTTGAGAGCGCATCTGAGACCCAGAAACCGGCTTATCAGGTACGGAAAGCCGGGCGCCCCAAAAAGGGCGCTGAAGGGGCATCTGAGAGGCTTGTTCAGCTGTCCGTGTACGTTCCGGAGAGTTACCGAAAACGTCTGAAGCAAGTGGCGCTCGAGGAGGACAAGTCCGTATCGGATATCGCTCGGGAGCTTTTCGATCGCTATCTGGCCGAAAAGGAAATCTAATCGGAATCACGGGCACCGTCAGGTGCCCGTTTTCTTTTGTATGGGCCTCTGAGAGCCGATTTAAGACCCGTTTTATCTATCAGTGAGAAAACGGTCGAACCTCACCGATAGGACGTCTTATTTTCGATTCTGTAGCTCCCTGCCGGTAAGTTGACCAAATGTCGGCAACCGGAAAACGGATTCGGCCATTGCTGAATTGCAGGTGTTTACAGCTAGGTGGGTTAGTCCGCCCGGGGAGCAAAGCGACGCCGGCGCTGAGAGTTGGCAAGGACGTAGCGATTTCAGTCAGGTCGATTGCTCTCCTTTCCGGTGAAAAGCGAGCGTCCGATTTGCCTATAACGTTTCGCTGGTCGCTAAGACCAATAGGGCCGTACCGGATTTATTTCCGGGAAAGTACGTTGGGGTGGATCAGTTTTCGATTAAACGGTGATTGACATGGACGTGAATAAAAATCTCAAATCAAAGAAAAAGTTCTCTTCCCCTTTCTTTCTCTTAAAACCTCTTTAGATATTATTGGTGCCCTTTTTGGAAACTTTTGGTTGTCAAAAAGGGCACAGTTTTCGGGTTTTTGTGCCCCTTTCGGAAACTTTTTGTGCCCCTTTTGGAAACTGCCATTGTCAAAAAGGGCACAGGAAATTGCCGAAAGGGGCACAGGAAATTGCCGAAAGGGGCATAGAAGGTAATGCGAAAAAGAGCCTGAAATAGGGAGAAATTGCCGAAAGGGGCACAGGAAATTGCCGAAAGGGGCACAAAAATAGAGCAGAGATTTCTTAAATTCGATAAAAATTGCCGAAAAGGGCACAGGAAATTGCCGAAAGGGGCACAGGGGGAGGCAAATAAAAAGGGACGGGCAATCTGTCACCCGTCCCGATTAGAGGTTCTTGGTGCCACGTTCCATGCACGCCTGCGGGTTCACATCGTACGCAGCCGGAACGCGCGGCGAGACGACCGTCTTTACGACAAGACTCAGGCCAACGAGCTTTTCGAGGGAGGCGCGAAGTTTGCTCTTACTGACAGCGAGCTGGTCGGCGGCGTTCTGCGTCGACACCCGGAAAGGCTTGGGCTCCTTGGCCGAAAAGAACGAGAAAATGTAGCCGAAAAGCACCTTGTCGAGCGCGGAGAGTTTGCTGTCGCGAACTGTCCAAAATGGGATCCGGCAGAACGTCCCGTGCGAAGTCCATTCGTGAAGGGCCCCGGCGTTGACGAACTCAACGCCGCACAACTCCGCCCACCTGGCCTCGTCGACCCTGTAGGTGACCTCCTCGCCATGCCCCTCTTTCTCAATGAGGGCGAAGCTCTTGAGCTTTTGGAGCCTCTTGCTGAGTGCCGAGGGGGAGATGCCGAGGACTTCGGCAATTGTCTTTGCGTTGGACCGGCAGCCCTTCAATGGGTCCCTGCGCTGGAACCCGTGGATATATGCCAGAACGAGCAGTTCGTTCAGCGACAGCTTCGCCTTCGACTTGCGAAGCAAGATCATCGACAAGGGGAGCGCGATGAAGCGCCCACTGCCGGACGAGCTGTCTTTGAGCCATGATTCCGCGTTTAAAACAGCAGCGCGACTCGAGTTCGAGCTCGGCGTGTCGCCCAGTTTTGACTGGGCAAGAAGGGCGGCGAAGTCCTCTTTCGAAATCATATTTTTGAACGTGCTCCCCCCGCTGGGCGGAGCGCCATTTACGTCCATAAAGTGACCTTTCCAAGGTCACCAACATGTTTTAAGTGGTAGAATATTACCAACAAGTTGATGACACTTCGCTTAAAGGACCCAAGCCGCCAAGCTAATGAGGGTCCTTTTTGCGTTATATATGTCCTACTGTTTTTGCTGAAGACGAATCTCCTCCGCATTGAACAGGTTCTGAATCGCAAGCGCAACGAGCCCAGATTTCGTGAGACCGAGTTCACGAGCCATTATGTCCATCTGCTCGGTCAGCTCGGTCGGCAGCGTAATCATGAGCCGCTTTTTGTTAGACGCAACGGGCGTGTTGCTCATACGATGATCCTCCCTTCGGTTGAAAACAGTATATACCACTTCTAACTAAACTGTTACAGTTCTGAATGATTTAGGCATATTAGTGACTAAAACCTTAGCGGCCTAAAAGTGGATTGTCGTTATTTTTGGCTGTTGCTATGGGTCGAGATAACCCATAGCAGACAAAAGTTGCCAAAAGGGGCACAGTAAATTGCCGAAAAGGGCACAGCGAAACGTCCCTGGAATCAGCTGTTACGATAAAAACAGGGGAGGGGTAACTCCGCGGACACGGCCTAGCGCGCTGCCATCCAGTGCCGATTCTGCCATACTCGCAATTCGGCGAGGATGAGGAGTATGAATTGATCGGGGCTTATAGGACAAAATGTGTGTCTGCTTTAGGGGCATCGACCTGCGCAAATGCCCCTAAAGCAGACACACATTTTGTCCTATAAGCCCCAAGGATGACGATTCCAATACGGACGACACCAAAATCGGCATCGACGGCTCCATGGATGATTCGGATTCCAAATAGGCCTTGTTAGTTGAGCTACTTCTTTGTCGGTGTCGTATACGCGACCGCTATACCCGCGGCAATTGCCATGAGGCAGCTCGCGATGAATCCGAACTCATACTTCAAAACGTTTGTTGCGGTCAGGGCGATAATCAACACTGTCAGAATTTGCAGAACTATCGTTATTGCGAAGAGATTTATTCCTTGTTTGGCCGAAGTCGCTGAATGAGTCTGGCTTCGTTGATTCAGGTTGAAGCAGACAACAAAAGCGACCAGTTCGCTTGATAGGGGGCCGACTACATAGAAAAAGATTGCGTCAATGAAGCCCATAGTGTTGTAAGTGTTGTAAGTTGTTTCGCCGGAAAACACAGCGTATAAAGCATATCCAAATCTTGGGTGATTCACGTATGAGTAGGAGAAGACCAAGAGCGTTACCAGTGCTACTGCCATAAGTACATTCAAGACGATTCTTCTACCGCTCATCGGTCACTCCTTTCGAGTGCTGATACAAATATATTAATATAATAACAGTTTTATCCAATAGGATTGGAGGAGTCATGGCAGTAAAATCCGTTATTCGTAAGTTAATGTTATTTTCAGCATCAACTGTCCTTTTATCAGCTTTTTTGGCTGTGACTCCATCTTTTGGTTTGACAGTAAATCACGATGTGTCTATCACCGCGTCTTACGCAGAAGTTTCGTTGTTTGATGAAATCTCTTTAGCAAGGCGTGCCATGCAAGAAGACGTCCTTGATACGTATTATTCGTTCTATTGTTTTAATAACGTTGCGCATAATATTCCCTTAAAGGATCCAACTTATAAGCGACTAACTTTCAAGAATAGCTACAGCCGTATTTATCCGGATACATGTCGAACAAGTTTTGTTTATACTTGCCCCACGTGCAAGGGTGACGGGCTTATGAAAGTATTTCAGTGCAACTACCAAACGCGTTGATTCGATTGTGGGTGGCTTATATGCATAGCATGAAGTTCAAAGCAATTCTAGGTTCTTTCTTCCTTTTTGTTTGTTTGTGTTTTCCGACTGCTGGCTTTGCGGACGGGATTGTCTGCAATATGAGAAACGATGTTCAGCCGGTTGCTTCTCTATCTAATGATCTCTCATATGCTTCTGGCACCGCTGCTCGCCGTGCGAACAGCGAAAGGGTCTTGAATGTATATTGGACTTTTACGGGACTATTGAATGGTCGAGAAGTGAAAGATCGAATTGTATATAGGGATTACAAGTCGCTATCTTTTCCTAATTCCTATAGCACTCTAGCGCCAACTTGGGTTAATACTCGCGCCACCGGTTCTAACGGTGAATATTTTTCTCAGGTTCAAGCTACTGGGGTTGGATCCGTAGAAACATGGCGTTGCAACTATCAAATTAGATAATTTGATATAAACGTCACATCTAAATAACGTGCACTTTCGCTGGAGGGTCGCTGTTTGGCGGCCCTCTTTTTTGCACGGGCGCGGTGGGATGGTAATATCGGGCGGGAGTCAGCCGCTCTGATAGAATCGTCCTTGCTGTCGGCAGCCCTCGTGCCGGGCAGAGCCCTCCATTTGATGGGAGGTGATGCCCATGACCGATTTCACCGAGCTCGTGAAGCTCCTGACCGCTATGGTCTCGCTCCTCACGGCCCTTGTCGGCCTTTCCAAGGCACTCAAGCAGGGTTCGAAGCCCAAAAAGAAAGGCCACCGTCGCTAAGACGATGACCTAACTCTACTAAGCAACGGCTCTGCCCAGCTCACCACAACTTGGGCTGCCGTCGGCATCATTTTACCCTCCTGACGAGGAATTCGTCCATATTTCAAAAATCAAATCCTGTTCGCGCGTGGGCGTAAACTTTTAGTTGGGCAAATCCGGCAGATTGGAGCTTGAAACATGAGGGATATGCACCTCATGTCGCTCATAAAACGTCTCCTGACCTCGAAGGAGAACGTTTTTTAGCGACAGAAGGAGACAATAAATATGATCTGGTTTACCAGCGACACCCACTTCGGGCATGAGAACGTGCTGAAGTTCACCGACCGCCCGTGGGAGACGATTTGGCAGATGAACGACGCCATCGTCGACAACATCAACGGCAAGGTTGCCGTGGACGACGAGCTCTACATCCTAGGGGATTTCTCATTCAAGATGACCGCCCAGGACGCCTACGGGCTGCGCAAGCGGATCGTCTGCAGGCGCATCCACCTCGTCCCGGGAAACCATGACAAGGACTGGACCCAGCCGGCGGTCGCGGGCGCCTTCACCGTGGAGCCGCCGATCTGCGTGCTCAAGATCGACGGGAAGAAGATCGTCCTGAGCCATTACCCCATGGCCGACTGGCAGGGCATGAGCCATGGATCGTGGCACCTCCACGGGCACATCCACAGCAGCGGCGGCGCGTACAACGAGTTCAACCGCAAGCAGGGCCTTCTGCGCTACGACGTCGGTTGCGATGCCAACGGGCACTCCCCGGTGAGCCTTGACGAGCTGAGGGAATGGTTCGCCGGAGTCGACGAGCCGTGCGGCCGGGTGAAATGGCCCTGGTGGGTCAACGAGACCGGCGACAGGCAGGTCGAGCGCGAGCTGGCGGCGTACAAGAGGGAAGAGGCGATCCGATGACGGTCTATGTGACGGGCGACATCCACGGTGGGCTCGACATGCAAAAGCTCCGCGACTGGGAGCTTGGCGACAGTCTTACCAGCGACGACTATCTCATCGTTGCCGGTGACTTTGGCTTTCCGTGGGGCTTTTCTGCCGAGGAATGCGCTGACATCGCTTGGCTCGAGTCGCGCCCCTACACGGTTCTCTTCGTGGATGGCAACCACGAGCGCTTCGACCACTGGGAGGAGCGTCCCATGGAGCCGTGGCACGGCGGGCTGACGCAACGCCTGTCGGATACTTCGTCTATTCGGCGCCTGACGCGCGGCGAGGTCTTTGAGCTCGACGGTTCGACAATCTTCACCATGGGCGGTGCCACGAGCGTGGACAGGGAATACCGCGTGCCGTATTCCAGCTGGTGGCCTCAGGAGCTCCCGGACAAGCGCGATTTCGATACCGCGCGGGCAAGGCTCGACGAGGTCGGCTGGAAGGTCGACTGCGTCATCACCCATACCTGCGCCACGCGCATGATCTCGCCGACGCTCTACCCGGACCCAGGCTGGGAACGCCCTGATGTGGACCGGCTGACCGGATTCCTCGACGAGCTCGAGGACCGCCTGGACTACAAGCGCTGGTATTACGGACATTTTCACCGAGACGGCAATCCGGACGAACGGCACACAGTGCTGTATGACCGGATCGCGAGGCTCGGGGACAAACTCCTGCCGTGGGGCGCGTACTGATGACGGTCTATGTGACAGGCGATGTCCACGGCAGGGCCGAGTATGGGGCCAGCAGATTCGCCTTCAAATCTTGGCCGCCGGGGCGCACGCTGACGCGCGATGACGTGGTGATCGTGGCGGGCGACTTCGGATTTGTCTGGGACGGCTCGAATGCTGAGAGGTATTGGCTCGACTGGTTCGAGTCGAAGCCCTGGACCACGTGTTTCGTAGACGGCAACCATGAGAACCACCACGCCCTGGCAGAACTGCCGGTGCGGGAGTGGAGCGGCGGTCTCGTCCATGAGGTACGACCGCACGTGCTGCACCTCATGCGCGGAGGGGTATTCGACATCGCGGGAACCACGGTCCTTGCCATGGGCGGCGCCGCGAGCAACGACAGGCAGTATCGCAAGGAGGGGAGGAGCTGGTGGCCCGAGGAGATGCCGAGCGAGGAGGAGATGGACCACTGCCGCGCCTCGCTCAACCGCGTAGGCTGGAGGGCCGACTACGTGGTGACGCATGAGGCTCCTGCTGCCCTGGCCAGAGAGCTGTGCCGGGAGCGCGGACGTGAGTACCGTGGGGATCAGCTGCAAACCTTCCTGGGCGAGCTCGATGGGCGGCTCGACTACCGCGCTTGGTTCTTCGGGCACTACCACGGTGACGAGTGGCGTGACGACAGGCACCGTCTGGTCTATCGAGACATCGTGCCGATCGAAAGTGCTGCGCCCGGTTCTCAGTTCTAGAAACCCCCTAGAAATGCTCTAGGGGGTTTCTAGAAAATTAGATGCTATGCATGAGGCCTATTCCAATTCAAAGGTCTGGTCAAGAGAGTTCCATTCAGTCCCATATCCGTCGGTCTTCACTTCGATGGGGGACATGTCATTGAGTTCGAAAGTCGACACACCGTCGCATTCGCCTCCCGGCGCAAGCCCTTGCAAAGAGGCGCTTTCCTGCAAATCGTCGGCAAAACCGGAAGAAAGTATCTGCTTATTCTGATAGGCCGTGATGTAGCAACCGTTGGCGAATGAATCTGCTGATTGATTGTTGATGGCGTGCCAGCGGACAACAGCGACCTTCCCGCTATCGCTAATCGAGGAATCATGCACCTCGACGCCGGTGATTGAGTACTCCATCTTGCCGTAAACCGCGCCCTCTTCCTGCGCGTTGTCAGAATTGGCGACCTGAACTGCCGTCTGGTGATCGTCTGCCTGGCTGCACCCAGGGGTCATAACCAAGGCAACCGCCAAAAGACCGGCGACGCCGAGAGTTCGAGCCAGGCTGATGGCGTTTTTGCTAACACGCCTTTTCATGATTTACTCCAAACCGAATACTTGACTGATCTATTGCTTTTGTTCGTTGATCACGTATGCCGTCAACCCACCAGTTCAAGCACAGCGACAACAATAACGGCAATTACGCCGACCGATACCCACGCGGTATCTTGGTGCGCCAGAACGGCGCCGATAGTGGTCGAGTCGGCTCCAGCGCCGTCAACGACTGTCCAGACAATCGCTACGGCAAGAAGGACGATCAGCCCAACAGCAACGGCTGTACGATGCGACATCTTCGAGGTGGACATCCTACTCGCCCCTCTGGGTCATGACCTCGACCATGGCCACGGCCTCGGCATGGAGTTGGACGACCTGTCTGTCGAGCTCCCGGGCATCAGCGAGATATCTGACGCTCGCGGCGTGGAGCTCGTTGTTCTCGAGTTCGAGGTTCGCGGTATCGAGTTCGAACTTCTCCTCTATAAAGGCAATCCGCTCATTGCAGTCGGCCTCAATCTTTTCATTCCGATCCGTCGCCTCGGCGAGCTTGCGGCTGAATTCATCCACCTGGGCCATGAGCAGTGCGTTCTCGGTCCTGAGGTCGGCAGTCTCGCGCAGCAGCTTCTCCCGCCATGTCGCCTCGATCCGCTCGGCAGCCTCATCGAGGACGGCCTTCACGCCGGATGTCTCGCTGATTTTCTTCTCGCTCGGATTGTCTGCCATGGTGCAGCACTCCAATCAACAAAGGGCATGGCTTCGCCATGCCATACGGCTGGGGACAATGCACGGCCGCTGTTGATTTGTAGTCATCCTGCGATCGGTGAGTTCTAAAAAGGCGTCTCAGGTCATGCGTTCACGCAGGGTTTCAGTTGGAGAAATACCGCACTCTTATATAGTAACGCCGCTGCACTCGAGCTTATTGACAGATCGCGAAACGATGGACGGGCTCATTTCCTGACGCCCACCAATCCGCGTTCACGGAGCACGCGGTACAACGTCGATTTCGAGATGCCCGTGGCGGCGCAGATGTCAGTGATAGGCGTCTCGCAGGCGAGGTAGAGCTTCACGGCCGCATCGACCTTGACGTCTGCGACGCGCGGACGACCGCCGACGTTGCCGCCATGACTTCTCTTGATCGCGATTCCCTCAGCTTGACGCTGCCTGATCAGGTCGCGCTCAAGTTCGGCTGTGCAGGCGTGGGTTCCTAAGACGAAACGGCCGAACGCGGTATCCAGATCAACGGGTTGTTTCAAGGAAGTCAGTTTGACCCCGAGGTTTCGGAACATCAGGTCGTAGTTGAGCAGCTGCCTGGTCGATCTGGATAGACGCTCCCAAGACTCGACGACTACTTCATCGCCACGCTTCATTTTTTTGAACAACTTTTTCTGCTGCGTGCGGTCACCATCACGACCGCCAGTTTCTTTGTCCTTATAGATATGGCCATAGGGTACGCCGGCATTGACCAGCGCTTCGATTTGGCGATCTAATTTCTGTTCCTTTGTACTTACGCGTGCGTAGCCGTATCGCGTCATTTTTTAGCCTCCTGCCTCGTAGTTTGATTTTCCCATGAGGTTTGACAGGATGGTTTTGGCACTAGGTTTTGACACTCGATTTGCACGGTCTCGACCGCTCGATTTGCAAGTGCCGTTCAGCATACGTTTTGAGACGTTGAATATGAACAATAACAGAGGTGTACCAGTTAACCGGGGCAGTCGCAGATTCAGTTAAAATTGATGCCACGGCTGTAAAATGAAGCAGGGCCGAAACGAAGCAGTTCCCGGGCAATTGGCGTCCGGCCAGACACTTCGGTTCGGCCCTTTCTTTCCAGGATCCTATAACAGGTAATTGAATAGCAACGCGCTAGGGCAGGGCGAGGCAAACTAGCGAGGCGTGTCTCCGCGCGAATAGTCACCGCGATCGACAACACGATCGTCCATCTGTCGCGACGCGGCGCTACCACCGTGCGCCTGGCCCGCGGCGCGGACACGGTCGTCGCCGGCATCGGGAACAGCGCCGGCGTAGCGGTTGCGAATCTCCCTTGCGTAACCGCGACGCGCAAGAAGCTCATCGCGAACCGCCGGATCTTCGAGCAGATCTTCATCGCACTTCGGCGCAATGAATTTAGGGAACAAATTGTAGGCGACGCCCTTGCTCGCCTTCGCTTGCTCGACCCACGCCGAATACGCTTTCTTGAGTCGTTGGATGTAAATCTCACAGCGTTTCTCGTACGGTAACGCTCGCTCGGCTTCCAGCACGTTCTTTTCGAACGCCGCTTCAAGTTGTTTGACTGCGAAACGTCCGTCGAGTCGAGTCAGGTTGAAAGTGCACTTCGGATTGCCGGCTTCTTTGATATCGAGATCTGTCGCATAGACTCGATTGTTCTTGATGAAAATGTCTACGCCCCATGAGGCAAGTAGTTTTTTGAACTGCTCCATATTCTTTGGGTGACCTTCATTGATTGCAAGATGGATCAGCTCGCGCAGATTGTTTTTATAACTGTACTCACCGCGACCGATAATCTCCTTTTCTGTGTCGCGCGGCTGGCGATCACGAATCTTCGAATTTTTCTTTCCCTTTTCAAGTTGAGTAAGATTCCAAGCCTCGTCCATTTCACGGACCCACGCAGCGCGTTCGTACTTTCCGCGTCGCCCACCCGTCTCGCAACGTTTGCCGGTTAACAAATCGGTACGGTTAATCGCCATGTGCACTGCGTAGCGTTTTCCCGCCTTATCACTTTCCTCATGCAACGCGACAATCACTTGTTGATGCGGATAGTGCTTCGCAAGCCATTGCTCCGCGTAGGCCATACACGCATCTGGGGTCATCTTGCCTCCGTTGCAGCTGCACTCCTCGGGCAGAAACGCGAGAATTTGATGAAGCATCGTTATGTTCTTCGCGCCGGCACGCGCGGGCCTGTCGTGATGAAACATCTTCCGCGTCATAGCCATCTCGGAAAACCAGTACTTTCCGTTCGCGAGGTTCCAGCCGCCGCGGGCCAAAGCACGCTTTCCGTTAATGTACTTGCGCAGGTGCTTCGCGTAGCGCTCGGACGAAACACCTTTCTGCTTAACGACGGTCATCGAGCTCACCGCCATCGGTGAAATAGCGCTGTTCGAGTTCTCTGATGAAGAGAGTGACTTTACGGGCGTTCTGGTAAACCTTTTCGAGCGTGCGGAAAACAGCTTTCTCGTTGTACGCGGGAAGGCCCTGAGCATGCACAAAATACATCAGCTGATTAAGGTTCGTTCCCTCGCGATACAGCTCGTGATAGATTTTCGCGACCTGGCTCATATCGAAATCGATCTTCTCGATTTTCCCGGCAAGCATCACGCGGCGGGCATACGCACTGACGGTCGTGCCGAGTACATCAGCCTGTTTGCGAATTGCCTCGTGCTCATCATCGGTGACTTTAACGTAAATGACCTTCGAGCGCTTTTCGTCCGAATCACCTGAAACGGGTTGCAGCTTTTTACTGCGGCCACCGTTCTTATTTTTGGAAATGACTAGATCATCGAGCGATTCATTCCGATGAATCAGTGCAGAGCGAATGAATTCGGCTTTCGTCTTGCCCGCCTTTTCTGCCAAAGCGAAAAGCGTTTCGTATTCTTCAGAAGTGAGTGTCGCCTTAACGGTGTGTGGACGCTTGCAACTCATATGCCCCCCAGGAAAGCAGAGCGAATCGGTGAGGCCACCGATTCAAAAACCAATATGAGATTGCTTTCCTTTTTAGGAGCGACTGACGTCGCGCCGATTTTTGAAGTGACGCCGTCACTTCCTTTAGAGAAATGAAGGCGAACTTCATTTCTAACTTTATCGCCGCGTGATGCGATAAACAAGATGTGTTGGCAGATAAAGGGGGCGAGTATGGCCCCATTTATCTAGCCCAACACCAATCTTGCAATCTCCGGAACGGTGATTGGGCGAAACGCAGTGTAGACGTGGAATGAGAGGCCTCATTCCAATCGAGAGGCCTCGCGGCGTCGTAACCGCGTGAAGACCGTGAGCGAAAGCGAAATTTTAACGCGAAGGATGCTGAGCGTTAGAAGTTCGCTGTAGCGAGAGCGAAGCGATATTGCGAATGCGAGGGATGCCGAGTATTTGCAATATCGCGCAGCGGGTTTGCGACGCCCGCGGCGCAAACATTCGACTTTGTCGAATCGTTTTCGTGACGCTTGCGAAAAAGTTGAGGCAGCTTTCGACAATTTCAATGGCGCGTAGAGTCCTTGGGCGAGGCTCGTAGCGCTGTTGGATTTGTCGAAAGGTGACGCGGTTCGCATTACGATTCGAATGGCGATCCGATTTTCATGCGGCGGCAAAGCCGCCTATGATCGCGACCGATGGTCGCTATCGATTTTCAAAACTCCCGTTTTTTTGCCGCACAATTGCGGTGTTCTGCTTCTCCCCGCCGGACACCCCTCCTTTCTTGCTGCCAAGCATCGCTGCCGCCCCGTTCTCCGCAGCGGCAATCATTTTGTCTAACCCCAATATGGCAAGCATCCGATTCAGTTTGTCGGCCTCGAAATCATCAGAAAGCAGCGTAAGATTATCGAGGATCGTCCCCCCCCCCCCAACAATAGGGGGCTCTTGCTCCGTAATGCCAACTCGGCACCGCCGCAATGCGTATCGGTCGATGCGACGCTGTGATGCCCCGTTGTAGAGGACGGCCCCCTCCGTGTTATCTGGATATAGACCCAATATCCCTGACAGCAGCGAGCTCTTCCCCGAGCCATTTCTTCTTGCTTACTGTTTTTCTTATATTGTAACGATTTTCGATAAGAGGAAAGATTACTCCATTACGCGCAAGCCCGAACTCTAAGCGTTTCCCATCAGCATTGCCCATTTTTCGGATCGAAATCCAAATCCAGCTTCCTATCGCATGCTGAAATCAAATCCTGATCATGGCTTACAACAAGAATTAGCTGATCGAAGGGATTTCGATGAATATACTCCGTGAACTCCCGACGGCTTTCTTCATCTAAATCGTTCGTTGGTTCATCGAACACAAGCACTTCCGGCTGCCTGCGAAGTGCTGCGAATATCCTTAGCTTTCGATACTCTCCACCAGAAAGGTCTCTACAATTCTTGCCTTTTAACGATTCGACGGTTCGATAAAAACTCGGCACAAGCTCTCGGAGGTTTTCGCTCGATCCCCGAATCGACGTCCTCTCAAGGTAATTCTCCACCGTTTCGTTCGGAATAAAGAGCTTTTGCGGGCACACCGCAAACAGGTCCCGTCGGATCGTCTCCATATCGAGCTCTTCATATGGCACCGACCCCAAAGCCCGATGTCCCCCAGCAGAATAAAGTCCAAGGAGCACCTTCAGAAACGTGCTTTTTCCGCATCCGTTCGGCCCGGTAATGGCATAGGTTTTTCCTTCCTCCACCTCCACGGAGAGGTCGCGGTACAAGTAGGGCTTTCCCGCGTATCGGTACGCGATGTTGGACAACGATATGCTCTCCACGTGCCCAACCGTGAGGGTGCCGCGGTCCTCGGCGTCCTCCGTCAGAGCCCCCAATCGGTCGAACGAGGCCCTTGCGTCCTGATACGATTTGAAATAATTCAAAAAATACTTGAAGCATCCGAACGCCATCGAGTAATACGAGTTCACCATTGTGAACTCGCCTAAGCTCATTCTTCCGCTCAATATTTCCATCCCGGAGATCACGAGCAGTGCCCCCCGAAACACAGACGAGATCAGGCCGTCGCTTGATGTGGCCAGATTCGAGACCCTACTTGCTTTCATGTAAATCGGGTAGTACCCCTCGAATACCCCTTTGAGCGTCCGAGCGCTCTGGTCATATGCGCCATCGCACTTAATGTCAAACAACTGCGACAGCTCGCCGCTCACGGACGCGAAAAGCTTGCTCAACCCCTCCTTGTTCGCAAGCGAGCTGTTGTACAACGGCTTTTTCAACGCCCTGAATAAAATGAAGTACGCACCAAGCGAACATACGCTTAACACCAGGAACACCGGATTGATCGAAAACAGGATGATGCATATCAACACAACCAGAACGATGTTAAGCCCGATTGTCAGGAAGTTGTTCACGACAAACGATGACACCGCATTCGAATCCGCATATACCCTCTGCGTTGTATAGGATGGATCCGCCTGCTCCCCCTTTTCCAAGGGTCCCCGTTCAAACGACTCACACGTGGCTCCCATCAGCCTCATCGTCATCTCCAAGATGACGCGCGATACGTTCACGCCCATCGCATACGACATGAAGGAAGCAGATATCCCTATGCCCGCAACAAAAGCCGCAAACCACACGACGCGAGATGGGTCCCTATTCGTCACGAGAAAGTCTACAAATCCACCGTTTAAGGCGGGCATGACGCACGAGAGAGCGAAATTAACCAACATGAGAATCACGAAAAGCCGTGACCCTTTACACCGAAACAACTCGTGAACCGTCTTCTTAAACATGTTAGCTCCCATCAAGCGACCTTTTATCCAAAACTGAATTTGTTCGCCGCTTAATCGCTCCCATATATCCCTTGTTGTGAATTCTTGCTCAAGACATTATCGCGGGTTGCGGTGCCCAGGATCCCATTTCGCCTTTATATACATACGAATAGGCCCCTATTTGCATAGGCGTGTCACTTGGCCAAGTCATGATGCCGACAAACCCGGAAATGCTCCAACGGAGCGCCGAACGAGGGTAACAATATAAAGCCGTGCAACACGCGTTGGACGACCAGAACAACCCAAACAAAGGCCTGTCGGTCCCACCTTCAAGCCCAATAGCAAAATGTGCATCAGCGGATTTGCAGCGATACAAGT
>NZ_CAXVJM010000025.1:0-22292 GCF_964259375.1 Collinsella aerofaciens ATCC 25986
CGCGGTCTATGGGGTCAACGATATGGCACCGTGGGGACACATGTATGTCAATCCTGGTCTAACAGAGCCTTAAATAATCATTCGGTACACAATGATTATTTAATCCCCGTCCCATTTTCATCAGGCGTTACCGACTTTTTTGCACGCTGAGGATTGTTGCGCAACACATTTTGATTTTTCGGGCTTAGCGTAGTCTTAGGTCATACTCACCTCTCAATCGAAAGGGGCAACCATGCCAAGAACGAGAAAAATGAAATGGGGGATGCTCCTTACGGCCGGCCTTGCACTGGCTGCCAGTCTTGTCGTGGCGCCGCTCGGTGCCTACGCTGCCGACGTTCCCACGCCCGAGCTTAAGGACACGTATGAGCTTGAGAATTCGATATATGTAAACCGTTCGCCTTCTGGAAGGTATGTGCTGTACGGGGATACATCTGAAGAAAAGTTCTATTTACTAGACACCGAGGATTGGTCTCGCACCATAGTGGATATTGATTCCGAGAGTGATGACTATAAAAATGCATGCTGCTTTTCAGCCGACGAAAAGACCTTTTACTGTTTCAATAGAGCGAACGATTCCGTAATTGCATATGATCTGTCCAATGACAATTCAGAAGAATATCCGCTGGGCTCCGCGGTTCCATCTGACGTGCTTGATGACGATGATGGCGATGTCAGGCTTCAAATATCTAAGGACAATAAATCACTGTTTATAACATCCCTAGTATATGATTCGCTTTCAGAGGATTATTACGCGGTTTTTAGCGTAGTTGATTTTGAGAACAGCAATACAACGACTAAATACGAATTTACGTCATCCGATGACTACTCTTTGGATGGCCCTGCTTGGATTTCTAATGACGGCAAATACGGCTACGTTATACGAGATTATTGCGGCGACGATTACGATTCACATTCGTACTACGACGTGGTAACGCTCGACCTTAAGGACAAGGAAGCCGTCAACACGTCTGAATTTGACAGGGCGGGCAATACGGTTGTCGTTAACGATGACGGCGCCGCTGTCGGTTCGAGCTGCTATGTCTCGAAAAAAGGCGACGCAACCTCTATCTACTACAGCAACCTGGAACATAACTCGCTTAATCAGGACGGATCGCTCGTTCTTGGCTTGTATAACGAAAACTGTGATGGACTTGGCTCCAGCTCTTCTGAGCTGGAAAGCCTTGAAATGATTGTCGTCGATAACAAGACAGGCGAAACAAAATGGAGGACTAAGTACCCTAATGATCTCCCCTTTATGAGTGAAGATGAATATGGTGCTCTATCGAATGACGGCAGGTTTGCATTGGCCAATGGTTCGGACGACAACGATAACAATCTGTTGTATCTGATCGATACAAAGACGGGCGCTCATTCTCAGATCAATTTGAGGGGTTCGCTGGAATACGACCGCGTAGGCGACGACGGCTACTTGGGGTCTGCGTGGTTCTCGAAGGACTGCTCATTGATTTATGCCGTTCAAGATAATAAGGATGACGGCTTTAGGATCGATGTCTACAAGAGTGGCATCTCCCAGCAATCCCTTTTGGCCGATTCGCAAAAGGAAGACAGCTCATCCTCGTTCAACCCAATTATCATTGTCGTTGTAGTTGCGATTCTTCTTGCTGCGGGCGTTGGCGGCTTCTTTGTCATTCGCATGCGCAAACACTCTAAGGCATATGGGGCGGTTGCGAATAACACCGCATATACAGCGTCTCAGCAGACGATGCCGCAGAATTTCGTCGGACAGCAGGCTCAGGCCCAGCCGCAGCAGGCTCCTGCGCCCTCGGATGCGCCGCGATTCTGTAGCTCGTGCGGAAGCCCGCTTACGCCCGATTCTCAATTCTGCCCACATTGCGGCGCACCGGTAAAGCATTAAGCGCATGCCGGTGGAGCGATTAAAACAGAATCGCGACATGCTGATGGTCGCGGGCATCTTGGCGGTGCTCGCGACCATTGCGGATATGTTTCGCGATACTGTGGGATTCTCTTGCAACCCTATCTACTTGGTCCATGTCTTGGGGTATATCGCCTTTTTCTGCGCAGCGTTTATGCTTGGCGACTATCTGATCGATCGGTTCCTGGTGGGACGCAAAGGTGCTGTTGACGTCCCTCGGCAAGACCATGCTGGATGGTTTGATAACTTGTGCGACATGGCGTTCTCTGGCATCCCGAAGACGTACGCATTCGGCGGAATCATAAAACTGGGCGCAATCATCTACGCCTGTTGGGCCCCGCTGCTGGTCTTGCTGTTCCCGGGCGTGATCTGGTGGGATACTCGCCAGCAACTCTTACAGTACAACGGACTGCCCAACGCGTTGTCGGAGGGCGCCGTTACCGATCACCATCCAATACTTGATACCTATCTGTACGGATGGTTTACCGACCTGGGCCGTATGCTGGGAAGCGTTGATGCTGGGGTGTACGCCTTCTGCCTGGTACAGGCGTTTCTGACGGCGTGTGCCTTGGCGTGCTGCCTTGTTTTGGTACGCCGCATGGGCGGCGGACGTGGCGTTTGCCTGGCACTGCTAGCGCTTCTGTGCCTGTATTGGCACCTTCCCATTTATGCCTCGGCCGTGGCGAAGGATTCCACCTTCCTGCCGTTTTTCCTGCTGTTCTCGGTTGCTTCCATTGAGGTCATGCGTTCGAAGAGGCAACTCCTGAGGGCTCCCGGTTTCCTTGCTGTATACGTTGCACTTCTGCTTCTGGTTTCGCTGACGCGTAAGACCGGCCTGATTCTCGTGCTGATTGTCCTGGTTGTCGTGTTCTTCAAGGTAACGGATCGGCGCGGGCGAGTTGTCGTTGCGGCAATGGCAGTCGGCGCTTCTCTGTTTATGACGGTCCTTATGCCCAGGGCCGTGCTTCCAGCTTTGGGGTGCGAGCCGGGTGGCAAGCAGGAGGTCTACGGTCTCATGTTTCAGCAGTCCGCGTTGCTGATGCGTGACCACGGGGACGAGCTTCCGGAATGGCAGCGTCAAGAGATCGAGCGCGCCATCGGGGAGGATGGTAAGAACAACTACACGTGGTTTTTAACCGACTCCGTTAAAGACCCCACGTTTGGTAAGGCCGACGAGCTCGATTTTGCAGCCTATTTTGGCGCGTGGGCAGCGGGGTTCCTGCAACATCCACTTTGTTATCTTAAGGCGTATCTGGGAGTGCAGATTGGCTGGTATGCCATGCCGGTGGCGGGAAGCGAGGCCCTGTCGCCCTATGTGACTCCTGTCGACGGGCACAACGTGAGCCATGTGTTTCCCCGCTCGCGGGACCTGGGATTGAGCTGGTCCGATGCGACCTTGGGCCGCAGTGTCGAGTCGCTCGTCGCATGGTTTCAGTCGACGCCGGTCGGCATGCTTGTCGGCGCCAAGGCGCTTTGGTCGACCTGGGGTATGGCGTTTTTGCTGTTGGAGATAAAACGTCGTGCGCCCCAGAAACTCTATCTGATGGCACCGCTTGTCGCGGCAAACCTTGTCCTTTGGATCTCGCCGACGTCATACACGACCGAGTCGATGCGCTACCTTCTGCCGTTGTTGTTCTGGCTGCCCGTGAGTGCAGCGATGACTTTTGCCAGCGTTGCATCGACCGAATAAAGCGGGCCCGTGTGCAGTTACGCACGCGGGCCCGCTCTCATCATGCGGTTAGTTGCGCTTGAGGTGGACGACGGTTTCGCAGTGGAAGGTTTGCGGGAATAGGTCGACCGGCGTGATCTTGACGGGGGAGAAGGTGCCCTCCTCGACAAAGCGTTTGAGGTCGCGGGCCAGAGTTGCCGGGTCGCAGCTCACGTAGGCGACATCGCGGGCGCTCGTGCTCGCGATGAGGTCGATCGCCTCAGGGGCGAGGCCCGCACGCGGCGGGTCGACCACCAAGACGTCGGCGTCCTGATCGGGGAACTCGCGCACCGCGTCGCCGCCGATGACGTCGACGTTATCGAGCTTGTTGATCTCCAGGTTGCGACGCAGGTCGCGCACGGCCGGGCCATAGGCCTCGACGGCGGCGACAAAATCACAGCGGCGGGCGAGCGGCAGGGTAAAGGTGCCGGCACCGCAGTACAGGTCCACGGCCAGTTCGTCTTCCTGCGGGTCGAGGGCGTCCATAACGAGCTCAATCAAAATCTCGGCGCCCTTGGTATTGACTTGGAAAAACGACGGAGCAGACAAACGCATCTGGCCTTCGGCGATATTCTCGGTCCAGGAGCCCTCACCGGCGAGCATCTCCACCTTAGAGACGCGGCGGGCCTTCTTCTCGCCCTTGCTCATGACGCGCACTACGCTCGTGGGGTGTGCGGCGTCTGCCAGAACGCGCGAGACCTGTGAGCGCGGAAAGGAACCCGTGGGCGTCCAGAGCGCGACCTCGAGCGCTTTGGTGCGGCGCGATGCGCGAATGCCCACGCGCTCGAGGCCCAGGTCGTGGCTGCCGCTCAGATAGTTGAGCGCGCCGACGACCGATTTGAGCGCCTTGGGAAAACGCTTATCGAACAGCGGACACGCATCGACGGTCACGATTTTGCTGGGGTCGACACCGTGCATGCCAAGGCGCACGCGACCGTTGACGACGGTCGGTTCGAGCTCGATTTTATTGCGGTAGCCCCAGTCGTCCTTGGTGTGGCGGATGGGCTGCACCAGCTCATCGACCTGCTCAGGAGTGAACTTGCCGATGCGCTCGAGCGTGGAGCGCAGGTTTTGCTCCTTGGCGGCGAGTTGTGCCGTGCGTGAGAGATTGCCCCACGAGCAGCCGCCGCAGATGCCCACGAAGGGGCAGGGGGGCTGGATGCGATCGGAGCTCGGTTCCAGAATCTCGGTCGTGCGGGCGCGCATGAACGACTTGCCGTCCTGTACGACCTCGGCCTCGACGGTGTCGCCTGCCACGGCGCCCTGCACAAAGACGGCCTTGCCGTTGTCGGCGTGCGCCAGCCCGTCGGCGCCGTAGGTCATCGATTCTATAGTGAGCTTCATATCCCTGCCTGTCATTCGCGTTGTTGTCCGCACCATGGTAGCAGGGAAAAGCGCCCCACATTCGAGGCTTTCCTCAAATGCGGGGCGCTTCTACAAACCGCTTCTACAAACCGCTTCTACAAACGGCTATTTCGTCTTGCCGGTAATGAGCGTCTTAAGACCCAGGCCGATCAGGCTCAGGCCCATGCGTACGCGACCGGGGCGATGGCGCTCGATGGCCTTGGTCTTGCCGGCGGGCTTATCGCGACGGGCGCTCGTCTCGGGTGCGGGCTTGGTGACCTGCGGCTCGGGCCGAGGCGCAGGTGCAGGCTCGGGCTCAATGACGGTCGCCTGGACCTTCTGGACCTCGGGTGTGGCCGGCTGCGGCTCAGGAGCAGGGGCGGGCTTTGCCTCGACGGCGGGCTCGGCGTTGCGATAGGCACGCTCCAGCAGGGCTTCCTGCGAGTTGAAGGGTTTCTCACCCTCTGCACGCTCCACGGGGACCCAAGTGCCGTCGCTCGTGAGACTGCGGGCCTTCACGTTGTCGCGCAGCTGCATGCCCATGTACTCGTGCACCAGGGCGCGGCAGGTGGGGTCGAGCACGGGGAAGGCAATCTCCACGCGGTGCTCGGTGTTGCGCGTCATCATGTCGGCCGAGCTCAGATAGATCATGTCCGAGTCCACGCCAAAGGCGTAAACGCGCGCATGCTCCAAAAAGCGTCCGACGATAGAACGGACATGCACGTTCTCGGTCTTGCCCGGAACGCCCGGCTTGAGGCACGAGATGCCGCGGATGATCATGTCCACGCGGACTCCTGCGCACGATGCCTCGGCGATCTTGTCGATGACCTCGCGGTCGGTGAGCGAGTTGAGCTTAAAGAACACACGTGCGGGCTCGCCAGCGAGGGCGCGCTGGATCTCGCGATCCAGACCGCGCATGATGAGCGGCTTGAGGCCCACGGGCGCCACGCCCAGGAAGCGGTAATCGCCGCGCAGGTTGCCCAGCGACAGGTTGCGGAAGAACAAGTTGGCGTCCTCGCCGATGCCGGGATGGGCGGTCATGAGCATAAAGTCGCTGTAGAGCTTGGCCGTCTTCTCGTTAAAGTTGCCGGTGCCCAACAGCGTCAGGCGTGTAAGCGCCATGCCCTCGCGATAGGTGAGCTGGCAGATCTTGGAGTGGCACTTAAAGCCTTCGGAGCCGTAGATGACGGTGCAACCTGCCTCTTCCAGACGCTCGGCCCACTCGATGTTGTTCTGCTCGTCGAAGCGGGCGCGGAGCTCCATGAGCACCGTGACCTCTTTGCCGTTCTCGGCGGCATCGATCAGCGACTCGCACAGGCGGCTCTGCTTGGCCACGCGGTATAGCGTGATGCGCAGCGAGATGCACTCGGGGTCGTAGGCGGCTTCGTGCACCAGATCCAGGAAGGGGTTCATGGCCTCATAGGGATAAAAGAGCAGCTTGTCGTGCTGAAGTACCTGCTCGCGGATGGAGCGGGCCATATCGATGGTGGGGTTGGGCTGCGGCTTAAACGGCGTAAAGAGCAGCTCGTTGCGCAGGTGCTCGGGAATCTTGCCCTCAATGCCAAAGACATAGCCCAGGTTGAGCGGGATATCGCAGGTAAAGACCGAGCGACGCGAGAGCTCGAGCGCCTTGCGGATAGTCTTGAGCGTTGCTTTTTCGAGTGAGCCCGAGACGGCGAGCACTACCGGCTGCAGGCGCAGGCGCTTCTTGAGGATGCGCTTCATATGCTGGCGGTAGTCCTCTTCCTCCTCGACGCCCTCGCCGTCCGGATCGATGTCGGCGTTGCGGGTGACGCGGATGAGCGCGCGGTCGAGCGGCTTATAGGAGCCAAAGCAGCTGTCCAGGCAGGCGAGGATGACGTCCTCGAGCAAGATGTAGGAGTAGGTGCCGGTGGGCGAGGGGATCTCGACCACGCGGTTCATCGAGGCGGGAATCTCGATCAGGCCCAGCAGACTTTCCTCGTCGGTGACGCCGTCCAGGCCGCACGCCAGGTAGAGCGCGCCGTTGCGCAGGTTAGGGAAGGGGTGGCGCGGGTCGATCACCAGCGGTGAGATGACCGGCGACACGTAGGCCTGGAAGTAACGGGTGACAAAGGTGTGTTCCTCGGGCGTAAGCGAATCGACACGCGCGCGGTGAACGCCCAGGGCGTCCAGCTTGCCCTCGATGTTCTTAAAGATGGACTCCCAACGGGTAAGGAGCCCGGGCAACTCTGCCATGACAGCATCGACCTGTTCGGAGGCGGTCATGTTGCTCTTGTTGTCGACAGGCTGCTTTTTGAGCTCGGCAAGGTCGGACAGGCCACCCACGCGCACCATGAGGAACTCATCGAGGTTGGACTCGAAGATCGAGACGAACTTAAGGCGCTCGAACAGCGGCACGGACTCATCAAAAGCCTCGTCGAGCACACGGTTGTCAAAGCGCAGCCAGCTGAGCTCTCGGTTCTGCGTGTACGAGAAGTCGCGCGGAGGTTTGCGCAGCTTTGCGGCGGCTTGCTTTTTTTCGATTTTGCTCGGCATATGCATCTGTCCGTTCAGTCCCTACAGGGGACGGTAGCCTAACACTATTCAGTATTGTCTCAATTTAGTCGACTTGTGGCACGGACGTATTGTGCGAACGGTATCTTTACCTACTTCTTACGCTGTCAAGGCATGCAACAAACTACCCGATTCGCTTTGAAACAATCTATATCCATACTCAACTGGTGAGGATGTATGAATAAGAATGATTGCGAGCTGAATATAATCGAATCCAAATTGAATCATGGACAAACGACATATATATGCAGAAAACAGTTCTAGCTATGCAATTCCTAAACATGAAAATATTTGTGCAATCTGGCTTAATTCCTTAGAAAAAAGAACGATTACCTTTGAAAACTTGCTTTAGAGAACCGGAGTGCATCATGGGGGAATCATATGCGATATACCGTTCATCGCACTTTGTTGACCGTTCGGGGGCGAGGTGGAATTGCGGGTAGTTTTTGGATATAACTAGAGCTGTCAGCAAGCAGCGTCCCATACGGAGGGGCGCTGATACATTCGGCCAGTAAGGCCCGAAAGAAAGGTAGGAGGCCATGACGAAAGGTCTGCACGTGCCTTCCGAGATCGGCAAGCTCAGGAAGGTCTGCCTGCACCGTCCCGGCGACGAGCTCCTCAACCTGCCGCCCGACGAGCTCGAGCGACTCCTGTTCGACGACGTCCCGTTCCTGGAGGTCGCACAGCAGGAGCACGACACCTTCGCCCAGATCCTGAGGGACCAGGGCGTGGAGGTCCTCTACCTCGAGAACCTCGTCGCGGAGGTGTTCGACCAGGTCCCCGGCGCCCGCGCCGAGTTCACCGACCAGTACATCGCCGAGGCCGGCATCCGCGGCCAGCACATGCCGCAGATCGTCCGCGAGAAGCTGGACTCCATCGAGGACAACCTCGAGTTCGTCAAGAAGACCATGGCCGGCATGACCAAGGCCGAGATCGACATGCCCCTCACGGCGTCCACGACCCTCGACTCCCTGGTCAACTCCGAGTCCGAGTCCGACCTGATCATCGACCCGATGCCCAACCTCTACTTCACCCGCGACCCGTTCGCGGTCGTCGGCGAGGGCGTCAACCTCAACCGCATGTACTCGGTCACCCGCAACCGCGAGACCCTGTACGGCAAGTACGTCTTCAAGTACCACCCCGACTACAAGGACGTCTCGCTGTACTTCCGCCGCGACTGCCAGTTCCACACCGAGGGCGGCGACGTGCTGAACATCAACGAGAAGACCCTCGCCGTCGGCATCTCCCAGCGCACCCAGGCCGCCGCGATCGACGTCATGGCCCAGAACATCTTCTGGAACTCCGACTCCAAGGTCGAGCGCATCCTGGCCTTCGACATCCCGGTCTCGCGCGCCTTCATGCACCTCGACACGGTCTTCACCCAGATCGACGTCGATAAGTTCACGATCCACCCCGCCATCATGGGCACCCTGCGCGTCTACGAGCTGACCGCCGGCAAGAACCCGGGCGACGTGAACATCCGCCTGATCGAGGACACCCTCGAGCACGTCCTGGAGGACGCCACCGGCGTCGACCAGGTCAAGCTGATCCCCTGCGGCGGCGGCGACCCGATCGCGGCCTCCCGCGAGCAGTGGAACGACGGCTCCAACACCCTGTGCGTCGAGCCCGGCAAGATCTGCGTCTACGCCCGCAACACCGTCACCAACGACGTGCTGTACAAGGAGGGCCTGGACCTTCTCGTCGTGCCCTCCGCCGAGCTCTCCCGCGGCCGCGGCGGCCCGCGCTGCATGAGCATGCCCTTCTGGCGCGAGGACCTCTAAGGTCTTCAAGGACCCGTACAGGTCTTAATACATACATCTAGCTGCCATTAGATGTCTCCCAATGGAGCGGTGCGGGTCTTTCGCACCGCTCCATTCATGTTTAATGACGCTAAATTAACATCAGATAAGGTGGCCATTATGTCTAAAGACACTCACGTCGATAACCCCAACGGTGTCGGCTTTTTCGGCCTTGTCGGCATGGTCGTTTCTTCCTGCATCGGCACGGGCGTGTTCGCCCTTACCGGTCAGCTCGCTAATGTCGCCTCTCCCGGCGCCGCGCTCATCGCCTGGGTCGTTTGCGGCCTTGGCTTTTTGATGCTGGCGCTCTCGCTCGCCAACGTGGGCTCCAAGCGCCCCGATCTCGACGGCGCCTGCGCCTATGCGGAGGAGGGCTTCGGTCCCTTCCACGGATTTATCTCCGGCTGGGGCTATTGGCTTTCCGCCTGGCTCGGCAACGTCGGCTTCGGCACCATGATCGCCCAGGTTCTCGGCTCCGATTATTGCCTGGGCACGATCATGCCGGGCGTCTTCTCGGATCCTGTGACCGGCAACCCGGCCGTTGTCGGCGTCGTTGTCGTGTCGTTGGTCCTGTGGGGCATTACGTTTTTGGTCATTCGCGGTGTCGAGAGCGCTGCGGCCTTCAACGCGATCGTCATGGTCATCAAGATCGCCTCCATCCTGCTGTTCATCGCATTCTCCTGCTTCGCCTTTAACGCCGGCGTCTTTACTGCCGACTTCTGGGGCACCGCTGCTCGCAACGCCACGATTATCGCCGCGAACGGTGTTGAGCTCGGAAGCGTCGCCAACCAGGTTACGCAGTGCATCCTGATCATGATGTGGGTCTTCATCGGCGTCGAGGGCGCTTCGGTCATGTCCGCTCGCGCCAAGCGCAAGAGCGAAGTCGGCTCTGCCACCATCATCGGCCTGGTCGTACTGCTCGTCCTCTATATCGGCGCTTCTGTCATCCCGTATGGCGTCGTTGACTACGCCGACTTGGTCGCGGCCCCCAAGCCTGCCACCATTTCCGTGTTCGAGTCGCTTGCTCCCGGCTGGGGCGGCGCCTTCATCTCCTGGGCCATCATCATCTCGGTGTGCGGCTCCTGGCTCTCCTTCACCATGCTCCCCGCCGAGGTCTCCTCGATGATGGCCGACCATGGCCTGCTCCCCAAGTCCTGGGGCGAGGTCAACGCCAAGGGCGCGCCGCAGATGGCTCTGATCATCGTCGGTGCCCTGACCGAGGCTTTCATCATCATCGCCACGTTCGCCGCCGACGCCTACACCTTCGCCATCTCCATGTGCACCGTGACCATCGTCGTCACCTGGGCCTACGCCGCCGCCTATCAGGTCAAGCTCTCCCATGAACGCGGCGAGGGCGGTCAGGCTCTCATCGGTGTCCTCGCTCTGGTATTCCAGGTCGTCGGCGTGCTCTTTACCGGCTGGGGCTTCTTGCTGCTCGCATGCCTGGGCTACATCCCCGGCTTCCTGTTCTACCGCAAGGCGCTCTCCGAGTCCGGTCAGTCCATGGGCAAGGGTCAGATGATCTGCGCCGTGGTTATTGCGCTTTTGGGCATCATTTCGATTCCCATGACTTTTGCCGGCATCATCCCCGTGTTCTAGCGATTGGAGCCTAGCCATGGATATCAAGACAATTGGCGTTGAGGAGTGGCTCAACGTTTGGGAGAAGAGCGCTACCTGGGATATCGCCCAGTCGACGATTTCGTCGCTTACCATGGGCGAGCTTCGCGCGCTCGACGAACAGGACGGCGCCACGTTCTACGAGCGCCTGGATCGCGAGAAGATGAACTACGGCTGGATCGAGGGTTCGCCGGAGTTTAAGGCCGAGGTTGCCAAGCTGTATCGTCGCGAGGTCAATCCCGATCACATTCTGCAGACCAATGGCTGCACGGGCGCCAATCTCAACGCCATCATGGCTGTAGTCGAGCCCGGCGACCACGTTATCGCCGAGTGGCCTACCTATGCGCCGCTCTATGAGATTCCGCGTGCGCTCGGCGCCGAGGTCGAGTATTGGGAGCTTCGCGAGGAGCTCGGATGGAAACCTGATATCGAGGAGCTCAAGCGCCTCGTTCGCCCCAACACCAAGCTCATTTGCATCAACAACGCATCGAACCCCATCGGTACGGTGCTTGATGCCGATACGCTCGGCCAGATCGCCGAGATTGCCCGCTCGGTTGGCGCCTATGTGCTGTGCGACGAGGTGTACCTGCCGCTTGAGAACACCGAGGACTTTTTGTCGATGGCCGATGTGTACGAGAAGGCCATCGTCACCAACTCGGTGTCCAAGACCTATTCGACGCCTGCGGCCCGCGTGGGCTGGGTTGTGGCAGACGAAGAGGTATCTAACCGCATTCGCACGTACCGCGACTACACCATGATTTGCGGCGGCGTGTTCAACGACGCCCTGGCGACCTATGTGCTCGAGCACAAGGACAAGATCCTCGAGCGCAACCGCAAGATCGTGTTTGGAAACCGCGATATCGCGCAGGCTTGGATCGACACGCAGCGTCGTGTCTCCTGGACGGCCCCGCAGGGTGTGTCCACCTCGTTTATCCAGCTGGACATTCCCGAGGATGACGAGGAGTTCTGCAAGCGCCTGCTGGCCGAGAGGGGAGTGCTGCTGGTACCTGGCAGCCGCTTTGAGCTTCCCTGTGGCGCACGCCTGGGCTACTGCGCGAGCGAGGACGTTCTTCGCGAGGGCCTGAGGCTTCTGGGCGAGGCCTTGGCGGAGCTCGATCGCTAGGATACCGACGGCTCTCAAAGCCGCTCAAATCTGCCTACAATTATCGATAACAGACCCGTTTTCCATGAGGGAAGCGGGTCCGTTTTTCTATACCGAGAAGTCAAGTTGTTACAAATGAGGCCGTAAGGCGAGCCAGTGTTCATGGGGCCTTATACTGAGCTTCCGGTGAACGGTATCCAGCGTCTGGTAAACGGTAATCTGTTTGCCAGAAATGAATAGGACGAACTTTTTTTTGAATAAAAATCAAAATGGTTGAGACGAAGCGAGAATTGCGAATTCTATTCATATCATTGCGTGAAATATGCAATTTGAGGGTGGTTTAATAAAGATTAGTTTCAATTGGTTTTTGGATTGAAAACGCATTTAAGCACGTAAATAAACTTTATTAAATCAAAGTGTGCCATGCGTGAAGTATATGTGTATGCCGTTCACCCCTCATATAAAACCGTTCGGGGGCGAGGTGGAAGTATGAACTGATTTTGGATATAAATATGTCGTCAGCAATAACGCCTCACACGGAGGGGCGCTAACGAATCGGCCCTGACAGGGGCCCGAAAGAAAGGTAGGAGGCCATGACGAAAGGTCTGCACGTGCCTTCCGAGATCGGCAAGCTCAGGAAGGTCTGCCTGCACCGTCCCGGCGACGAGCTCCTCAACCTGCCGCCCGACGAGCTCGAGCGACTCCTGTTCGACGACGTCCCGTTCCTGGAGGTCGCACAGCAGGAGCACGACACCTTCGCCCAGATCCTGAGGGACCAGGGCGTGGAGGTCCTCTACCTCGAGAACCTCGTCGCGGAGGTGTTCGACCAGGTCCCCGGCGCCCGCGCCGAGTTCACCGACCAGTACATCGCCGAGGCCGGCATCCGCGGCCAGCACATGCCGCAGATCGTCCGCGAGAAGCTGGACTCCATCGAGGACAACCTCGAGTTCGTCAAGAAGACCATGGCCGGCATGACCAAGGCCGAGATCGACATGCCCCTCACGGCGTCCACGACCCTCGACTCCCTGGTCAACTCCGAGTCCGAGTCCGACCTGATCATCGACCCGATGCCCAACCTCTACTTCACCCGCGACCCGTTCGCGGTCGTCGGCGAGGGCGTCAACCTCAACCGCATGTACTCGGTCACCCGCAACCGCGAGACCCTGTACGGCAAGTACGTCTTCAAGTACCACCCCGACTACAAGGACGTCTCGCTGTACTTCCGCCGCGACTGCCAGTTCCACACCGAGGGCGGCGACGTGCTGAACATCAACGAGAAGACCCTCGCCGTCGGCATCTCCCAGCGCACCCAGGCCGCCGCGATCGACGTCATGGCCCAGAACATCTTCTGGAACTCCGACTCCAAGGTCGAGCGCATCCTGGCCTTCGACATCCCGGTCTCGCGCGCCTTCATGCACCTCGACACGGTCTTCACCCAGATCGACGTCGATAAGTTCACGATCCACCCCGCCATCATGGGCACCCTGCGCGTCTACGAGCTGACCGCCGGCAAGAACCCGGGCGACGTGAACATCCGCCTGATCGAGGACACCCTCGAGCACGTCCTGGAGGACGCCACCGGCGTCGACCAGGTCAAGCTGATCCCCTGCGGCGGCGGCGACCCGATCGCGGCCTCCCGCGAGCAGTGGAACGACGGCTCCAACACCCTGTGCGTCGAGCCCGGCAAGATCTGCGTCTACGCCCGCAACACCGTCACCAACGACGTGCTGTACAAGGAGGGCCTGGACCTTCTCGTCGTGCCCTCCGCCGAGCTCTCCCGCGGCCGCGGCGGCCCGCGCTGCATGAGCATGCCCTTCTGGCGCGAGGACCTCTAAGTCTTTCCGTTTCCGGTGCGGTCTCCCTACAACCGCACCGGTTTCGCCCGTCAAACGGGCAACACTAATACTTACGTAATTCATTTTTTCGAAAGGAAACGAACCATGGGTGTTAACCTCTCTGGCCGTAGCTTCCTCAAGCTTCTCGACCTCACCACCGAGGAGATCGAGTACCTGCTCAAGCTCTCCAAGAACTTCAAGGACATGAAGCGCGCTGGCGTTCCGCACCGCTATCTCGAGGGCAAGAACATCGTTCTGCTCTTCCAGAAGACCTCCACTCGTACCCGCTGCGCCTTCGAGGTCGGCGGCATGGATCTGGGCATGGGCGTCACCTACCTCGATCCCGGTTCGTCGCAGATGGGCAAGAAGGAGTCCATCGAGGACACCGCCCGCGTTCTTGGCCGCATGTATGACGGCATCGAGTTCCGTGGCTTTGCCCAGGACGACGTCGAGGAGCTCGCTGCTAAGTCCGGCGTGCCCGTGTGGAACGGCCTGACCACTGAGTGGCATCCCACCCAGATGCTCGCCGACATCCTGACCGTCCAGGAGAACTTCAACTACGACATCAAAGGCAAGACCCTCGTCTTCATGGGCGACTGCAAGAACAACGTCGCTCGCTCCCTCATGGTTGTCTGCTCCAAGCTCGGCATGAACTTCGTGGCCTGCGGCCCCGAGGAGTGCATGCCCGCTGACGACGTCATCGAGGCCTGCAAGCCCATCGCCGAGGCCAACGGCTGCACCATCAAGCTGACCACCGACGTCAAGGACGGCGTCACCGGTGCCGACGTTATCTACACCGACGTGTGGGTCTCCATGGGCGAGCCTGACGAGGTCTGGGCCGAGCGCATCGCTCAGCTCACCCCGTATCGTGTCACCTCCGAGGTCATGGCTATGGCCAACCCGGGTGCCATCTTCCTGCACTGCCTGCCCAGCTTCCACGACACCAACACCACGATTGGCGCCGAGAAGTGCGAGCAGTTCGGCATCACCGAGCAGGAGGTCACCGACGAGGTCTTCGAGAGCCCCGCTTCCAAGGTCTTCGACGAGGCCGAGAACCGCATGCACACCATCAAGGCTGTCATGTACGCCACGCTCAAGTAAGAGCATCTAGCATCTCGCTCGGGGTGTATTGCTGCACACCCCGAGCGGCTTTGTCTGGTAAATATCTCGCGTCGGGCGGTGGGCACGGCACGGAAGATCCGCTTCGCGTGAGAAAGTTAAATGATTTATGAAGGGGGGATGAGAACCATGACTGAGACCGCTAAGAAAAAGCGCGGTATGCCTTCATCGTTCACCATTCTTCTAGCTCTGCTGGCAATTGTTGCAGTGATTACCGTTATCGTCTCCGGCACGTCCGGCGGCGCGGTTACTGCAGCCCGTCTGAGCGATTTCTGCACCGCCCCGATCCTGGGCTTCGCTGACGCTCTGCCCGTCTGCCTCTTCGTTATGATCCTGGGCGGCTTCCTCGGTATGATGACCGAGACCGGCGCCCTGGACAACGGCATCGCCGTTCTGGTGCAGAAGCTTAAGGGCAACGAGATTATGCTCATTCCCGTGCTGATGCTCATCTTCTCTCTCGGTGGTACCACCTATGGTATGTGCGAGGAGACCGTTCCCTTCTACGCCCTGCTCGCCGCTACCATGATGGCTGCCGGCTTCGACCCGATGGTCGGCGCCGCTACCGTCCTGCTCGGCGCTGGCTGCGGCTGCCTCGGCTCCACGGTTAACCCGTTCGCCGTCGGCGCTGCCGTTGACGCTCTGACCGGCGTTGACATTGCCGTGAATCAGTCCATCATCATCGGCCTCGGTGCCGTCCTGTGGATTGTCACTACCGCTATGTCCATCGTCTTCGTGATGAACTATGCCAAGAAGGTCAAGGCTGACAAGGGTTCCACCATCCTGTCGATGCAGGAGCTCAAGGATGCCGAAGAGGCTCACGGCAAGGCTGCTTCCGAGGTCCACAAGGAGGTCAAGCTCACCGGTCGTCAGAAGGGTGTTCTGATCGCCTTCGCCTTCACCTTCGTCGTCATGATCGTCGGCTTCATTCCGCTGGCCGACCTCAACGAGGGCGTCGCCAACTTCTTCGACGCTGGCGCTGTCTACGACGCCGACGGTAACGCCGTCGTCCAGGGCTGGTCTGCCCTGATCACTGGCCTGCCCATTGGCCAGTGGTACTTCGACGAGGCTTCCACCTGGTTCTTCCTCATGGCTATCCTGATCGGTATCATCGGTGGCCTGTCCGAGAAGCAGATCGTTAACACTTTCATCACCGGCGCTGCCGACATGATGTCCGTTGTTCTCGTCATCGCCCTCGCCCGTGGTATCTCCGTCCTCATGGCTAACACCGGCCTCGACGTCTTCGTCCTCGACGCTGCCGCCAATGCCCTGGCTGGCCTGTCCGGCGTGATCTTCGCTCCCATGAGCTTCCTGGTCTACTTCGGCCTGTCCTTCCTGATCCCCTCGACCTCTGGTATGGCCACCGTCTCCATGCCCATCATGGGACCGCTGGCTGTTAAGCTCGGCTTCTCGCCCGAGGTCATGGTCATGATCTTCTCCGCTGCTATCGGTGTCGTGAACCTGTTCACCCCGACCTCCGGTGCCATCATGGGCGGTCTCGCCCTGGCCAAGATCGAGTGGACGACCTGGCTCAAGTTTGCCCTTAAGCTCATCGTCGCGCTCTCCGTCGTCTGCGCCATCATCCTGACCGTCGCCTGCGTGTTGCTCTAAGTACCCAACGGGTACCCCACGGAAACCTTGACGATCCTGTAGAGGATCACCTGGTCATCGTCTGTCCGGTGGGGTCAACCCACCGGTAGACTCCTACCTTTAGCCCCCTCCCGTTCCGTGCGCGGGAGGGGGCGCTCTTGTGTTCCGGCGTTTTACCAAACGCCGGAACCACTCGACGCTACAAGCCCGCCAGCGCGGCAATCTGACGTTCAATCGTCGGGCATGGCCAAAAGGCCTATGCCCTCCTCTTTCACGTCACCTTGCTCGCTCTGGCGGGCTTTCGCTGACTTATGCTCAACCTGCGACGTTTCCATTATTGATATAAAGGCCAGGTTTGTTTGAACCAAAAAGGGGAAGTTGCGGTGGAATAGTTCCTGTTTGGCCGTCTTGAGGGGTTAAACGGGAACTATTTCACCGCAACTTATCGATGACGTGTTTGGTTGATGCCCGTTGGCTGCTTGGGTGTTGGGAAGGGTCTGCTCCGTTATAATCGCCTAGAACATTAAATGGAAACGGGACGGGAGCCATACATGCGCCAGGGTTTCGACAATGCGAAATATATCGAGCTGCAGGCCGCTCATATTAAGGAGCGCATCTCGCAGTTTGGCGGCAAGCTGTATTTGGAGTTTGGCGGCAAGCTGTTTGACGACTATCACGCGAGTCGCGTGCTGCCGGGTTTTGAACCGGACAGCAAGTTCCGCATGCTCAAGAGCATTGCCGATGACGTTGAGGTCATCATCGCGATCAACGCGAACCACATCGAGAAGAATAAGGCCCGTGGCGACCTGGGCATTACCTATGACGAGGACGTCTTGCGCCTGGTCGACCTGTTCCGCGGCAACGGTTTTGCTGTCGCGGCCGTGGTTATCACCCAGTACGCCGGCCAGCCCGCCGCCGATGTCTTCCGCAATCGCCTGAACGCGCTCGGCATTCCCGCCAAGCTGCACTATCCCATCGAGGGCTATCCCCACGACGTCGACCTGATCGTGTCCGACGACGGCTATGGCAAGAACGAGTTTGTCGAGACCACTCGTCCGCTCGTCGTGGTCACCGCGCCGGGTCCTGGTTCAGGTAAGCTCGCCACCTGCCTGTCTCAGCTCTATCACGAGCACAAGCACGGCACCGCCGCCGGCTACGCCAAGTTCGAGACTTTCCCGGTCTGGAACCTTCCCCTCACGCATCCGGTCAACATCGCCTATGAGGCCGCCACGGCCGACCTTGACGATGCGAATATCATCGACTCCTTCCACTTGGAGGCCTATAACAAGACTACGGTCAACTACAACCGCGACGTCGAGGCCTTCCCGGTGGTCCGTGCCCTGATGGAAAAGATCCTGGGCAAGAGCCCCTACCAGAGCCCCACGGACATGGGCGTCAATATGGTCGGCTTTGCCATCACCGATGACGATGCCTGCCGCGACGCTTCCAAGATGGAGATCGTCCGCCGCTACTTTACCGCGGTTGAAAATGTGCGCCGTACCGGCGTGGGCGATGAGCAAGTCGACCGTCTCAAGATCATTATGAAGAAGGCTGGTATCGACAAGAATTACTCGCCGGCACGCTCGGCCGCCCTTACCAGGGAGCAGCTGACGGGTGGCCCCGTAGGCGCCATGGTCATGCCCGATGGCTCCGTGGTGACCGGCAAGACTTCCACGCGCCTGGGCGCCGCGAGCTCGCTCATCATGAATGCACTTAAGCATGTCTCGGGCGTTGACCTTGAGCTCGAGGTCATTAGTGATGAGGCGATTGAGCCTATCAGCAAGCTCAAGACGCATTTCCTGGGTAGCAAGAACCCGCGCCTGCACACCGACGAGACGCTTATGGCGCTCTCGATCACCTCGGCAACGAGCGAGACGGCGGCCCGCGTCCTTTCGGGCCTGGAGCAGCTGCGCGGCTGCGATGCCTTCTTTAGCGTGATCATCTCGCCGACGGACGAGACGGTGTTGCGCAAGCTGGGCATCAACGTGTGCTGCGAGCCCAAGTTCGAGCGCCGTGGTTTCTTCCACCGCTAAGCCTGGATAAATTGGTCTGAAAGGGGCGCATCGGGTATGCATTCGGTGTGCCCCTTTTATCAACAAAGCTACCGTTTAACCTAAAAATAGCCCGCTTACCTGCCTATAAGCGATTTGGGCGGTATACAATAACCCTAACTGTTTCATCCTTTTGCGGGGATGCCGCATGATGGATGTTGCCGGCCATCATGGGGTGTGCCGGTCGCGCACGGTGCAGGTGATGCCCGTGCTCGGTTTGAGGAGGCTGCCATGGCTGGCAAGGGTCGTGCGAGTGTCAACGATATGAAGCGTGTCGAGGTGCAGGTGCTGATGGAGATCGCACAGCTGTCCGAAGACAACGGCGGATTTTATGGCTTTTCGCGCAAGACGCTTGCCGAGCGTGTGGGGGTGTCTCCGTATCGCGCCCGCGCGGCAATTGAACGCTTGGAATCCGAAGACATCATCGAGGTCGTCTCGCGCTACAGCGACGACGGCGGCCAGCTCGCAAATGGTATTTGTCTCACGGAGCGTGGCGAATGGTATCTAGAGGGCATCCGTGCCGGTATGCTCGTGCAGGACTTGATCAAGGACGAAGTCGCCGATCGATAACAGCGTGCATTCATAGTGGAAACGACGCCGCCTGGGCAACCGGACGGCGTTTTGTTTCGAGATGGAGAAATGCGATTGCGCGTAAGAAAAAATGCGTGCGGCGCGCGTCGCGAGTATTACAATGAAGACCCGTAAGATGTGTATGGACAACTTCTACGGGAAGCGCAGGTAACTCAATATGACCAAGCATGTGTTCGTGACCGGCGGCGTGGTTTCGTCTCTGGGCAAGGGTATTACCGCGGCCTCGCTGGGCCGTCTGCTCAAGTCGCGCGGCTACAAGGTAACGATGCAAAAGGCCGACCCGTATCTGAACGTCGACCCCGGCACCATGAGCCCGTTCCAGCATGGCGAGGTCTTTGTGACCGAGGACGGCTACGAGTCCGATCTGGACCTGGGCCACTACGAGCGCTTTATTGACGAGAACCTAACCCGCGATTCCAACTTTACGACTGGTGCCATCTATAAGAGCCTGATCGCCCGTGAACGTCGCGGTGACTTTTTGGGCGGCACCGTACAGGTGATTCCGCACGTCACGAACGCCATTAAGGAAAAGTTCCGTCGTATTGAGGAGCAGACCGGCTCCGACGTGGTCATCACTGAGCTGGGCGGCACTATCGGCGACATTGAGTCGCAGCCGTTTGTCGAGGCCATTCGCCAGTATCGCAAGGAGGCCGGCCCCGAGAACGTCTGCTACATCCACGTGTCGCTCGTTCCCTATATCGCCGCCGCCCACGAGGTCAAGACCAAGCCGACGCAGCACTCCGTTAAGGAGCTCCGCAGCTTTGGTATCCAGCCCGATATTATCGTTCTGCGCTCCGACCACCATATCGACGATGCCATCCGCGGCAAGATCGCAAGCTTCTGCGACGTCGACACCGACTGTGTCTTTACCAACGAGGACTGCGCGAGCATCTACGATGTTCCGCAGTTGCTTGCCGAGCAGGACTTTGACCTGCGCATTTGCGAGCGCCTGGGTCTGGACCCGCGTGAGCGCGACATGAGCGAGTGGAACGAGTTCCTGCGCAAGCAGAACCATGCCAACCATCACGCCGACAAGGTGAAGATCGCCGTCGTGGGCAAGTACACGCAGCTGCCCGATGCCTACCTGTCGGTTATCGAGGCCCTGCACCACGCGGGCGTGTTCTACGATCGCCACGTTGATGTGCAGCTGATCGATGGCGAGAGCCTCGATGAGCAGAACGTCTCCGAGGTCCTGGGTGACGCCTCGGGCATCTTGGTCCCTGGCGGCTTTGGCAAGCGCGCCCTGGAGGGCAAGATCCTCGCGGCCGAGTTTGCCCGCGAGCACAAGATTCCGTATCTGGGCATTTGCCTGGGTATGCAGGTGGCCGTGTGCGAATTTGCTCGCAACGTGGTCGGCCTTGCCGGCGCCAGCTCTTCCGAGTTCGATCCGGACGGCCCGTATAGTGTCATCGACCTGATGAGCTCGCAGGAGGACGTGACCGAGAAGGGCGGCACCATGCGCCTGGGCGCCTATCCGTGCAAGCTCGCCGCCGATACCCTCGCGCGCGAGGCATACGGCGAGGAGCTCGTCTACGAGCGTCACCGTCACCGCTTTGAGTTCAACAACGCCTTCCGCGACCAGCTCGAGGGCGCCGGTCTGGTTATCTCGGGTCTTTCGCCCGACGAGCGTCTGGTCGAGATGGTCGAGCTGCCGCGCGACGTACATCCGTGGTATGTGGCCACCCAGGCTCATCCCGAGTTCAAGAGCCGTCCGACCAACCCGCAGCCGCTGTTCCGCGAGTTCGTGCGCGCCTCGATCGGCCAGCACGAGGGTGTCGACCGTTTGCAGGTGACGCCCAAGAACCTCGCTACGGACTAAGGGTGCCGGAGAACCAAGAACATACCGAAGCTACTCCCTCGTCGCTCGCTGTGGTGGCGGGGGAGTATCTCGATTACCTTGCGGTCGAGCGGGGCTTGGCGCGCAACACGATTGCGGCCTATCGTCGTGACCTGACGACGTACTGCGCCTATCTGGAGCGGGCTGACATTGCGTCTTTTGAAGAGGTGACCCGTCAGGTCGTGGAGGGCTTTGTTGCCGATCGCCGCGACGGAGGCTATTCCGACGCCTCGGTGGAGCGCGCGCTTGCTGCCGTGAAGGGCCTGCATGCCTTTTTGGTGCGCGATGGGGCCGTGGCCCAAAACCCGACGGCGGCGTTGCGCCTGCCCAAAAAGGCAGATCGCCTGCCGGAATACCTTTCGGTGGAGGACGTCTCGGCACTGCTCGATCAAGACTTTCCCGAGGGCGAGATGGGACTGCGCGATCACGCCATCTTGGAAGTGCTTTACGGTTGCGGCTTGCGCGTGAGTGAGCTGGTTGGGCTCGATGTGGGCGATATCCATATCGATGACGGGTTTGTCCTGGTGCGCGGTAAGGGCTCCAAGGAGCGTCTGGCCCCGTTGGTGGGAAGCGCGGCGCGTGCCCTGACACGCTATATAGGTGACGGGCGCACTCTCCTGGCCGCCCATGCTCACGGGACGGAGACCTCGGCGGTCTTTTTAAATAAGAACGGACGTCGCCTGTCGCGCCAGGCCGTGCATGCGATATGCGAGCGGTATGGGCGCCAGGTGGGGCTGGTTGGGCTCCATCCCCACACCCTGCGCCACTCCTTTGCCACCCACATGCTCGCGGGCGGTGCCGACCTGCGTGTGCTGCAGGAGATTTTGGGCCATGCCGATATTTCGACCACGCAGGTCTACACGCATGTCGACCGCACGCAACTGACCGAGGTCTATCTGGCGGCGCATCCGCTGGCACATCGCTAGCACCTCGCTGACCTGCATATTTATAAATATTAAAGGGGACGGGCCCCAGATTGCCGAGACGCACTTTTGCGCGCATGGGCAATCTGGGGCCCGTCCCATTTTTCGCCAGACATCGACGCGGTGGTGGGCCGTGTGTGCCGTGGGTGGGGGAGTTTGGGGGCGATGTGAACGGCGTGTAAAGGGACGTAAAAATCGCCTCAAGGTCAACTTGAAGGTTGAGGTTCACGGACGTGGTTCTACAGGTGGCATCCCGCCTTTGCTGCAAACACAACATATTGTGTTTTCGAACATATGCTCGGGGGTGTTTTACAACATATTGGGAGTGGAGTGGTGGGGCGGGGTGGGGG
>NZ_CAXVJM010000026.1:0-15516 GCF_964259375.1 Collinsella aerofaciens ATCC 25986
CCGCCCCCGGTGCCATTCCGCAATATCAACGGTGCCGATTCGCAATAATCACCGGTGCTCAGACGAGCAAATACTCAATCGCCAAAGGGATATGCAATTGAGCTGATGATCTTGTCGCTTTTCAGGTCATAAATACTAAGATTTGCATCTTCTTCATTCAAATAGTAATAGCCGTCATCCTCATCAAAAAGATCATTCGATCCTTTCTTTGTATAGAGGGCATAAAACTCCGCTGAAGGATTTGAATAAAGCCATTCAGGAGCGTGGTCATCATCGTTGAAAACAACGCTCATATTTCCATCACGGTCCACTTTTATTAATGCGGTGTCGCTCTGAAGATAAATATCGTCCGAGTAAGAGCTGGTGACGATATCGTCGATGTCCGAAGACCTATCATCTTTTTTCACGTTAACCGTTTTCAATTCCGTTGACCCTGTATCGCAATTGAAAACCCTAAGAGAAACAACGCCTTTCTCAGCATCGTATGGCAAGAAATAGAGACGGCTCATATCGTCTGAGTAGTAGCAATAAGAGTCATCTTTATCAGATTGATATGTTTGAATTAACTTGTCAGACTTAAGGTCATAGATCTCGATTTTTTTAAGCTCAGATTCATAGTCATAGTGCTCGACGGCTGCTCTATTTCCATCGTAAGAGACGGTTACATCGGTGTAGGCATATTTGGCCGAACTAATGGGATGGACTGTCTGGCTTTGGTTGTCTGGCGAGAATACGACCAAATTATTGCCGTCTTGCCAGTAGAGTTGATTGTTGGATGTGGGGCAAGCGGAACCAAGGCTTTTATCCGGAATGGCAATGGGGTTTGTACTGCCGTCTTTAAAATTGACGAGAGATACGCTCTTTAAGTTGTAGCCCTCATCGTCATCGTAATCGTAATCGTATAAATAGCCGAACTTTGAAGCATCACCCGTGCTGATATATGAGCCATCGCTACTGGTCTTAAAGCTATAAGACTTCTCGAGCTCGGGGGTCGGTACACTGCCGCTGGCTAATGCTACTGGAGGGGCTGCGAACGGAGACAAGGCTGCGATCAGGCCGATGGCGACCGCTGCGATCCTTCCGCTCTTTTGGATGCTCTTAAACATGGCAATCCTTTCCTCTGGATATGAATGTCGATACTGCCATGGTTAATCGGGATTCCGAAATCTTGTTGCGCAACATTCACCATCGGCAACATTTTTCGGCCAGCAGTGCCGTCCCCAAGAGATCATTCTGAGTTGCGGTGAAATAGGGACTAAATGGGGGCTCTAGACGCCAAAACAGTCCCTATTCCACCGCAACTTCATGGGGATGTGTGACAATGCCCGTCGGAAAACATCTGCTGTCTTTGGGGGCCTATCTATGCTGTACGAGTTTTGTGCCGAGAACTTTGAGCGAGTGCCGGCGGCCATCGAGGCCGGTGCGGGGCGCATTGAGCTGTGTGACAACCTCGCCGTCGGTGGCACCACGCCTTCCGCCGGCGTTATCAGCGCTACAGTCAGCTACGCTCACGAGCATGACGCGCGAGTGATGTGCATGATTCGTCCGCGTGGTGGCGACTTTCATTACAACCAGGACGAGCTGCGCATGATGGAGATGGACCTGGGCCTTGCTGTGAGTGCCGGCGTTGACGGCCTGGTCTTTGGCTGCTGCAAGCCCTGTGCCGGCGGCTGGGCGCTCGACGAGCTCATCCTCGGCGCTCTCGTTATGGCTACGGGCTGCGCGACCGAGGAGTGCAAGCGCGAGTCCCTTGACATCACCTTCCACATGGCATTTGACCAGCTCTCGCCCGAGGCTCAGCTCGATGCGATTGATACACTTGCCGACTGCGGCGTTACGCGCATCCTCACGCATGGCGGTGCGGCCGGCACGTCGATCGAGGACAATTTCGATCACCTGGCTCGTTTAATCGAGTATGCAGGCGATCGTTTGACCATCCTTCCCGGCGGCGGCATCACTACGGCAAATCGCGACGCGGTCGCGGCGGCACTAGGCGTCTCCGAGCTCCATGGCACCAAGATCGTGCCGCTGGAGGTATAACCCGTGGCGCTGGTATTTGACGTTCAGCAGGCGAGCGGCAAGCCCGACGATAATCGTCGCCCTGGCACCGCGTGCCCTTTTTGCGACACGGAGGGGCTCGCCAACATCATCCAGCGCGATGGTGACTGCATCTGGCTCGAGAATAAGTTCAAGACCTTGCGGGCCACCCGTCAGACCGTATTGATCGAGTCGGCCAATCACGACGCCGACCTGGTGACCTATGAACCGGATGAGCTGCATCATGTGATGCGGTTTGCCCTGGGCTGTTGGCAGCAGATGATCGATTCCCAGCAGTACCGCAGTGTGCTCATGTACAAGAACAAAGGCCCGCTTTCGGGCGGCAGCCTCGTCCATCCACACATGCAGATTGTGAGCTTGGAACAGGAGGACGGCTATGCGGCGCTGACCTCAGCCAACTTTGAAGGCATCGATGTTTGGCGACACGGGAGGGTCGCGGTCAACATCTCAACCGAGCCGATCATGGGATTCTTTGAGGTCAACGTCTCGGCTCCACAGGGAATCGCCGCCAGCGACGACGCCCGCGACCAAGCCGAAGCGGACCTGTTTGCCGATGCGATTCAGGTAGCTCTGCGCTATATCCTGCACGAGCACCACGGCGGTCGCGCGGAGTCGTACAACTTGTTCTTCTACCACATGGACGGCCGGACCATTGCCAAGGCGCTGCCACGTTGGGTGGTATCGCCCTACTTTGTGGGCTATCGTCTGGCCCAGGTCAATGCCGAGACCACGCTCGATATCGATGCTGAGCGCCTACGCGCGCATCTGGAAACGCTCGCGTCGTAAGGCGAGCGCCTGCGTAATGCGGACAGTCTAGCGTCCCATGGCTTCGCGACCGGCCTCGACCCGCTTGCGCTGTTTGGCGCGCTCCTCGCCGGTTAGGCGCTCAAAGAGATGCCCGATAATCGAGGCGAGTACCTGCTGAAACAGCGTGCCGCACATGACGGGGAACACGACCTCGCCGGGAAAATACTGTGTGGCGATGACGGCGCCCGAAGAGATATTGCGCATGCCGCAGGTAAAGCACATGGTGGTCGTCTCGCTATACGGCAGATGCAGGGCACGTGCGACCAGGATGCCGATGATAAAGCCACTGATGGCGAACGAAAGGATAAAGAGGGCGACTTCCAAGCGCACAACATTCATGTGCAGCACGTACTCGCTCATGGCGGTGGAGTTGGAGGCGATAACGCCCATCATCATGAACTTGCAGGCGGGCGAGAGCGCGGGGGAGAGTTTCTCGTGTCCCCATCCACGCGTGAGTTCGTTGATCACGATGCCGAGCACGGCGGGGATGGCGATCATAAAGGCCATATTCTGCATCATGCTTGGCACGTCGATCGAGACGGTGGCGCCCAGCAGGAGCTTGAGCGTAAGAGGAATCGTCACAGGTGAGATGACCGAGGACGTCAGGATAATGGTGAGCGCGAGCGGGCCGTTGCCGCCGAACATGCTAATCCACATAAAGGCAGTGACTGCCACGGGTACGCTGTACTCGAGCACGATGCCGCAGACAAGGTTGGGGTTGGAACCAAAGAACAACGACCCCATGGCATACGCCGCGATGGGGATGAGCACAGCCGAGACAATTAACGCCAAAATCAAATGCAGCGGACGATGGAACACCTCAGCCACCTGATGAAAGGTGTTGCTGAGCGCACCCTGAAACGTCATGAAGGCAAACAAGGTGGGAACGATGGGCTTGAGAACGCCGATCTGCTGAGGAAAGAGCACGCCGAGCGCCACGCAAATCGGAACGATGATCTGCATGTGCCCCGCGAGGAATTTGCCCAGTCCAACCCATTGCTTCATATGCGCTTGTGACTCCCTTTGCTCGTGAATCCGTTTTGAATGGATATGCTAGACGCTCGCATGCGTCCGTGCGTCAGAAACGTTCGATTATTTCGAGGCTATTACCGGCATCGTTTATCGAAACCGCGGCGTGCTGCGGCGATTTGCGTCCGCGCTGCACGGTATAATAAATCCGTTCAACAGATCTGCCTGCCGAAGCGGGCATACACAGAGGACTCATCGCTATGAACCGTGAGAGGTATCGCGGCGACCTGCCCCTATCGGGGGTGGGCGCCTATGTCATCGCTTAAGACGACGCATCGCTGGGCGGTCGCTCAGCAAAACCCCGAGCTCGAAAAGGAGCTTTCGGCTGGCCTGGGCATACCCGGGCTGGTGGCGCGCATTATGGTTGCGCACGGCATTACATCCATCGAAGAAGGCCAGCTGTTTTTGACGCCTTCGCTCGATCGCGACTGGGCCGACCCACTCATTATCCCGGGCATGTCGGTCGTTGCCGACCGCGTCGAGCGTGCCATTCGCAACCACGAGCGCATCGCGGTCTTTGGCGATTTTGACGTTGACGGCATTACGTCGACCTGCCTGTTGACCGAGGCGCTGCGCACATTTGGCGCCGATGTCACGCCGTTTATTCCGCATCGCTTTGACGAGGGCTACGGTCTTTCGCGCGCGGCACTCGACCGCGTTAACGAGCTCGCTCACCCCCAGCTGATCGTGACCGTCGATAACGGCATTGCCGCCAAGGAAGAGGTCTCCTATCTGGAGAGCCTGGGGATCGATTTGGTGGTCACGGACCATCACGAGCCCTCCGATCAGGTGCCGCAGGGCGTGCCCCTGACCGACCCTAAGCTCGAGGACGAGGGTCCCTCGCGTGAGCTTGCCGGTGCCGGCGTGGCGCTCAAGCTGGTGCAGGTTCTGGGCGAGCGTTTGGGCAAGCCGTCGTATTGGCGTTCGCTGATAGAGGTCGCGGCACTGGGCACCGTGTCCGACATGATGCCGCTTACGCCCGAGAACCGCGCGCTGGTCGCCGAGGGCATCCAGCAGATGCGCGTGACCGCCCGCCCCGGCTATATCGCGCTGGCCGCACTTGCCAAGGCCGACCTCTCAAGCATTACGGCCGATGGCCTGTCGTTTTCGCTCATTCCCCGCTTGAATGCCGCCGGCCGCATGGCCGATCCCAAGCTGGCGCTCGACCTGCTGCTTGCCCGCGATCCTATCGAGGCAAGCGCGCTTGCCGCCGAGCTCGAGGAAATCAATCGCCAACGCCGCGAGATCGAGGCGGAGCTCACACGCGATGCCATGGCAAAGGTCGAGGAGACCTATGACGGCGGGCGCGCCATCGTCGTGGGTGGCGAGGGCTGGCACGAGGGCGTCAAGGGTATCGTGGCGAGCCGCCTGACCAACCGTTATCACGTGCCGGCGCTGCTGTTCTCGATCGAAAACGGTATCGCTCGCGGTTCGGGTCGCTCGGTGGGCAAGGTCAACCTGTTCGACGCCGTAGAACGCTGCTCCGATCTGCTGATTCGTCGCGGCGGGCATGCGGGTGCGGTGGGCGTGACCATCGAGGCGTCCAAGCTCGACGAGTTCCGTCGTCGCCTTTCTGCCGTGCTTTCGGAGCTTCCCGCCGAGGACTTTGAGGACACCGACGAGGTTGCCGCCACCGTCGACCTCTCCGAGCTAAATATCGAGACCATCGAGCAGATCTCCCGCCTTGAGCCGTTTGGCCAGGGCAACAAGGTGCCGCTGTTGGCGGCCGAGGGCGTGACAATGTGCGATCGCGCCGTGGTGGGCAAAACCGGCGAGCACATGCGCTTCGTGGCGACCGATGGCGCCGCGAGTGTGCCGGCCATTATGTTCCGCGTGCCGCAGATCGATAAGCTCATCAATTGCGATAGCGCCGTCGATTTGGTGTTCGAGGCCGTGGCCGAGCATTGGCAAGGTCGCGTAAAGCCCAAGCTCATGATCAAGGATGTCTTGGTCCGCGATACCACTGCGCCCAGCGTTGACGACCCGGCATGTGAGCTTCGTCGTGGCGTACAACCGGCGGATTCTGGCCTGCGCCTGGAGTCCCGCAAGCGCCAAACGCTCGCCCAGCTTTCCTATACCGAGCTGACGCGCTCGCTTATCCATAGCTTTATCGGCTCGAACCAGCCGCACCGCGCGCAAGTCGAGGCGCTCGATGCCCTGGCCGATCACCAAAGTGTTCTGGCCGTTATGGGAACGGGGCGCGGCAAGTCTCTTATCTTCCATGTGCATGCCGCGCGCGAGGCGGTCCTTCGCGGGCGTGCGAGCATCTTTGTCTATCCGCTGCGCGCGCTCGTTGCCGACCAGGCCTATCACCTCTCGTCGACGATGGCCGCGCTCGGCATTGGCGTGGGCGTGCTGACCGGCGAGACCGTGGAGGCGGCGCGCGATGACGTGTTTGCCGGCTTGGCTTCGGGCCGCACCGGCATCGTGCTCACAACGCCCGAGTTCCTGTCCATTCACCGCGACCGCTTTGCGCGTTCGGGGCGCATCGGTTTTGTCGTTATCGATGAGGCGCATCATGCCGGTCTTGCCAAGGGCGGCGACCGCAGTGCCTATCTCGACATGCCCGATATCCTCAAGGCCCTGGGCGATCCGGTCGTTATGGCCGCGACTGCCACCGCAACGGCTCCGGTTGTTGCGGAGCTTGCCCGCGTGCTGCCGATTACCCGTACGGTGGTCGACGAGACGGTGCGCGAGAACTTGCAGCTCGAGGATGACCGAGATCTTGCGAGCCGCGAGAACCGCCTGGTGTCAATCGTGGCGACGGGGGAGAAGACTGTCATCTACGTCAACTCGCGCGACCAGTCCGTGGCGCTTGCCAAGACGCTACGCAAACGCGTTCCCGACTACGCGTCACATATCGCCTTTTACAACGCGGGCCTTACGCGCGCCGACCGCCATCGCGTAGAGGAGGCGTTTCGTGACGGAAGCCTCAGCTGCATCGTTTCGACCTCTGCCTTTGGTGAGGGCGTGAACCTGCCCGATATCCGCCATGTCGTGCTCTACCACATGCCGTTTGGCGCGATTGAGTTTAACCAGATGAGCGGACGCGCCGGTCGCGACGGCCAACCTGCCGTGATTCACCTGCTCTATTCGTCGCGTGACGCTCGCATTAACGAGCGCCTGCTCGACTGCTACGCGCCCGAGCGCGACGAGCTCGTCACGCTCTATCGCGCGTTGCAGACCATGTGGCGCTCCAACCGCGGCAAGACCGGAGACGACTCGTTTAGTGCGAGCGATATCGACATCGCGCAGATGTGCCTTGCTATCGATGCCCGCACGCCGGTTGACGAGCGCTCGGTGGCAAGCGGCCTGGGGATCTTCGAAGAGCTTGGTTTCTGTCGCGTTTCGGGGTTTGACGACACCCGTCGCATCGCGATGGCAGAAAACCCCGGCCGTGTGCAATTGAGCAGGTCAATCCGCTATTTGGAGGGCTTGCGCTCGCGCATGGAGTTCTCGGCTTTCCGGAGTTGGGCGCTCGATTCGTGCGCTTCTGATATGCTAGCCAAAGTTAACCGCCCGATCGTTCCGCGGGCCTAGGGGAAGGGGACCTCGATGGATGCCGCAGCCCGTACCGCCCATGATTCCACCCTCCAGCCGTTCTCGGAGATGGAGCACTATAAGCATGCCGATGAGCTGCCGCCCGAGATTATGGCGGACAGCTATGACAAGCTGGAGCGCCTGTGCCTCAAATATATGAATGAGGTCGACTTTTCTAAGGTGGAGCAGGCCTATTGCTTTGCCGCCGAGAAGCACTGCAACCAAAAGCGCCGCTCGGGTGAGATGTACATCAACCATCCCGTCGAGGTGGCCATCATTTTGGCCGATCTCAAGATGGACTGCGATGTGGTGTGCGCCGCGCTGCTGCACGATACCGTTGAAGATACCGAGACCTCGCTTGCCGATGTTTCCGGTCTGTTTGGCGATACGGTTGCCGAGCTCGTCGATGGCGTGACCAAGCTTACCAACATCGAAGTCGATAGCATGGACGAGAAGCAGGCGCTTACGCTGCGCAAGATGTTCCTCGCCATGTCCAAGGACATCCGCGTCATTATCGTTAAGCTTGCCGACCGCCTGCATAACATGCGTACGTTGGCGGCCCTTCGCGAGGACCGTCGCCTGTTTAAGGCTCGCGAGACCATGGACGTGTATGCGCCCCTGGCCGACCGTCTGGGCATGAGCTCTATTAAGTGGGAGCTCGAGGACCTGTCCTTCTTCTACCTTGAGCCCGACGCCTACCAGCGCATCGCGCGCATGGTGGCGGAGTCGCGCGAGGTCCGTGAGCGCTATCTGGCCGAGACTATCAAGACGCTCACCGACGAGCTCAACCGCATTGGCTTGGAGGGCTTCCAGATTAATGGCCGTTCCAAGCACTATTGGTCCATCTACCAAAAGATGAAGCGCAAGGGCAAGGAGTTCTCCGAGATCTACGACCTGGTGGCACTGCGCGTCATCACGCATTCGGTGCGCGATTGCTACTCCACGCTCGGTGCGGTGCATACGCTGTGGCACCCCATGCCCGGTCGCTTTAAAGACTATATCGCCATGCCCAAGGTCAATAACTACCAGTCGCTCCATACGACGGTTATCGGCCCCACGGCCCGTCCGCTCGAGATTCAGATTCGAACCTACGAGATGCATGAGCAGGCCGAGTACGGCATTGCCGCCCACTGGCTATATAAGAAGTCGGGCGGATCGTCTGCGTCTAAGACCAATGATGCCCAGCGGCTGGACGACCAGATTAACTGGCTCAAACATTCGCTCGATTGGGCTGCGTCTGATGAGATCACCGACGCCAAGGAATACCTGCATTCGCTGAAGGTCGACCTCTTCGATCAAGAGATCTTCGTCTTTACGCCCAAGGGCGAGGTCATGGCGCTTCGTGCCGGCTCCACGCCGCTCGACTTTGCCTACGCCGTCCACACCGAGGTGGGCAACCACTGCGTCGGCGCTAAGATCAACGGTGCGGTGGCCCCGCTCACGCACGAGATCAAGACGGGCGACCGCGTTGAAATCTTGACCAACAAGAGTTCCAAGCCGTCGCGTGATTGGCTCAAGATCGTTAAGACACCTTCCGCCAAGTCAAAGATCCGCCGTTACTTTGCCGCCGCGACCAAAGACGATGACGCTGCTGCCGGCCGCGACATACTGGCCAAGGACCTGCGCAAGCGCGGGTATGGCATCTCTACGCCGCGATCCACGCGTGCGCTCAACGCCGTGGCGGAGCAGTTTAACTACAAGCAGCTCGAGGACCTGTTTGCCGCCGTCGGCGCCGGCAAGGTTGCCCCGCGCGCTGTGGGTAACAAGGTCGAGCAAATCTTGGACCCCAAGCCCGAGGAACAGCTCACCAAAGCCGAGGCTATCGCCGAGGTCGTCAAGCAGCCGGCCCGAGGCTCCAACCGCAAGCCGCAAAAGCGCGGTAAGAGCGCCAGCAACGGCATTATCGTCAAGGGCGAGAGCAACAGCGGCCTGCTGGTCCGTCTGGCGCATTGCTGCAATCCGGTGACGGGCGACGATATCGTCGGCTTCATCACGCGCGGTCGTGGCGTTTCGGTGCATCGCGCCAACTGCCCCAACGTCAAGGGTCTTATGGAGCATCCCGAGCGCATGATCGAAGTGGAGTGGGACGGCGCTGCCGACACCCTCTTCCAGGTCGAGATCGTGGTCGAGTGCCTGGACCGCATGGGCCTGCTCAAGGATGTCACCATTGCCATTGGCGATGCGGGCGGCAATATCCTTTCGGCCGCCACGTCGACCAACCGCGAGGGTATTGCAACCCTGCGCTTTATGGTCGAGATCTCGGATGCGAGTGGCCTGGATCCGCTGCTGGCTTCTATCAGCAGCGTTGACTCGGTCTACGACGCGCGCCGCCTGATGCCCGGCGAGGGTGGAGCCCAGCTTAAGCGCCGCGTTTAGTCGCGACGAACGTGCCACATTATCGATATTCGCTACACTCGAGGCATCGTTTGATGCCTCGAGTTCTATAGAGAGGAGAGGGACATGAGCGCTGTGTCCTTGGATGTAACTCCCAAGGGATCGGTCGAGATCGAGACGCTCGTAAACGGTCCCATTCAGACCAATAGCTATGCTGTTATTTCGGACAATGAGTGCGTGATTATCGACCCCGCATGGGAAGGCGAGCGCCTGGTGGAGCATGTTCGAGCCGAGCATCCCGGCGTACGCATGCTTGGCGCCGTTTGCACTCATGGCCATGCCGATCATGTTGGTGGTGTTGCCGGCGTACGAACCGCCGTTGGCGAGGGCTGCCAGTATGAGCTGTGTGCTAAGGATGTGGCGGTGCCGCATGCGAACATCGAGGAACAGCGAGCTATGTGGGGCATTGAGACGCCCGACCCCGGGGAGCCGACGCGCCTACTCGCCGAGGGCGATGCTCTCGAGGTGGGCGATATCTGCCTGCAGGTGATCGAGACGCCAGGGCATACGCCGGGCGGGATCGTCTTGTTTGCTGCCACCGAGCAGGGAAGCATCGCCTTTGTTGGCGACACCCTGTTCCCGGGTAGCCACGGCCGCACCGATCTTGCCGGTGGCGACGAGGCGGCGATTCTGCGCTCGCTCTCCAAGCTCGCCCGGCTTCTCCCGCCCGATACCGTTTGCCTAACCGGGCATGGGGATTCGACCACCATGGCACGCGAGCTCATGCAGAACCCTTTCATGCGGGTGTAGTTTTATAGTCAGCTTCTAAAGCACGAGAAGCGTCCAAACGTCAAGCTATTTTTCCCCAACGGGTCAATTTCGTAGGGCAAACGGTCAAAAAAGTCTGTTTGGACGATATTCGTGAACAAACGAACGTTTATGCTCGGGTGCGCCGTGGTAAAATCTCAGGCGTTATCGGAGCAACCTTACAGGAGGTTTCTTTTATGCTCGTCAACGCAGCAGACATGCTCAAGAAGGCCGAGGCCGGCAAGTACGCTCTCGGTGCCTTCAACACCAACAACCTCGAGTGGACCCTGGCTATTCTCCAGGCCGCCGAGGAGGCCAAGTCTCCGCTGATCCTTCAGTGCACCGCTGGTGCCGCTAAGTGGATGGGCGGTTTCAAGGTCTGCGCCGACATGGTCAAGGCTGCCGTCGAGGCCACGGGTGTTACCGTTCCCGTCGCCCTTCACCTTGATCACGGTTCTTACGAGGACTGCTTCAAGTGCATCGAGGCCGGCTTCACGTCCATCATGTATGACGGCTCTCACGAGGAGACCTTCCAGCTTAACCTCGACCGCACCAAGGAGCTCGTTGAGCTTGCCCACTCCAAGGGCATGTCCATCGAGGCCGAGGTCGGCGGCATCGGCGGCACCGAGGACGGCGTGACCTCCAACGGCGAGCTCGCTGACCCCGCTGAGTGCAAGCAGATTGCTGACCTGGGCGTCGACTTCCTCGCCTGCGGCATCGGCAACATCCACGGCGTCTATCCCGCCGACTGGGCTGGCCTTTCCTTCGAGCGTCTGGGCGAGATCAAGGCCCAGACCGGCGACCTGCCCCTCGTCCTGCACGGTGGCACCGGCATCCCCGAGGATCAGATCAAGAAGGCCATCTCCCTGGGCATCTCCAAGATCAACGTCAACACCGACCTGCAGCTCGTCTTCGCCAAGGGCGTCCGCGAGTACATCGAGGCTGGCAAGGATCAGCAGGGCAAGGGCTTTGACCCCCGCAAGCTCCTCAAGCCTGGTCGCGACAACATCGTTGCCCGCACCAAGGAGCTCATGGAGGAGTTTGGCTCCGTCAACAAGGCGTAAGCGTCGCTAAACTTCCCGTCGGAAGCCCCGTCCCCCTACGCTGTTTCCTTTGCGCTCACCTGGCTTCGCCAGAAGTCGCGCCAAGGAAACAGTTCCGGGGGACGGGGCTTCCTTCGTTTAACGCCGCAGGGTTACAAGTCTGAATTCATTTTTATAGGTACCGTTTATCGGCGTTGAGAGCTCCTTTGTTGGGGGCTTTCTTTTTTATCTCGGTACAATGGGGGTTGTCTATCGTTCGACGCGGGAGTGGTTATGGCTGTTGTTGATGTTTTACCTGCTGATGGGAAGGTTATTGACGAGGGTCCTGTTGGTTGCTCTGTTGATGTTTGCTGTGATGACTTTCGTCATCTCGATATTGGACTGCCGCCCGAGATTCTTCGTCTCAAGGATGCCGGTTATTTGACACAGGCTGTTGCTGCCTGCGATTGCCTTTTGGAGCAGAACCCTGAGCCTTCGCTGGCTGCTTGTGTTCGTGCCGAGCGGTATCGCATGCTCGAGACGCCGCTTCATTTTTCGGTGTCGCGTGATCAGGCTATTGCGATGATTCGCGAGGAGTGCCCAGAGTTTACAGAAGAGCAGTTTGATGACCTGATTAATCGCAAGCGTATCGATTGGCGCTTTATCGATGGCGAGCTGTTCGTTCTCGATAACTTCCTCGATTCGCTTCGCGTGTACCCCAAGGAGGTTCCGGGCCTGTGTCCCGATTCTGCGGACGGCATCGCGCTGCGTAACCAGATGCTCAGGGAGATGGAGTCGCAAAACGGGTTGACTCGTGCCATCACGCTTAAGGCATCCGTGTCTGTCCCCGGGGCTCTGAAGGGAGAAGCTGTTCGCGCGTGGCTACCCGTTGCTGCCGCCTGTCGTCAACAGTCTCAAATCGAGGTTCTCGATATGACGTCGGGGGGTACCGTTGCCTCTGAAAACGTTTCGGCTCGTACTGCCTCTTGGACATCTTCGACCGAACATTCATTCTCGGTGACCTATCGCTATCACATCGATGCCGCCTATTGCGATATCTATGGTGGCGCGCTCCCATCGCATACGTGCATGGACACGCCGCTGTCCGAGGACACTTCCGAGGACCGTCCGCACATTGCGTTTACGCCGTACCTGCGACAGTTGACGGAGCGTGTTGTTGACGGGCTCGAGGATCCGCTCGATCGCGCTCGTGCTATCTATGATTACCTGACACAGCATATCGACTATCGCTATCAGCCACCGTACCTGCTTTTGGGATCTATTGCCGACGACTGTGCGCATTCTTTACGCGGCGATTGCGGCGTTATGGCGCTCACGTTTATCACCATGTGCCGCATCGCGGGCGTGCCTGCCCGTTGGCAGAGCGGCCTGTATGTTGCTCCCGATTCGGTGGGGCCGCACGATTGGGCTGAGTTCTATACGCCACAGAGCGGTTGGCTTAACGCCGACGTATCGTTCGGTTCCTCGGCGCGCAGGATGGGGGAGGAGTGGCGTCGCCAGCACTACTTTGGCAACCTCGACCCGTGGCGTATGGTGGCCAACAATCGATTCCAGGCTGAATTTGTGCCTGCTTTCGATGGCATGCGCGAGGATCCCTATGACAACCAGATGGGCGAGGCCTCGGTTGATGGGCGTGGATGTCGTAAGCGGGAGATGTTGCGCAAGGTTGAGCTTATCGAAATGCTCGAAGTTCCATTTTCGGACTAATCAACAGAAAGCTGTGATAAACTAACTCACGCATTACGTGCCCGAGTGGCGGAATTGGCAGACGCAGTGGACTCAAAATCCACCGTTGGCAACAACGTGCGAGTTCGAGTCTCGCCTCGGGCACCATACATGCAAGCGAGCGTTCAAGGGGGTCAAGGCCCCCTTTTTCGTGCCGAACTCGCGTGAGCGCGCGGAGCGTTAAGCAAACAGGCCAGCGGCCTGTTTGTAGCGGAGCGTGGCGAGGGCGCTGTGCGCCCGAAGCCCGGGGCTTCGCGAAGCGAAGGCCCTTCGAGTCTCGCCTCGGGCACCAAACATGCAAGTGAGCGTTCAAGGGGGTCAAGGCCCTCTTTTTCGTGTACGTAATGTGATAATGCGCGGTACGTGTTATTATCCACAAGGCGTTGTTCCCGCAATGCCCTAAAGAGGAACCCGAGGGTTCCCACCTTTTGGCGCCAATGAGCAGCTGACTGGTCATACAACTTAGATTCTCTTCCTCATACCGAGGATGTCTATGTGTACGACCTGGTTGCAAAGAAGCGCCGGGTTATTTTTTTATGAATGGAGGTAGGGAAAATAGCTAAGTCTGATGACACCCGCATCAACGACGAGATTACTGCATCTTCGTGCCGTTTGATTGGCGTCGATGGCTCTCAGCTCGGCCTGTTCGCCATCCGCGATGCCCAGCGCGTCGCCGACGATCAGGGTCTCGACCTGGTCGAGATCGCTCCCAACGCGGAGCCGCCGGTCTGCAAGGTCATGGACTACGGTAAGTTCAAGTACCAGCAGGCCATGAAGGCCAAGGCTGCTCGTAAGAACCAGTCCAAGGTCGAGGTCAAGGAAATGAAGTTCCGACCCAAGATTGACGTTGGCGACTACGAGACCAAGAAGGGCCACGTTCTGCGTTTCCTCAAGAAGGGCGCACGCGTTAAGATTACCATCATGTTTCGCGGCCGTGAGATGGCTCACCCGGAGCAGGGTCTTAACGTTCTCGAGCGTCTTGCCGAGGATCTCAAGCCTTACGCTACGGTCGAGTCCAAGCCTAAGATGGAAGGCCGTAACATGCTTATGCTGCTCGCCCCGATTAAGGGCGCCTTCGATGAGGATAAAGCGGCAAGCGATACTAAGTAACTAGTGTTCTGTAACCGATTAAGGAGTATTTCATGCCTAAGATGAAGTCCCACAGCGGCACCAAGAAGCGTTTCCGCAAGACTGGTACCGGCAAGCTTATGCGCGCCAAGGCTTTCAAGAGCCACATCCTGAGCAAGAAGTCCACCAAGCGTAAGCGTGGCTTCCGTCAGGAGACCGAGATCGCCGCTGCCGACCGCAAGGTCATCAAGTCGCGTCTCGCCTAAGTTCGCGTTCCCGTTTTTCGTTTTACCGTCTAGGAGTTGATAGAACATGGCACGTATTAAGCGCGCTGTTGCCGCCAAGAAGAAGCGCCGTACCGTTATGCACCGTGCGAAGGGTTACTACGGTGCCGCTTCGCGTACTTACAAGCATGCTAAAGAGCAGGTCCAGCACTCCCTGCAGTATCAGTATCGTGATCGCCGCAACAAGAAGCGCGAGATCCGCTCTCTCTGGATCACCCGTATCAACGCTGCTGCTCGCCTGAACGACATTTCTTACTCTCAGTTCATGCACGGCCTGAAGGTTGCCGGTATCGAGCTCGACCGCAAGGTTCTGGCTCAGATGGCTTACGAGGACATCGAGTCCTTCAATGAGCTGGCCACCATCGCCAAGAAGGCCCTCGAGGCCTAATAGATTCTCTTGAATCGCTAGGGGAGTGTCGCGCTGTGCGCGGCGCTCCCTCTTTTTATCTAAAGCGCTGGTTTACATAGTCAAAAGCGCGGGTAGATAGACACTTACAGGTGACCGATCTTTATATATCTCTTAACCGAAGGGTCATCATCTGATATGTGCAGTATCGCTGCACCTGACTTTCTAGTTCATATATAGAAAGTGATATGTTGTGTAGGACTTGTGAAGAGTGGAATTGACGTCCCACATCGCTTCGCGGTCTGGCAATATATCTCCTTGCCGCGCGGCCCGGTCGAACCGGATCAGCCGCACAGCGTGCACCTTGAGAACCGGATACTGCGAGGATGGACACTCACTTCAGTGTCGCATCCGGGCAGACATCGAACCATTTGAAATGGTCTAACTTGGATTTGTTTTTCGCAAGGCCGCCGAG
>NZ_CAXVJM010000027.1:0-12246 GCF_964259375.1 Collinsella aerofaciens ATCC 25986
AGCTATTTCCGCGTTGCGATAGCTGCGGAAACGCGGGGTCCGTTCAGGCTGTTGCGTTGAGATTGAAAATCAACCCGGCGACTTTGGCGCCCTTGTCCTCGTCGATAAAGAAGCGCTTGTACCAGATGAGGAACGTCAGCGTGGTATAGATCTTGCGCTGGTTGAGCGCGCGACCCTCAAAGTGATCGTCAAGCAGTTTCATGAGCGCATCGGTGTCAAAGAAATCAGCAGCCCACGGTGCGGTGAAGTATTCCTTTACGTAGTCGTAGTACTTTTGCTCGCGAAGCCAGAACTTGACCGGTACGGGGAAGCCCACCTTCTTGCGCGTTGCCCACTCGTCGGGCAGCGTGCGGTTGGCGGCGTGACGCAGGACGAGCTTGCAGCCTTCTTCGTTAACACGGTAGTTGGCGGGAATGTGCTCGGCAAACTCCATGACCTTCTTGTCCAGGAACGGGACGCGAAGCTCCAGAGAATGCGCCATGCACATCTTGTCTGCCTTGAGCAGGATGTCGCCCGGCAGCCACATGTTCATATCCAGATACTGTTTCTTGGAAAGCTCGCAGCAGTTGGGAACCTGCTTGTAGTACTCGGCGCACATCTCGGCGGCGTTCTTGCCGGTGTCATAAGCGGGCTTGAGCACCTCGTCGACCTCGGAGGGATCGAACACCTTTGCCTGACCCACATACCAACGCTCGGGAACCTCGGCGCATTTCGTCAGGAAGTTGTGGCCCTTAAAGTAGGGGAGATGCTGAACGAGCGAGCCCAGGGCGCGACGTACGCCGAGCGGCACGCGCTTCTTAAAGGAGCGCATCTCGGGGGTGTCCTCGTACCACTCATAGCCGGCAAACAGCTCGTCGGCACCCTCGCCCGAAAGGACGACGGTGACCTCCTCGGAAGCCATCTGCGCCAGATAGTACAACGGCACGCTGGACAGGTTCGATTGCGGTTCGTCCATGTGATACTGGATATCGGGCAGCGCATCGAAGAACTCGTCGGCGGTAATCATCTTGCGCACATTCTTGATGCCCAGCTTGTCGGAAAGCTCGGCAGCGTAGTTGGTCTCGTTGAAGTTCTTGTAATCGAAGCCGACAGAATACGTGGTGTCGGGCATGAGACAGGCGGCGATGTAGCTGGAGTCCACGCCGCCAGAAAGGAACGAGCCCACCTTAACATCGGCGATTCGGTGTGCAGCGACGCTTTCGTGCACAACCTTGTCGCACTCGTCCACGTACTCCTCGAAGGTCTTGGAGTTGTCGTCGGTGAAGTCACAGCTCCAGTAACGCTTGATGTCCATGGTGTTGGTCGTCAGGTCATACGTAAAGCAATGCGCCGGGGCAAGCTTGAACACGCCCTTAAAGAAGGTCTCCTCCGTGGCGGGGAATTGCAGCGTCAAGTAGGGGCGTAGCGCGTCGTGGTTGACAGCCTTCTCAAACTTGGGATGGTCCAGGAAGCTCTTGATCTCGGAGCCAAACAGCAGTGAGCCATCGGATGCCTGGTAGTAATAAAACGGCTTGATACCAAAGATGTCGCGAGCGCCGAAGAGTTTGTTCTTGTTCTGGTCGTGAATCACGAACGCGTACATGCCGCGTAGGCGGTTGACCAGGTCCTCGCCCCACTCCTCGTAACCGTGTACCAGGACCTCGGTATCGGCGTTGCAGTGGAAGGCGTAGCCGGCTGCCTCCAGCTCGGCGCGAAGCTCCTGGAAGTTGTAGATCTCTCCGTTGAAGACAATCGTGACCTTGCCGTCGTCGCTCGACATGGGCTGAGCTCCAGCTTCGGAAAGATCGAGAATCGAAAGACGACGGAAGCCAAGGGCAACGTTGTCGACGATATGCTGGCCGCCCATATCGGGACCACGGTGGATGATGCGATTCATCATGGCCGTGAGAACCAGCTCACTCTGTTCATCTGTACCGGTAAAACCGACAAAACCGCACATGCAAGATCCTTTCTGCTGACGGCTCAGGTGTACTGCCGCAAGGATCGCGGCAGCTGATGTCAAATAATCTTTACTATCATGCCAATCTTTTGTTTCGTGATAGGGCATAAGCGCCGAGCGAACCGAAAAAACCACGGCGTGACTCGTCCGGGCTTCCGGTAGCGGTTCCAAGATTTAGCAATCTGTGCCCGATACAAGATTGGGCGGCATATTACGATGGCTGCTAGTATTGAAAGGGTTTTGTTGAATCGGTTTGGTCTCGAGGCAATTGAGGCTGAATTTAGCGAGAGAGGTCTTTGTATGTCGAGTCCGACACAAGAGAAGCTAACTCTGATGCGCTATATAGAGTTGCTCGAGGAAGATGACCTTGTTGTTTCCAGGCCGAGCGCTTCGTGCGACCAGCGCATTGAGTTTGCGACTGACGACTCGCGCCAGGTGCGTCCGGGTACGTTGTTTGTCTGCAAGGGCCGCGCGTTTAAACGTGAGTACCTGCTTTCGGCAATCTCCGATGGCGCCGTGGCCTACGTTTCCGAGGTCGATTACGATGTTGATCTTCCCGCGGTGATTGTGAGCGATATTCGTCGCACGCTCGCCGTGGTGGCAGATGCCTTTTATGGGCATCCGTCGGGTAAGGTGAAGGTCTGCGCCTTTACAGGCACCAAGGGCAAGTCGACCTGTAGCTTTTATCTGCGCGGCATTCTCGCCAACGAGGCCAAGCTTACGGGCTGTCATCGACCCGCTCTTAATACGGGCATTGAGTTCGACGACGGCATCGAGGCAGGCCCTTCCAAACTGACGACCCCCGAATCCTTCCTGCTGCAGTCTCGCATCGCGCATGCTGCGGAGGCGGGTGCCCCGTGGCTGGTTATGGAGGCATCGAGCCAGGGCCTCAAATACGAGCGCACGGGCAAGATCGCCTTTGAAGTCGGCGCCTTTACCAATATCGGCGAGGATCACATTTCGCCGATTGAGCATCCCACGCTTGAGGATTACTTTGCCAGCAAGCTCAAGATTTTTTCGCAGAGCCGCTTTGCTGTGGTCAACCTCGATATGGACCACGTCGACCGCGTGCTCGAGGCGGCGTCCCGCTGCGAGCGCACGGTGACGTTCTCCCTGACCGACGAGCGTGCCGACGTGCTTGCGCTGGCGATTCGTAATGGTGACTGCGGCGTGGTGGCAACGGTGCGCACGCCCCGCTTTACGCGCGACATGGTGATTCCCACGCCGGTTAAATTCAATGTGTCCAACGCGCTTGCCGCTATTGCCTGCGCCGAGGCCCTGGACATTTCCGAAGATGGTATCGTCCATGGGCTCGAGAACGTTTTTGTCCCCGGTCGTATGGAGCTCTACAGGTCGGAATCGGGCAAGATTTTGGGTGTCGTCGATTATGCCCATAACGGCATGAGCCTTGAGACGCTCCTGCGCGATCTGCGAGAGAACTATCCGGAGCGCGAACTCGCGGTGGTGTTTGGCGCCACCGGCGGCAAAGGCGTCGATCGCCGGACCACGATGGGCATCGCTGCCGGTAAGTACGCCGACCGCATCGTGATCACCGAAGACGACCCGGGCCCCGAGAACGTCGAGGACATCTGCGACGAGATCGCACGCAATGTCCGGGAGCAGGGCAACGACAACTGGCAGATTGTGCTCGACCGTTCCGCTGCCATCGAGACCGCCGTGCGCGAGACCGAGCGGCCCGCCGTGGTGATCGTGACGGGCAAGGGCGTTGACGACTACATGCTGCGCAAGAACGGACCCGAGCCTTGCGAGCGCGACGGTTCGATTCTCAAGCGCACCCTTGCGGCGTACGATGCCTAAGACCAGAAGCCCCTTCTACGTAAATGGAGTGACCATGTCCCACAATACCCTGCCGACCGTCGCTGAGCTTTCGGGCGAGATGCGCGAGCGTCTTGCCAAGGTTAAGTACGTCTTTACCGATCTGGACGCCACCATGCTCGCGCCCGGCTCGTGCGTGCTGCGCGACAACGACGGCAACCCCTCGACCAAGCTCGTCGAGGCTGTCGTGGCACTTGCCCGCGCCGGCATCCAGGTGGTCCCCACCTCGGGCCGCAACCGCACCATGATCCACGAGGATGCGCGCGTGCTTGGCCTCAACTCCTACATCGGCGAGATGGGCGGTCTGGTCATGTACGATCTCAAGGCCAACGATTGGGAGTATCTGACCGGTGATATGCCCTACGACCCCGCCTGCGGCCTCACGCCGCATCAGGTGATCGAGCAGACCGGCGTGTGCGAGAAGATTCTCGCCCGCTGGCCGCATAAGATCGAGTACCACAACGACATGTCGACTGGCTACAAGTACCGCGAGGTCACCGTCGGCATGCGCGGCGATGTGCCCGACGACGAGGTCCAGGCCATTCTTGACGAGGCCGGCTGCGGCCTGGTCTGGGCCTGCAACGGCCATCTGACCCATCTGTCCAAACCGACGACGCTCGAGCTCGAACGCGTCGAGGATGGCCGCGCCTTTAACATCAATCCCGCCGGTCTCAACAAGGGCGTTGCCATCGCACGTTTCTGCGAGCACCTTGGTATCGAGCGCGAGGAGACGCTGGCGCTCGGCGATTCCGAGTCCGACTTCTACATGGCTGACCACGTGGGCACGTTCTGCCTGGTCGAGAACGGTTTGACCAGTGCCGGCGCGCCCGAGTTCCTGGATACCTGCGATGACGCCTACGTCACGCGCGGCAAGATTGTCGATGGCTGGGCGGCAACGGCAGAGTTGCTCGTTGCGGCCCGTTCGTAGCGCGCCCCTATCGTTCTGAGCCATATCTTTTCGAGAGAGAATCTGGTGAGGTAATGTCCGATATCGAGAATCCGGCAGGCGACACGCGCCCGATTGGCGTGTTCGACTCGGGACTGGGTGGTCTGACGGTTGCGCGCGCGATCGCGACGGCGTTGCCGCACGAGTCCGTCTACTACTTTGGCGACACCAAGCGCTGCCCCTACGGCACCCGCACCGAGGACGAGGTGCGCACGTTTGCACTGCAGGCGGGCCGTTGGCTGTCGAAGCATGACGTCAAAATCATGGTCATCGCCTGCAATACGGCGACCGCTGCGGCCTTGCGCTTGGCCCAGCAGGTGCTCGACGTCCCCGTCATCGGTGTGATCGCACCGGGCGCACGCGCGGCAATCAACAGCACCCGCACGCGCCGAGTGGGCGTGCTCGCCACCAACCTCACCATTCGCTCAGGCGCTTACACGCGTGCCATTCAGGACCTGGATGCCGGCGTCGACGTATACGGCTGCCCTGCCTCGAGCTTTGTCGAGGTCGTTGAGCACGAGCTCGCCTCGGGCGCGCATCTGCAAGAGCAGTGGCTCGAGAACGAGGACATCTTTGATACGCCTGCCGTACGCGCGCTGGTCGGCGCCACGGTTGAACCGCTGCGCGACCACGGCATCGATACCGTGGTACTCGGCTGCACACACTTTCCGCTGCTCGTGGGGCCTATTCGCCATGCGCTAGGTCCCGGAGTGCGCGTGGTGAGCTCTGCCGAGGAGACCACGCGCGAGCTGACCGATATTCTCACGCGCCGCGAGCAACTGGCGGGCGACGCTGCCGAGCCGCAGCATCGTTTTGCAACGACGGCCGATAACATTGCCGAGTTTGCGGTGGCGGGTAGCTTTATCTTTGGCCAGCCGCTCAAAAGCATCGAGCATGTCGATATCGACGAACTGAAATAGATGTAGGGTTACCGTCCAAAGACTTGCCCTCTTCTTCTGCCGAAAGGATATTTCTATGGAGTACATGCAGGTCAACCGCGCCAACGGCCGTGCCGCCAATGAGCTGCGCCCCGTCAAGCTCACCCGTGGTGTTATGAAACATGCCCACGGCTCGTGCCTGGCTGAGTTCGGCGACACGCGCGTGCTTTGTGCCGCCACCATCGAGGAGGGCGTGCCGGGCTGGCGCAAGGGCGCCAAGGCCGGTTGGGTAACCGCAGAGTATGCCATGCTGCCGGCATCGACCGGTAAGCGTTGCAAGCGCGAGTACGCCAAGCGTAAGGGCCGCTCCATGGAGATCGAGCGCCTCATCGGCCGCAGCCTGCGTACCGTCGTCAACATGAAGGCGCTCGGCGAGTACACCGTTACCGTCGACTGCGATGTGATCCAGGCGGATGGCGGCACGCGTACGGCGAGCATTACCGGTGCCTGGGTGGCGCTGCACGACGCCCTTGCTATGTGGGTCGAGGCCGGCAAGATCGAGCGCATCCCGCTCACGGGCCAGGTTGCTGCCATCTCTATGGGCGTTGTCGACGGCAACACCCTGCTCGACCTGGATTATTCCGAGGACAGCCACGCCGAGGTCGACATGAATCTCGTCGCTACCGATACCGGTGAGATGATCGAGCTTCAGGGCACTGGCGAGCAGGCGCCCTTCGACCGCAAGCGCCTCAATTCCCTGCTCGATTTGGGCGACAAGGGCATTGCCGAGCTCATCGAGCTCCAGCGCCAAGTCCTCGCCTAACCTACCAAAAAGGGACAGGTTTATTTTGGCAGGTTTTATCTGGGAAAACGTCGAAGTATAAGACTGCCGCTGATTAAGAGGGGGAGAGGCCGAGGCCTCGTCGTCCTCAACACGGCATTGCTATAGAGACAAGGAGGCCAGCTATGGCACTTGAGAAGATCGACATCGACACCCTCGACCCGGCGGCGACCATCGTCGTGGCAACGGGCAACGCTCATAAGCTCACCGAGATCGAGGCCATTTTGGGCAAGGTCATGCCAGAGGTGCGCTTTGTGGCGCTCGGCCAGCTGGGCGATTTTGAGGACCCCGAGGAAAACGGCACGACGTTTTTGGAGAACGCCATCATCAAGGCGCAGGCCGCCGTCGAGGAGACGGGGCTCATGGCCATCGCCGATGATTCGGGCCTGGTCGTCGACGCGCTGGACGGTGAGCCCGGTGTGTATAGCGCGCGCTACGCGGGCGTTCACGGCGACGATGCCGCCAACAATGCCAAGCTGCTCGTGAATCTGGAGGGCGTGGCCGACGAGGACCGCACTGCGCGCTTTATGAGCGTCGTCGCGCTCATCGACACGGACGGTTTGGTCACCTATGGTGAGGGCGCCTGCGAGGGCGTTATCGCACGCGAGGGCCGCGGCGATCACGGCTTTGGCTACGACCCGCTGTTCCTGCCGGTCGACACGCCGGGCAAGACCATGGCCGAGCTGACGGCGGACGAGAAGAACGCCATCAGCCATCGCTTCCATGCGCTCGAGCACCTATCCGCCAAACTGACGGGCGAGGAGTAGGCCGTGCGTGCGGTGGTGCAGCGCGTGCTCAACGCCGGCGTGACGGTCGACGGCGAGTGCGTGGGCAAAATTGGGCGCGGCTATCTGGTGCTGCTGGGCGTGGGCCACGGCGACACGCGCGCCGAGGCCGATAAGCTGTGGGGCAAGCTCCGGGGCTTACGCATTAACGAGGACGAGAACGGCAAGACCAATCTGGCTCTTGCCGATGTCGACGGCGAGGTTCTCGTGGTGTCGCAGTTCACGCTGTTCGCCGATTGCCATCACGGCCGCCGCCCATCGTTTACGGATGCCGGCGCCCCCGATGTCGCCAACGAGCTCTACGAGTACTTCCTGACGCTTGTGCGCGAGGACGTCGAGCACGTAGCGCATGGCATCTTCGGCGCCGACATGAAGGTCGACCTCGTCAACGACGGTCCATTCACCATCGTCTTGGACACCGATAGTCTGTAAGTAGTCAATTTGGGACGGGGCTTATTTAGCTACTTGCGTATGGCGTCAGCAGAGTGCTATAGTATTAGAGTTTTGTCTATCTTAGGGGTATTATCCCCTTTTTGAATTGCACCTTCTGGAGGCCCTGTTCATGGAAGAGATGGAAGTCAATCACGTCGACGACATCCACGAGAAGCTGACCGATATGGTGGGCGATCGCGTTAAGGTGAAGGCCAACATGGGCCGCACCCGCGTCGTCGAGCGCATGGGCACCATCAAGAGCGTCCATCCGGCAGTCTTTATCGTCGAGGTCGACGAGCGCCGTGGCCGCAAGTCGCGTCAGTCCTACCAGTATATTGATGTTCTCACCGGCCAGGTCGAGCTGTTCGACCCCGAGAGCGGCGAGCACATTTTTACCCCGCTCGGCAATCAGCTCGAGGAGCACTAGCGGTGACCGATTGGTCCCTGACCCTTTCCGCGCCGGCAAAGATCAACCTCTATCTGGGGGTTCATACCGAGCGTGACGACCGCGGCTACCATAAGGTCGATTCCCTGATGGCAGCCGTCGGTCTTGTCGATACCGTGACGGTTACGCCGGCACAGGCGCTGACCGTCCAGACGATTCCGGCATCTGACTTTCCCATGCAAAAGAATACGGCGTATCGAGCTGCGGTTGCTATGGCCGAGCATTATGGTCGCGAGGCAAATATCTGCGTGACGATTGAGAAGCGCATTCCATTGTGCGCCGGCTTGGGCGGTCCCTCGACGGATGCGGCCGCGGTCATTGTCGCCTTGGCGGAGCTCTGGGGAATTGATCGCACCGACCCCGCGCTCGACGACATTGCGCGGGGCATTGGTGCTGACGTCCCGTTCTTTTTGCACGCGAGCCCTGCGTTCTACGTAGGCGGGGGAGATGTGCTGGCAACTGAGTACCCCGCACTGCCCGCAACGCCCGTCGTGTTGGTCAAGCCGCGCGAGGCAAGCGTTTCGACAATTGAAGCCTATCGACGTTTTGACGAGACCCCAGCGCCTGCGGACAAGCCCGGAGCGATCGCATCTGCCCTTCGCTCGGGAGACGCAGAGGCGGCCTACACGCTCGTCCACAACAACCTGGGAGTCATTTCCGCGCAGATGGAGCCGCGGATTCAAACGGTGCTCGACTGGCTTCGTTCACAGGACGGTACCATTGCCGCAAACGTGTGCGGTTCGGGTGCCTGCTCGTTTGCTCTCTGCGATAGCGCCGCCACGGCAGCCAATTTTGCGGCAGCCGCTCAACAAAACGGCTGGTGGGCTTATGCAACGGAGCCCGTTTCCGACACGGTTCGCATTGAAGCGCCAAAGAAGTAAAAATTTCTCTGGCATACGACGGAAATCTTTGTTACTATAGTCGAGCTAACGGGTTGTGGCTCAGTTTGGTAGAGCACTGCGTTCGGGACGCAGGGGTCGCTGGTTCAAATCCAGTCAACCCGACCAGAGCATGAGGAGGGACCGCTTATTGCGGTCCCTTTTTTTAGCTATTGTTGTGATACCGCGACACCCGCGGTATACTCATTCGAGCTTGTCTCGCTGTATTGTGGAGGTCTACATGTTTGGACTGAGGGCTCCTGAGCTCATCATTATTCTCGTTGTTGTCCTGATTATCTTCGGGCCCAAGAACCTGCCGAAGCTCGGCAAGTCCCTCGGCTCTACCGTCAAGAATATCCGCGAGGGTATGGAGGGCGACGATAAGGGCGAAACCAAGCAGGCCGAGGAGGTTGTGGTCGAGGAGTCCGAGGAGGACAAGGAGATCGCAGAGCTCGAGGCCAAGCTCGCTGCTGCCAAGCAAAAGAAGGCAGAGGACAGCGACGCGGACGCAGAGTAGTCCCATCCCTTTGGGGTGAGCACCTGACCGGCTTGCCCGCAGGCTAGCCGGTCTTTTTTCGTTTTGTTGACAGTTGATCGTTACATCATAGTTGGGGAGATATCCGTATGGACGCAAGCCAGATCGTACTGACCGCTGAGGGCCGCCAGAAGCTCGTCGAGGAGCTCGCTTGGCGTGAGGGCGATTACGCCAAGGAGATCGTCGAGGACATCAAGGAAGCCCGCGCGTTCGGCGACCTTTCGGAGAACTCCGAGTACGACGCCGCCAAGGACAAGCAGGCCCAGAATGCTGCTCGTATCGCCGAGATTCAGGCCATCCTCGCCAACGCTCAGGTTGCTGCCACCACGGGCGATCTGACCGTCTCCATCGGTTCCACCGTTTCTCTGATCGATCCCAACGGTGAGGTCATGGAAGTCACGCTCGTCGGTACCACCGAGACCAACTCGCTCGAGCACAAGATCTCCAACGAGTCTCCGGTCGGCCACGCCATCATCGGTCACGGCGAGGGCGACTCCGTCGAGGTCGTTACGCCTTCGGGCAAGACCCGCGTCTACACCATCGCCAAGATCGCACGCTAGACCACGGTCCCGCGTAAAGGTATGTTTTCGCTCCCTGGGACCGAATCCTGGGGAGCGTTTTAGTTTGAGGAGCTATCTTATGGCAGAAAACCAGAACGCCGCCGAGCAGGCATCGACGCTCAACGACGAGCGCGCCACCCGCCTGGCCAAGCGCGCCGCCCTGTTCGAGGCGGGCCAGAACCCCTATCCCGAGCACTCCGAGATTGAGGACTACGTCGTCGACATCGAGACTAAGTACGCCGAGCTCGCCGATGGCGAGGACACCGAGGACATCGTGAAGATCGGCGGCCGTGTGGTCGCCAAGCGCGGTCAGGGCAAGATTATGTTCATCGTCGTGCGCGACGCGACCGGCGAGATCCAGCTGTTCTGCCGCATCAACGATATGGACGAGGCCGCTTGGAACACGCTCAAGGCACTCGACCTGGGCGATATCCTGGGCGTGACCGGCGTAGTCGTGCGCACCAAGCGTGGCCAGCTTTCCGTTGCCCCCAAGAGCGCGACGCTGCTCTCCAAGGCTGTTCGCCCGCTGCCCGAGAAGTTCCACGGTCTCTCCGACAAGGAGACCCGCTATCGTCAGCGCTATGTCGACCTGATCGCCAACGACGACGTTCGCGAGACCTTCCGCAAACGCTCGCAGATCCTCTCCACGTTCCGCCGCTTTATGGAGTCCGACGGCTACATGGAGGTCGAGACCCCTATCCTGCAGACCATCCAGGGCGGAGCAACTGCCAAGCCGTTCATCACGCACTTCAACGCGCTCGATCAGGAGTGCTACCTGCGTATTGCCACCGAGCTGCACCTCAAGCGCTGCATCGTCGGTGGTTTTGAGCGCGTGTTCGAGATCGGCCGCATCTTCCGTAACGAGGGCATGGACCTTACCCACAACCCCGAGTTCACCACGATGGAGGCCTACCGTGCCTTCTCCGACCTCGAGGGCATGAAGGCGCTCGCCCAGGGTGTCATTAAGGCGGCTAACAAGGCCATCGGCAACCCCGAGGTAATTGAGTACCAGGGCCAGACCATCGACCTTTCTGGTGAGTGGGCCAGCCGTCCCATGACCGATATCGTCTCTGACGTGCTCGGCAAGCAGGTCACCATCGACACGCCGGTTGAGGAGCTTGCTGCCGCCGCACGCGAGAAGGGCCTGGAGATCAAGCCCGAGTGGACCGCCGGCAAGATCATCGCCGAGATCTATGACGAGCTGGGCGAGGACACCATCGTCAACCCCACCTTCGTGTGCGATTACCCCATCGAGGTTAGCCCGCTTGCCAAGCGCTTTGAGGATGACCCGCGCCTGACCCATCGCTTTGAGCTGGTCATCGCCGGCCACGAGTACGCGAACGCGTTCTCCGAGCTCAACGACCCGGTCGACCAGGCCGAGCGCTTCGCTGCCCAGATGGCCGAGAAGGCCGGCGGCGACGACGAGGCCATGGAGTACGACGAGGATTACGTGCGCGCCCTCGAGTACGGTATGCCTCCTGCGGGCGGCATCGGCATCGGTATCGACCGCGTGGTCATGCTGCTCACCAACCAGGCTTCCATCCGTGACGTGCTGCTGTTCCCGCACATGAAGCCCGAGAAGGGTTTCCAGTCCGGTGCCGCCGCTGCCAAGGCTGCCGAGGCCGGCAACACCGCGAGCCCCTTCGTCAAGCCGCTCAAGCCCACGCTCGACTACTCCAAGATTGCCGTTGAGCCGCTGTTTGAGGAGTTCGTCGACTTTGATACCTTCTCCAAGAGCGACTTCCGCGCCGTGAAGGTCAAGGCATGCGAGGCCGTCAAGAAGTCCAAGAAGCTGCTGAACTTCACGCTCGACGACGGCACCGGCACCGATCGCACCATCCTCTCCGGTATTCACGATTATTACGAGCCCGAGGACCTGGTCGGCAAGACCCTGCTCGCCATCACCAACCTGCCTCCGCGCAAGATGATGGGCATCCCCAGCTGCGGCATGCTCATCAGCGCCATCCACGAGGAGGAGGGCGAGGAGCGCCTCAACCTGATCCAGCTCGACGCTTCCATCCCTGCCGGCGCAAAGATGTACTAATTAGTTACGCGGTTCTACGAACCGCGTAACGGTTCGACGCTGCGCGACGTCCAGAGCGACAATTTGTCATTCAAAAGGCAAGGCATGACCAGAAGGTCTATGCCTTGCCTTTTTCATGCCAACTTGT
>NZ_CAXVJM010000028.1:0-10553 GCF_964259375.1 Collinsella aerofaciens ATCC 25986
GGATTCGCGCCTCAGGACTCAGCGCAACGCGTTGCGCTGAGTCCTGAGGCTGTTGCAATGAAAATGAGAATCAAGGGTGATAAATTTCGCGCTCATTAACTTGAGTGCAATAAAGTAGTGGTTATAAGATTAGCTATTAATATCCGATGCTGTATTTGACCATTCATATTGCACGCTCATTAAGGGGGGCCAGTGATGTCATCGACTCAAAAAAGAGCCATCCTGCAGGTGCGCATTCGCGAGGAAGACAAGCAGCATGCCGAGCATCTCTACGACGCCATGGGCACATCGCTCGCCGAAGCCGTCCGCCTATTTGTCGCGCAAAGCATTTTGATGCGCAAGCTTCCCTTTCAGCCAGTCGCCGTGCGCTCAAAGGACGGCACCGCCGCCTATGGATCGCTCAAAGCATATGGTGACCCCAATCGCCGCTCCGAGGAGCGCAATGCCTGGATTGAATACCTTGCTACAGAAAGCGACGATTCGATTTTGGGCCCCGAGGAAGTAGATATCCATGAGTAGCACCATCATCGACGAGACCGTCATCCTGCGCTACCTGCTTGACGACGACGAAGTTCTGTCCCCGCGCGCCGCCAAGGTCATCGCCACGCGCACCGCTCGCGTCTACCCCGAAATCATCACGCGCGTCGTGGTCACGCTGCGCGACGCCTATAAGGTTCCCCGCGTTGAGATTGCTACGGCCATGAGAAGGCTGCTCGATGACGTCATGGTCGACGAGCCCACCGTTGTCGCCCTTGCCGTCAAACTCTTTGGCAAGACTCATATGGACTTTACTGACTGTCTGCTTGCCGCCCGTACCGCCATCTACAACGATGATGTCGTGAGCTTTGGCAAGCCCATCATCCAAGGCATGATCGATTACCGCCACAAGCGCCAAACCGCAGCCGAAGCCCGCAGCCGCAGCACCGACTCCACCATCGACAAGCTCCGCCACCAATCCCGCCACTAACCGGCAGGCAACGGCATCGCCCGCCCCTCAGCCCCATCCCCTCCTAAGTTGCGGTGAAATAGTTCCTGTTTTCAAGCTTCCACGGGCCTTTTAGGAACTATTCCACCGCAACTTCCAGGTTGGCCATCCGAAACCGACAGCCTTGGACCGCGAATCCTACTGTTCGCCACGAAATGGGCCTATCTACTACGTTTAACCGATTGCCCTCGACCATACCGAAATCCGAAAAATCAATACCGCTGGTAGACGGCTTGCTGATTTTCCGAAAATGCCGCTATGGTCGACCCCTGCGGGCCAAACGTAGTAGATGGGCCGCTTTCGTGGCTCAGCACCGGACCAGTCATTTAGGGACAGGGCTTTTTTGACCACATTTGCCAGCCTATCGCTAGAGTAGTCAAAACAGCCCCGTCCCAAATTAGCTACCCCGGCCTTCAATGGGTTCGCAAAAGCCAAACGACAGCCCGTATTTCACCGCAACTTAGGTGGGGCGGCATCGATTCCCGTCACCCCGTGCACTTACGAAAATGGCTCTGGTCCCAAAAGGAACCAGAGCCATTCATCTATCTTATGGAGCGGGCGACGGGAAGTCCAAGGGTTTGCTTCGCAAGCCCTTGTTTCGCTGCGGGCCATTGGCCCTTGCGTACTGCGCTGGAAAATACTCACGCATTTTCTCAGCTTCGCACCCTGCCGGGTTCGATTCCCGTCGCCCGGCACGCTTATGAAAACGGCTCTGGCACCAAATGGAGCCAAAGCCGTTAAAACTATCCTATGGAGCGGGCGACGGGAATCGAACCCGCGTCATCAGCTTGGAAGGCTGGGGTTCTACCATTGAACTACGCCCGCAAGATATGGTCGGGACGACAGGATTTGAACCTGCGACATCCTGCTCCCAAAGCAGGCGCGCTACCAAACTGCGCCACGTCCCGAAGGTGTTGAGCAGCTAAGGTCTAAACCTTGCGTGTCCCAAAGCGAAGGAAATTATAGGGGAGACTCCCCGCCTGTGCAAGCATTGATGCCTTAGCTCCTCGAATGTGCAACAAAACGACTATGGAGCAGGCCGATCACAAACGCCACCACGGCAACCGGCACCCACGCGGCTCCAATGTCCGTCAGCGGCAGCGCATCGAACGGTAGCCACGCGCCTGCAAAGAACGCATCGCGGACCGAGGTGATCACGCTCTGCACTGCGACGACGCCGCCGACCCAAACCCACACTTGCGGATGCACGTCGCAAAAACCGTGCACCAGGCCCATAAGTACCAGCACGATGGCAACGGGATACAGGGCATTGAGCATAGGCACCGAGAACATAAGGATCACGTCGAGACCCACGTTGGAGAGCACGCACGAAAACGCTGCGAACACAAAGGCGAGAATCGCGAAGGGGCGGCGCATGGCCCCCTCGGAAGCCTCCGCTCCCCCTTCGACCACATACGTCTCGCAGAAGTAGCGCGAGCAGCAGCTGATAAGGCCAATGCACACGTTCATACATGCAAGGAAAAAGATCGCAAAGACCACGACCGTGCCGACAAGGCCAAAGTGCATGGAGGCAGAGCGGGCAAGGATGGCGGCGCCATTGGTGGCATCGGGCATAACCGTGCCGAGCTGCGTGCCGGCAAGCGCCAGGCCGCAGTAGATGACGGCCATAAGCACGCCGGCGATCACACCGGAACGCGAAATCTCAAAGGCCACGCGCTTGTCATCGGTAACACCCAGCTCGTGGATGGTCTCGGCGATGATGATGCCAAAGGCAAGCGACGCGAGCAGGTCCATGGTCTGGTAGCCGGTCAAAAAGCCCTGGACCGCGGCACCGGCATCATAGGGAGCCTGAGGCGCGGCAGCCGGTCCCAGCGGCGAGATCACGGCAGCACCCACGACTAGCACGATGAGTGCAATGAGCGCGGGGCCCGTAATGCGGCCGAGCACGCGCGTGATGACACCCGGGCGCAGCGTGAGCACAAACGCGACGACGAAGAACCCGATGGCAAACACCAGACGTGCCGTGCCGAGCGAAACGCCCTCGGGTAGCAGCGGAACCAGCATTTCGAAGGCCGTAGAGCTTGTGCGAGGAATGGCCAGGCACGGACCGATGGCCAGATAGACCGCCGCAACGAAGAATTCGCCAAACTTGGGATGCACGCGGCCGGCAAGCTCGCGCGCCGTTCCGGCAAGCGCCACGGCGATAAAGCCCATGACGGGCAGGCCGATGGCAGCTATGAGAAAGCCGAGCATGGCAACCGGCGTGGCAGAGCCTGCCTGCAGCGCCAGCAGCGGCGGAATAATGAGGTTGCCGGCGCCAAAGAGCATCGAGAACAGGGCGATGCCGACGGTGACGACATGGTCGGAGCGCAGACCGCGCGGGGCGGATGAAGCCATGAGAGCACCTTTCGAATCGAAACAAAAACGGGACGGGCAAAAACACCCGTCCCGCAAGTATAAACGGTCTAGCAGCTTTAGCAGGCTAAATCGCGCAAAGCGTCGATCGCGGTGTCGACTTCCTCGTCCGTGTTGAAATACCCAAACGAGAAGCGGACGACGCCCTGGCGCTCGGTCCCGAGCGCGCGGTGCATGAGCGGGGCGCAATGGACGCCGGGGCGCGTCGCAATCCCCCACCCTTGCATGAGCGCATCCGAGATCTCGGCAGAGTCGATATCACCCACGTTGAGCGACACAATCGCAGAGCGCGTCGGCTGGTCAAAGGCACCGTAGAGCGCAATGCCGGGGATTTCGCGAACGCCTGCGAGGAAACGCTCGGCAAGCGAGCGCTCGCGAGCTGCAATCGTCTCCACCCCGCCCTGGGCCTCGATAAAGTCGAGGCCAGCAGAAAGGCCGGCGATACCGTGGCCGTTGAGCGTGCCCGCCTCAAGGCGCGTGGGCCACTCAAGCGGCTGCAGCGCATCGAAACTGTGCACGCCCGTACCGCCCATGGCCCAAGGGGCTACGTCAATACCCTCTGCCACGGCCAGGCCGCCGGTCCCCTGCGGACCCATGAGCCCCTTGTGGCCGGTAAAGCACACCACGTCGAGCCCCATGGCCTGCATATCGATATGCGCCGTGCCGGCAGACTGCGAGGCATCGACGATCACGAGCGCACCGGCCGCATGGGCCATGGCGGCTACGCGTGCAATGTCGACCGCGTTGCCGGTCACATTGGAGGCGTGCGTCACCACCACGGCACGCGTACCCGGCGTGACCAACTGCCCAAGCTCGTCATAGTCGAGCACGCCGTTCGCGTCACAGCCCGCATGTTCAACGGTCACGCCCTGCTCTGCTGCCAGGCGGTTGAGCGGACGCAGCACGGAGTTATGCTCGAGCACCGTCGTGACCACACGATCGCCGGGGCGCACCACGCCATTAATGACGGTATTGAGCGCCGCGGTGGAGTTGGGCGTAAAACAAACATGATCGGCCCGCGGGCAGCCCAGCAAGCGCGCAAGCTTGGCGCGACAGCCGTGGATGGTACGCGCCGCATCGAGCGCACCCGACGTCGCGCCGCGCCCGGCATTGCCGAGCGAGCACATCGCCTGCGTCACGGCATCGATGACCGTTTGCGGCTTATGCATGGTCGTCGCAGCGTTATCCAGGTAGATCATCGCACGACCTCCCACATGTCGATCACCGTAAAGCCCTCGGTGGGGACGCCCGCCGCGGCAAGCTCGCCGCGCAGCAGGTCCTCATCCGAAGGCAGCGCCTTCCACGCCAAGCCGCAGCCGGCAGCGACCTCCCCGGGCACGGGAATCGTGCGCCCGGGAAGGCCGCGCTCGATGCATAGGGTCTCGCACCCCATGGCGGCCGCCGTGGTGGGAAACGTGATGACAAGCGCCGGGCGCTTCTCCCTCATGGCAACTCCAACCAATACGCTACGGGCGCACGACGCGCACGGCCTGCTCCATCTTCTCCACGATCACGTACATGTTGGTGACCTCGCCCACCGCAAGCTGGTCTTTAATGCCATAGTGGTCGAGGCAGGTACCACAGGTGAGGATCTCGACACCCTGCTCGGCCAGACCCTTCAGGTCGTCGAGTACCGGTGAGCCCTCGACAGTGAGCTTGGCGCCGCCGTTGTAGAACAGCATGGTCGCGGGCAGCTCCTCCTGCTGCGTCACGGCAAAGATAAAGGCCTTCATGAGCTTGTGGCCCAGCTCGTCGTCGCCGCGGCCCATACAGTCGGTGTAGACGGAAATGACGAGTTTGCCCTTGCCAGCGCTGGCATCACAGAAGGCAGCGCCATCCTGTTCGGGATCGGCCACGGCAACGGTGCCAGAGGTCGCCACGGTCACGTGCCACTCGGCGTCAGAAACCTTCTCGACTGAGGCCGTGCAGCCCTTCTCCTGCGCCATCTTGGAGATGTTCTTGACGGCGGTCTCGTTATCGACCGAGGTCACGACGGCGCCCTCGTCATCGAGCTGCTTAAGCGCCTTGAGCGTCTTGACGACGGGCAGCGGGCAGGCATCGCCCATGGCATTGACTTCAATTTTGGTAGACATAGTTTTTCCTTTCGAATAAATCGTTTTAGAGCGGTACATAGCTCAATAAACGTGTCGTTAACGGACAACGTGGACGGCAGGACCGCCTGGCACCGGCTCACACACGCGACCGACGACGGCGGCAATACGTCCTTCGGCATGCAGACGGCGCGCAAGCTCATCCACATCGGCGGCAGGCGCCGCGATGAGCAAACCACCAGACGTCTGCGGATCGTATAGCGCATCCAGCATGCCAGGCTCCAGGCCCTCGTCGGCAGCCACGCGTGGGCCAAAGAAGTCCTGGTTGCGGTAGGCGCCGGCGGGGATAATGCCAAGACGCGCCATGTCGAGCACCTGGTCAAAGAGCGGTACCGTTCCCGACGCAAGCTCGATCTGCACGCCCGAGCCCTCGGCCATCTCGCACGCGTGCCCGATCAGGCCAAAGCCCGTAATGTCGGTGCAGCCGTGAAGCTCAAGTCCCTCGGCCAGACGAATCGGGGCCTCGTTGAGGGCGCGCATCGAGTCAAACATGGCTGCGGCCTCGTCCTGCTCGATGAGCTCGCCCTTAATGGCCGTGGTGATGATGCCCGAGCCGATCGCCTTGGTCAGCAGCAGAACATCGCCTGCGCGTGCGCCGCTGTTGGCGAACATGCGGTCGAGCGCGACAAAACCGCTCACGGACAGCCCGTACTTGGGCTCGTCGTCGTTGATGGTGTGGCCGCCCGCGATGGAGCAACCCGCCTCGACGCACTTGTCGGCGCCGCCTGCCAGAATCTGACCGGCAACTTCAACGCCCAGACAACTGGGTATGCAGAGCAGGTTCATAGCATGGCTCGGCCGCCCGCCCATGGCGTAGATATCCGACAGCGAGTTGGCTGCGGCAATCTGGCCAAACAGAAACGGGTCGTCGACCATCGGCGGAAAGAAGTCGATGGACTGCACGAGGCCCAGGTTCTCCCCTACGCGGAAGACGCTCGCATCGTCAGAGGTATCGAACCCCACGAGCAAGTTGTCGTTATGCACGTTGGGTAAATCGCCCAGGACCTGGGCGAGGGCTCCGGGGGCCAACTTAGCGGCTCAACCGCTCGCGGCCGTCATAGACGTGAGCTTAATCTGATCGTCAGCCATCGATACCTCCTCTCAAACACAAACAATGCATCCCAGTATACGCATGAACGCGCTTCCACGGCCGATACATCACCCTAGCGCCTGTGCGCGAATCGCCGCGCCGATCGCTCCGGCAAAGCGAGCCTGGGGCGAGGTGGTCACCGGCGACCCCAGTAGCTCGCCCAACCGTTCAACGACATAGGCGTTTTCGCACAGGCCGCCGGTCAGATAGTACGGGGCGCCCGCGGCCTGCCCGGCCATGGTCGCCACGCGCGAAACCACGCTGTCGATCACGCCACGCGCAATGTTCTCGCGCGGCTCACCGCGACCGATCAGGCTGATAACCTCGCTTTCGGCAAACACCGTGCACATGCTGCTAATCTTGGTGGGCTCGCCGGAACGCGCCAGGTCGGCCATCTGCTGCTGGGAAATGCCTAGGCGGTCGGCCATGATCTCCAGAAAGCGCCCCGTGCCGGCAGCGCACTTGTCGTTCATGGCAAATTTGACCACGCGGCCGCCTTTAAGCTGGATGACCTTGGTGTCCTGGCCGCCCACGTCAATCACCGTGCCGTGATCGCCAAACAGGCGCACGGCACCGGTGCCGTGGCAGGTGATCTCGGTCACGACCTTGTGCGCATAGGGCACGGCGACACGGCCGTAGCCGGTCGCGACCACACGCACATCGTCGCCCGTCACGTCATAGCCCGCCGCTGCCAGTGCCTCGCGCAGCCGCTCGGAAGCATCGACCGAGGAGAACCCGGTTGGCTGCACGCACGTCCACGCCACCGAACCCTCCCCATCGACCACAGCGGCCTTAGCCGCCGTAGACCCGATATCGATCCCGATCCCTATCATGGCTCTCTTCCAATCTAAACATCAAAGGTAGCGGCGCGTTCAGGCGCCTTAGCTCTAGGTTTCTCATGTGCCGGAGATTGCCCCGAAAGAGGAGCGCAGCGTACTTTGGGTACGCAAGCGACGGTTTGAGGAGCAAGATCCGGCGCCTGAGGAAGCTAGAGGGTTTCGATGAAGGCGGCGATGCGGGTCTCGATCTGGCCCATGTCGCCGTTGCTGTAGTCGGTCTCAATCTTCATGTACGGAATGCCCGCACCCTCGACGGCCTCCTGCATGCGCGCACTCTCAACGTTGAAGGTGTGGCACGCCTGGAGCACGCTCTCCACCACGCCATCGACGTGATACTTCTCGCACATGGCCAGGGTGTTTTCCATACGGCCGCCGTTGGGTGTCATGACCGAGCAGTTGATATCCAGGTAGCGGTCGGCAATGGCGCGCAGGATGTCGGGAGCCTCCGAATCGATCATCATGGCCGCCGTGCGCTCGCCCGAGCAGTCGTCCATGCACACGACCACGCCGCCGTTGGACTCGATGGTGCGGCCGATTTTGTTGATCACGCCGCCCACCGGGCAGCCGGTAATCAGAATGCGCTTGGCATCCGCCGCAACCGGGCGCTCGCCCGCGTCGTAGGCCACGCGCAGCTTGGCGACCTTTTGCTCCAGCTGCTGCGTATAGGCCTCGATATCAAAGCTAAACGTACCGGCAAACATAGTGCTCATCAGGTCGACGCCGCTCATGGCCGCCGGCTGGTTGGCCTGCAGCGCAAACATCTCGAGCTGGGCAGCACGCAGGCGATTGCGACGACGGACGGCAGCGCGCAGGTCGTCATCGGTGATCGTAATACCGTAGAAGTTCTCGAGCTCCTCCTTGAGCAGACGGCACTCCTCGTACCAGCCCTCGCGCTCGTAGGCGCGATCGCGACCCTGTGGCAGGTGCAGAATGTGCGTGCGCTTGAGCTCGTTAAGTAACTCGTACATCTTCTTCTTGCCGTCGCAGGTGGTCTCGCCGATGATCATGTCGCTAAAGTACGTAAACGGGCACTTTTGTGAATAGGCAAAACCGTACGTCGACTTGATGAGCGGACACAGATTTGCCGGCAGCACCTTCTCGGCCTCGGGAATTACCTCGTCGGATGTGCCGCACAAGGCCACACTTGCAGCGCCCGCGGCATCGATAATCTCGAGTGGCGTATAGCTGCACAAAAAGCCGACCAGGCGATTGCCGGCCTGTTTGTAATCCTTAACGCGAATAAACGCGGCCTTGCGTTGCTCGTTGAACTCCTCAAACGTGCGCGGCAACGGCTGCTCAATATATTCCGACATATAACTCCTTAACAAACCTTTTAACCAACCAAGGAGACGGCTTTCCCAGGTGCCCGAGGTTGCCGTGAAAGAGGAGTCGCCGCGTACTTTGGTACGCAAGCGACGGTTTGAACGGCAAGATCGGATGCCTGGGGAAGCCGCCGGGACGGATATAGCCCTAAATGGTTTCCAAGAAAGCCTCAATCCTGGTTTGCAGTTGGCCTGCATCCTCGCCGGCGTAGTCGGTCGTGATGTGCATAAACGGAATGCCGGCCTCCTCGGCGGCCTTCTCCACGGCAAACGACTCCATCTCGTAGAGCGTGCAGAACTGCAGGGCCACGTCGACGATACCGTCGGCATGCAGGTCCTTGGCCATCTGGACAATGTCCTTCATACGCTGGTCGTTGGGCGTAAAGACAGCGCAGTTGATCTTAAAGTAGCGCTCGGCGATGGCGTCGAGCATCTCGTCGACCGTCTCACCGGACTCGTCGACCAGGTCCTTGTAGTAGCGCGAGCCCGTGCAGGACTCCTCGCCTACCACAACGCCGCCGGCCTTCTCGATGAGGTTGAACAGCTTCCAGTTGGGCACGGCCATGGGCGTGCCGGTGTACAGGATGCGCTTGGTCCCCTTGGGCGCCACGCCCTCGCCGGCCTCGACACGCTGCTCGCACTCGGCGGCCATGTCGTTGATGGCTCCGGTCAGACGCGGCGTGTCGTCCATAAAGGCGGCCTGAACGGTCAGCAGGCTATCGAGACCGCTGATGGGCGCCGGATCGGCAGCGCGGGTCACAGCCAGACGCTGCAGGGCGCGACGCTTCTCGTTGACGGCGTGGGTGGCAGCCTTCAGGCGCTCGGGCGTAATCTTGACGCCGCACTCGTCCTCGATCTTGGCCGCGAGCTTCTTGACCTCGGCCTTCCAGGTCACGAGCGTCGACTCGTCGTGCACGTTGGGGATATCCATGACGTACATGTTCTTTTGCGTGGCAAAGAACTCGTAGGCCTTCTTCTTGCCATCGCAGGTGTTCTCGCCCACCACCAGGTCGCTCGACTCAATGTAGGGGCAGACCTCGCCCAGCTTAAAGCCGGCAAAGCTCTTAATGAGCGGACAGGTGTTGCGCGGCAGATGCTCCTCGACCTTGTCGGTCGCCCAGTCGGCACCCGAGCACAGGCCCACAGGAATGCCGTCACAGGCAAGTACGATCTCCTCGGGCACGTAGACGCAGAACGAACCGACGATCTTGGTGGCCTCGCCGGCCTCCTTCTTGTCGAGCATCTCCTTAATACGGCCACTGTGGATGTTGGTGGCGACAAAATCCAGGTAGGACGTGGACTTGGGGCGATTATTCTGCGTCAGGAACATATCGCCGTACATCTGGCCCACGGCGCCCAGCAGCATGTCGTGGTCGGCAAGATTCATGCCGAGGCTCTCCCACATCGGATGGAAATCAAATTCTTCAGCCATGACGGTTCCCCTCTCGAACCAAAAACGGATAACAGCGGTATCGATGCACGACGGACGGCGATTGCCCGGCCGTGCTCAAACCCGGAATTTTGGGGAACCTGCTTTGCAGCTGATTATTTAGTTGTGCGTCGTCTCTCCCGGAGCCGTGAACATACCTGCTCATATGCGACTCCGAGCCATATATAGGGCGCGCGCGGCAACGCGGCGAATGTATGTCGTCTGCGGCATATGCGCACCCTCCTTTACAAGTTAAGGTCAACTATATCAACGGTCGTCGACCATGCGAACACCGTTGACATTCGTACGACAGCGTCGTGTGCCGCCTTGATTCTCATTTTCATTGCAACAGCCTCAGGACTCAGCGCAACGCGTTGCGCTGAGTCCTGAGGCGCGAATCC
>NZ_CAXVJM010000029.1:0-6764 GCF_964259375.1 Collinsella aerofaciens ATCC 25986
GCTTTGCCGTGACTCTCGTACGAAACAAAACTCAGCGTCACAGTGCGGCACCCAAAAGTGCAGGTCAGAACCCTGTCGGGCTACTCCCACTCGGTGGTTATAGTTTTGCCGTCTCGTCACTCCAGTTGCACCCAGTTTTCGGCGGCATCTCGAAGTGAGTGCCGCTGAATGACGCGACGTCGCGTTTCATCGGCTTCGGGGACAAAAGCTGGGACAACTTCAAAAACCATTTTCAAACTCAGAGTATTGAGTTTTTATTTTTGTCCCAAGGGGCACGGAGAGCCGCCTTTGGAGGCTCGATATCGCCGAAAAACGCCCGTTTTGAAACTCAACCGCCTTTGAGCCTGCAAACCACCAGCTTCAACAGTAAGTGAGTCGACGCGGGTGGCTTACGAGCCGTTCACAAAACCGCAGGCCACAGGTCTTTGTCAACGATAAGCAAAGTGAATAGTCTCAGGTGGCTTGCCCATGAGTTGGCGTAAGCCTGTTTAGCAAAAGGCTAATCGGACACGACAGGCCGCCCGCATGGCGACGGCGTTTCCCGTGCGGGCACAAACAGCCCTGCGTGCCCTGTCGCGCGATATCCCAATGCGACGTTCAGAACCCTACCCGCCAAGCAGCCACCTCGCGAAATTCAGCACGAGCACGCCCTCCCGGGTATGGGGCTCATGCCTCGTGCGAGTGATGAGAATCTTCGGGAATGCATCCCCGATGGATAGAATCGGCGCAATCTCCCTCTCGAGCGTCGAATCGGCGCCGATATCGTCGCTCACATACACTTTCCTTCCCGGTTTCGAAACTTGGAAGGCAGTATGCGCAAGGATGCGTCGAGGTGCGATCCCAGTCGTACCATGCCAGCAGAGATGTCGAGGCACATTCGTTCATGCTGCAATGCGGGCATCGGAGATGAAAAACAGCCCGTCGGGTAGTCATGGGCGTGCGGGAGCCCGCATCAGTAACCTGCCTCCTCGGTTGTCCCTTCTTTGCATGGTCGTCTACATAAAGGAGGAACCAGCCATGCAGATCAGCATGCTTGCCCTTCTTGGGTCACGGACCGGGGAGGCGAGGGCCTCCGTCGGGACCGCCCCGAGCAACCGGCATATCCAAGGAATGACAAGGCTCGATCGCTGTGCTGGTCAGGATGCCGAAGCGGGCCGTCCGCCAATCGGAATGCGGGTCAGGATGCTGCAACGTGATTCCAGCTGCAGGATACGGCTCCTTTGCGGTTGCCGCAAAACCTGCTGGCAACATTCTTACTATCCGAATGATGTACGCATCCCTTGGGATCGTTTCGCCTGACCAGGGCCATCTTCAGCGCCTCATCGGCCAGCTCGGCAGGCGCCTCTTCCACGCGTAATAGCCCTGGCGGGTCACCTATGCAACCAAAGATACAAAAGGAATCGAATGGCCAGAGAGGATTGCCCTTACCGATGCTCGATTCTTGACAGGCAAACTCAAGCCTCGTTAATATTACATGGTTTGCCAGACCGAATTAACAAAGGAGGGGTGTCGTGGTTGGTCTTTTCCGCACGTGGATGAGCGCCTAGAAAGCGGCGCTGTTGTGGCGTCGCGCTGTTTTTCTGCACGCCATTTCACGATTGGACATAACCATGATATTTGAAACCTCTCGGGGCAGGTCTGTTCTGCTGTGCCATTCATGGCAATTCAAGCTTTGTTTCGTATGGGGCGGGGAGCTCGTTTCGACATTGACGAGTTCGATTCTCCAAATGGGTCTTATTTGGCATCTCGCCCTCACGACAGGGTCGTCTTCTCTCCTCTCCTTAGCATCGCTGGCAGGCTTTCTGCCGATTGCTTTGTTCGGAATCCTTGCGGGCGCCGTTGTCGACAGACTGCCTTTGAAACGTGTCCTCATCGGCGCCGACCTCTTCATTGCCGCGGTGGGTGCCGCCTTGGCGATTGCCTCGTTGGCCGGCAGCTTACCTGCATGGCTAATTCTCATCGCCCTGTTTCTCCGTGCAGTTGGTACTTCGTTCTACACGCCAGCCTCCCAATCTCTCACGCCCCATCTCGCCCCGCCAGAGCATCTCGTTCGCCTATCGGGGGTGACTCAGGCGATTCAGTCCGGCGGATACATTCTTGGCGCCGCGCTTGCAGCAGTGATTTATCCCGTGGCGGGCATTACCGCTATGATTGTCCTCGACGTGCTGGGAGCGCTTTTCGCTTCTTTAGCCGTCCTCGCCGCACAGATAGACGCAGGGGGCCTCGATGAAGCCGACCGCAGCTTGTCCTTTTCCAATAAGGTTCGAGAGCTCTTCTCTGAGATTTCGGACGGCTACAAGCTGATTAGGGAGTACAGGGGGCTGTTCGCCCTTCTTTGGTGCGGGTTCGTCTTCGCTTTCGCGTTCTCTCCGCTCGCGGCATTGTTCTCAATAATGACCTTGGGGCATTTTGGCGGTAGCACGGGGGATGCCGCTTTGGTGGAAATCCTTTTTTCTGCAGGCATGCTGGCTGGGTCCGGCATTTTGGCGGCCACGGGAGGGTTCCGCAATAGGTCGTTCACCATGGTCGCCGCGATTGCCGGCTTCGGCATTGCCGCAATCGTATCCGGATCGCTCGGCCCGTCATTGTTCGCTGCTTTCCTGCCGGTGAGCTTTCTTATGGGCGCATGCTCCCCGTTGTACGCGGGAACCCAGACTGCCCTTATGCAGGAGCAGATACCTCCTGAGTACCTAGGCCGCGTTTTCGGCCTCTACGGAACCATCATGGCGTGGGCCATGCCCATGGGCCTCGCAGCCCCCTCCGTTTTTGCGGATCTGCTTGGAGCTCCGTTATGGTTCGTCGGCTCTGGAGCGACCATGGTACTGCTTGCGATGGCTATGCTGCTTGCTCCGAGCGTCCGAAACGCGGGGAAAAGAGATACCGGGCAGATTCAATAGCCCAAGTATTCGAAAAAAAGAGGCAGCAGCCATCGGTTCAAGCGTCAGCCTTCAAGCCCTTGCGACGACGAGGTATTGCACCGACATTCCGCATCGCGCTCCTTATTCGTCGCCAACTATCATTTTCGGATTTGCCGGCTTGCGCAAGGTCAAAACGCTCGCGCCGGCAATTGGGCAAAGGCGAAAAATCGACGTGAGCAATCTTTTTTGGCATGGCTGCGCTTCCAGTAAAACGCTAATACACAAAAGGCGGTTCAACCTATGGAACTCATAGTCAAAGCTAAAGACATCTTTTTGGAATATGCCGGCCGCGATATCCTAGATATCGAAGAGTTGGAAATCTACTCCTACGATCGCATCGGCTTGGTGGGAGACAATGGCGCAGGCAAAACCAGCCTGCTTAAAATTCTGAGCGGCAATCTTACCATTGCGGACGCCGACGTCAGGCGCTTCGGCAGCATTGCCCTCATCGGCCAACTCGATGAACTCGACCTTGATGCGGCTCAGGACAGTGGTGAGATGCTCTCCCGTCTCAACGTCGCCGGAGTGGCGCAGGAGACGATGAGCGGCGGGGAGGAAACACGCGCCAAGATTGCCTCTGCACTCTCCCAGCATGCAAGCGCGATCTTCGCCGACGAGCCTACGAGCCACCTCGACCAAGACGGCATCCGCCTTCTCGTCGGACAACTCAAGACATTTGATGGGGCTCTGCTCATCGTGAGCCATGACCGTCATTTTCTCGACCAGGTGGTAGACAAGATCTGGGAGCTCAAAGACGGCGGTATTTCCGAATTCTGGGGTGACTACTCCGACTATCTGCGACAGAAAGAAGAAGAGCGCAAAGCTCAGGCGACTCGATACGAAGAGGCGATGCGCGAGCGCGATCGCCTCGAAGCCGCCATCGAAAAACAACGGAAAAAAGCACGGCAGGTCGACGCCAAGCGGAAGGCTGCGAAAAAAAGCAACGAGTATGCAGGTCGATTGGGGCATCAGAAAGCAACCGGCACCAAACAGAAGAGGATGTACCAGGCGGCTAAGGACATGGAGAAGCGCCTCGAAGCGCTCGAAGGGATTGAGGCCCCAGATAGCATTCGCGCCGTGCGGTTCCGCCAGAGCAAGGCCCTGGAACTGCATAGTAAATTTCCCATCTCGGCAGACGATTTCAGCTTGAGCTTCGGCAACTGCATGCTCTATGACCACGCGAAATTCGAGATACCGCTCGGTGCCAAAGTGGCCATCACCGGTGGCAACGGTACAGGAAAGACCAGCCTGCTGAAGGCAATCGCTCGACGCGCCGACGGTATCAACATCTCTCCCAAGGCAGAGATCGGTTACTTCGAGCAAACAGGCTACAAGTTCGACGCCCGTCAGTCTGCGATCTCGTTCATGCAGGATGGTTGCGAGTACAGCATGACCGAAATTCGAGGCATCCTCGCCTCTATGGGAATCGGACCGCGCGACCTGACAAAGGACGTTGGCGTTCTCTCGGGAGGCGAAGTCATCAAGCTGCTACTCGCGAAGATGCTGCTGGGCAGATACAACATCTTGCTCATGGACGAGCCTGGAAATTACCTGGACATCAAGAGCGCCGAAGCCCTCGAGCAGATGATGAGCGCCTATGCCGGAACGATAGTGTTCGTCTCCCACGATAAGAGGCTGGTCGAGAACGTCGCAGACATTGTCTACGAAATAAAGGACACCAAGCTAGTCAAAATCTTTCAGCGCGAATAGCCCTAAATGAGCAAGAAATAATACCCGAACGGAGACAAGGGAGTAAAACGGCAAAGAAAGAGCCTCCGTCCCAACGCAGGGAACGGAGGCTCTTTAATCGCTTTTACTCATCTCCGTCGCTGGTGGCTTTGTCATGGCTCTCGTACGAAACGAAACTCAGCGGCATAGTGCGGCACTCAAAATCGCAGGTCAGAACCCTGTCGTCCTACTCCCACTCGATGGCTCTGTATTTGTCGTCCCGTCATTCTAGTTGCACCCAGTTTTCGGCATCGACACGGAACGCGTGCCGCCGAATGACGCGATGTCGCGTTTCGTCGGCTTCGGGGACAAAAGTTGGGACAACCTCAAAAACTTTTTTCAAACTCAGGGCTTTGAGTTTTTGTTTTTGTCCCAAAGTGCGCGGCGGGTAGCCTTTGGAGGCTCGATGGCGCCGAAAACGCCCGTTTTGAAACTCAACCGCCCTTTTGCCTGCAAGCCGCCAGCTGCAATCGCAAGTGAATTAACGCGAGTGGCTTGCGCGCCATTTGCAAAACCCCAGGTCGCAGGTCTTCGCCATTCGTGAACAAAGTGAGTAGTCTCAGGTGGCTTGCTTATGAGTTGGCGAACGGGCCTTCAGGATTCAGGGCAAACATGCTGGTAGAATAGGATTCTCAAATCAATGACAGGAGACCGAGCATGGCCGAACCCCACGATAGGAAGCCGATCCTCACGATCGAGCAGCAGATAGAGCACCTCAAGCAGAAGGGCGTAGCCTTCGAGCTGTGTTCCGAGGAAGAGGCCGCGGACTACCTGCGCGACAAGTGCAACTTCTTCAAGCTCGCATCCTACCGCAAACTCTTCTCGAAATACGAGGGAGGCCCGCGCGACGGCCGCTACGTAGACCTCGACTTCGGCCAGCTGCGCCTGCTCGCGGCGCTCGACCAGGAGCTGCGCCACGCCCTGCTCGGCATGACGCTCGACATCGAGCACTTCCAGAAGGTGACACTGCTTCGCGAGATGGAGGACCGTGGAGAGGACGGCTACGCCATCGTGGCCGACTACATGGCATCGCTTACCGCTGCAAACAGGGAGTACCGCCTGCGCGAGCTCAAGATGAGCGGCCGCAGCCCCTACAGCTCGAGCCTCTACGCGAAGTACTCCGGCGACATGCCTGCCTGGGCCTTCCTTGAGCTCACCTCGTTCGGCGCCCTCATCGACTTCGTGCGCTTCTGCGCCAGGCGATGGGGCGACAGGCGCCTCGAGGCCTCCCACTACGACCTCAAGCGCGTGAAGTCCGTCCGCAACTGCGCCGCGCACGGCTCGTGCCTGATCAACTGCTTCGCCGAGAGGGGCGCCGCCCGGGGCTCGGCGTCCAGCGGCGTCTCCCGAAGGGTCGCCGCCGTGGGAATTCCCAAGGCGACCAGGAGGAAGTGGATGGGGAATACGGCCATGCAGGAGGTCGCGACCGTGCTCGTGGCGCACTCCGGCTTGGTACCCGAGGGCTCCTCGCGGTCGCGCGCCGCATCCGAGCTCGCCGAGATGTTCGCCAGGGCCGACGGCGAAACCGAGGCGCTGCCCGACAAGGGGCCCGACGCCGCAGCTCGCTCCGCGCTCGAGTTCCTTCGCAGGTTGACAGAATCGCTCGGGTTGGTAGAATAGCCTGCAGATAGCAAAACCTTCACGGTTTTAGGGGCGGACTTGCGCAAGCGACTCTGCCCTATTTTTATATTCACTCGCTATAGGAGACGGGTGATACCTGGGTCAATGACAGAACTGAGAAGCCCGGAATAATGGAGCCAGTTAGAAACCCTCGGGTTTGCGGGGCGGGATCGTGAGAGCGATTCTGCCCTATTTTTTTCCTCCGTCTGCCCCAAACCAAGTAGTTCGAAGATAGCCTGCAGGTGTCCTCGTGGGCGCCTTTTATTCTCAGGGAATCGGCCGCTTCATGAACGAGCGACCGGCTTGACCTAGCTCGAACCGCCTTCATCCCCGTCTAGGCGCCGGCAATCAACATCGTAGATCCGCGCATGCTACAATGCGGGCACCAGAGATGAAAACACAGTCCCCGTCGGGTAGTCGCGGGCGTGCGGGAGTCCGCATCAGTAACCTGCCTCCTTGGTTGTCCCTTCTCTGCATGGTCATCTACATAAAGGAGGA
>NZ_CAXVJM010000030.1:0-6257 GCF_964259375.1 Collinsella aerofaciens ATCC 25986
GGTTAAGTTTGTCGCGAGTTCCGCACGCAAAGGAAAGCACTTAATGTGCTTTCCGTCTTGCGCAGGACTGTAGAGCAGCAAACTTAACCGCCCCGCCCGGCGGGCGAGCGTACAGGAACGACATCTGTCCAACAATTCGTGCGAAACATAATGAAAAACCGTTTGATGTGAGTTAATATAAACAACGTCGTGAATCTGACTCCTGCCACATACATGACAGGGGTTAAACACAAAAAAGGAGTCAACTATGGTTTCTGAGAAGGCTACCCTCGTTAATCCTCAGGGTCTGCACATGCGTCCGGCTGGTCTGTTCGCCTCCACCATGGGCAAGTATGCCTGTGACGTGACGGTCGTTACCCCCGAGAAGGAGGTCAACGGCAAGTCCCCGATGGCCCTCATGGCTGCTGGTATCCCCTGCGGCACCGAGGTCGAGGTCAAGTGCGACGGCGCTGACGAGGCCGAGGCTCTGGCTGCTGCCATCGAGCTCATCAAGAGCGGTCTTGGCGAGTAGAACTCAAACGGGTCGCATGTTGAACAACTAAGTTCATATTTGGGGGCGCAGTGACCTGTTGTAAGGTAGCTGCGCTCTTTTGTCATGGATATGGCAAAACGCTTTATCACATGACACGGAGAGAGGAATGGGAATGTATCAGGGAGTCAACGCTTCCGAGGGCATCGGTATCGGCACCGTCATGGTCGCCGTCGATCCCGACTTGACGTTTGAGCCGCACGAGGTTGCTGATTCGGCAGCAGAGAAGGAGCGCTATCAGTCCGCTCTTTCGGTCTTCTGCGAGAAGACCCAGGCTCAGGCCGACCACATGAAGGAGACGGTGGGCGAGGCCGAGGCCGAGATCATGAGCGGACACATTGTCCTGGCTCAGGATCCGGGCATGACCGACGCCATCAACGCCGCCATTGACGGTGGTACTTGCGCCGAGCAGGCGCTCATGGACACCTCGACCATGTTCGAGAACATGTTCCTGTCCATGGACGACGAGATGTTCCGTCTGCGCGCGGCCGACATCGCCGACATCCGCACCGGTATTCTGGCCGAGCTGCTGGGCAAGGAGGTCGTTGACCTCTCCGTCCTGCCCGAGAACACCGTCGTTGTCGTGCATGACCTCACGCCGTCCATGACCGCCACGATCGATAAGGCCCACGTTGCCGGTATCGTCACCGAGACCGGTGGCCGCACGTCGCACTCCGCGATCATCGCCCGTGCCCTCGAGATCCCGGCTGTCCTTTCGGTTTCCAACAGCTGCACCGCGCTGCGCAACGGTATGACCGTTGTCGTCGACGGTGGCAAGGGTATCGTCGAGGCCGATCCAGACGAGGAGACGCTCGCTGCCTACACCGCCAAGGCCGAGGCCTTCGCTGCCGAGAAGGCAGCCCTCGAGGCCTTCCGTGGCAAGCCGTCCGTGACTGCCGATGGCATCAAGAAGATCATCGCCTGCAACATCGGTAACCCCGATGACGTGCCCAACGCGCTCGATCACGACGCCGAGGCCATCGGTCTGTTCCGCTCCGAGTTCCTGTTCATGGATTCTGCCGAGCTTCCTTCCGAGGAGGAGCAGTTCAACGCTTACCGCAAGGTCGCCAGCGCGCTCAAGGGCGCTCCGGTCATCATCCGCACGCTCGATGTGGGTGGCGACAAGGAGATCCCGTATCTGCACATGGTCAAGGAAGATAACCCCTTCATGGGCTTCCGCGCCGTGCGTTACTGCCTCGCCAACCCCGACCAGTACAAGGTCCAGCTCCGCGCCCTGCTGCGCGCCAGCGCCTTTGGTGACGTCAAGATCATGATCCCGCTCGTCACTTGCGTCGAGGAGGTCGTGGCCGTCAAGGAGCTCGTCGAGCAGTGCAAGGCCGAGCTGACCGAAGAGGGCCGCAAGTTCAACGAGAACATCGAGGTCGGCATCATGGTCGAGACGCCTGCCGCCTCGCTGCTCGCTGACCGCCTGGCCGAGGTGGCCGACTTCTTCTCCATCGGCACCAACGACCTGATCGGCTACACCATGTGCGCCGACCGTGGCAACGACACCATCTCCAACCTGTACCAGGTGTACTATCCCGCCGTGCTCCGCTCGCTCAAGAACATCATCGAGAGCGGCGTGAAGGCCGGCATCATGGTCGGCATGTGCGGCGAGGCCGCTGCCGATCCGCTGCTTGAGCCGCTGCTGATCAGCTGGGGCCTGGAGGAGTTCTCGATGAGCGCTCCGTCGATCCTGCGCGCCCGCAAGACCATCAGCCAGTGGACCAAGGCCGAGTGCGACGAGCTCGCCGAGAAGGCGCTCGCCTGCAACACCGCCGCCGAGGTCAAGGCACTGCTTGAGTCCGCAGCTCGCTAATTTGGTATCAGAGGTAACCGCGTGGTTGGAATGGGCCGGCCACGCGGCCCTCACATATACAGGGGGTACTGTAAATGTTCTACACGCTAACCGCTAACCCGGCTGTCGACATGACGGTTTCGAGCTCTCCGCTCGAGCCCGACGAGAACGTCCGCACCGGCTCGGCCAGCTACACGGCTAACGGCAAGGGCCTCGACGTGTCCTTCGCCTTTAAGAAGATGGGCGTCGACACCGTCGCGCTCGGCTTCTTCGCTGGCTTCACGGGCAAGTTCATCGTCGAGGAGGTCATGAACCTGGGTTGCCTCTGCCGCCCGGTCTGGACCGACGGTATCACGCGCATTAACACCTACGTCAACGATGGCCAGCACGAGTACGGCATCCTGAACCCGGGTGCTCCGATCACGCCGCAGCACCAGGAGGAGCTCTACAACATCCTGGACACCGCGGGCGATCTCGAGTGCCTGATCGTTTCCGGCTCCGTGCCTCCCAAAGCTACGCCCGACTTCCTGGCTCAGGTCATGGAGCACGCTCAGGCTCGTGGCGCCGACGTCGTCCTGGACCTGTCCTCCGACAAGCTCAAGGAGCTCGCTCACAATAAGCCGCTGCTCATCAAGCCGAACCATCACGAGATGAAGGCCATCTTCGGCGTGCCGGTCGACACCGACGACGAGGTCCGCGTTGCCATGAAGATGGCTCACGACGCTGGCGTTCAGAACGTGCTGCTCACCCGTGGTAGCCGCGGCGACGCTTACTTCTCCAACGGCGAGGATATTTGGTACGCCAAGCGTGAGTTCAACATCAAGCTGGTTTCTTCTGTCTGCGCCGGCGACTGCACCCTCGCTGCTTTCCTGCACAAGTGGTACAGGGATCGCGACAACGTCGAGGAGGCCATGAAGCTCGCTATGGCCACCGGCGCCAACGTTGCCGAGTCCGTCGGCATCGGTGACTTCGGTCACGTCGACGAGTACAGCAAGCGCGTTGCTGTCCGCAAGCTCGATCGTCAGTAATCGAAACGCGACATATTCGTGCGCATGCGGCGCCCCGGTTTCGGCTGGGGCGCCGTTTTTTGTCCCATCCGAACCTTGGCGCCGCCCTTCACCGCTTCCACACCGTTCGCCGAGTTGTTGTAGCCTTTTGCCGAAGCGTGGAATATACTTTCATTAACACGTTGCTTCGTGAAAGGAACATTCATGATTTACACGCTCACTGCAAATCCCGCTATTGACTACAACATCTCCTGCGATGGCCTGTCCGCCAATACTGTTACGCGCACCCGTAACGCGGTCTACACCCCCAACGGCAAGGGTCTCAACGTCTCGTTTACGCTCGACCACTACGGCGTCGACACCACGATTCTGGGCTTCTTCGCCGGCTTCTCGGGCGAGTTCATCGTTAAGGGCGCCGAGGCCCTTGGCGTGCCCGTCAAGCCCGTGTGGACTGACGGCATCACGCGTGTCAACGTGTTCCTCAACGCCGGTCCCGATACCGAGTACAACATGGTCAATGCCGGTGCCGCCATCAATGCTGCCAACGAGCAGGAGATGTTTGAGCTCATCGATTCGCTCGACGACATGACCTGCCTGGTCATTAGCGGCTCGCTGCCCCCCAACACCTCCGAGGGCTTCCTGGCCGAGGTCCTGCGCCGCGTCAAGGCCAAGGGCGCCGAGTTCGTGCTCGATATCTCGAGCCATCAGCTGGCCGATCTCATTGCCATGGAGCCGTTGCTCATTAAGCCCAACGATGACGAGCTGCTCGACATCTTTGGCATCAAGGTGAGCGGTGGCGACGACGAGTCCGTCAAGCGCGCGATGGCCGAACTGCACGCCAAGGGCGCCAAGAATGTGCTGCTGACCCTCGGCGGCGCCGGCGCGTACTTCTCCAATGGCGAGCACATCTGGTTTGCCAACCGTACCTTTGAGGTCAAGCTGCTGTCGACGGTCTGCGCCGGCGACTCCTCGCTCGCTGCCTTCCTGTCCGTGTGGCACGATGCTCCCGAGCGCGTCGAGGACGCCCTGCGCCTTTCGATGGCCACCGGCGCCAACGTGGTCGAGTGCCCGGGTCTGGGCGATTTTGCCAAGGTTGACGAATATAAGAAGCACATCGAAGTTCGTCAGGTCTGCTAGTTCCGGCACCTTGCCTGAATAGTTCGATTAATTCGCATCCGTCTTAGACCAGGACGGATGCGTTTTTGTTTATGTGACTTGCGTGTGCAGAAGAGGCTGTTTCTTGCTAGACTTCTTGCAGATGCAATCGATAGCCAATTTGATAGTCGCAGGAGGCCATAGGCATGTGCAATGTTTCGCTCAACGGTACGCAGCCGACCGATGCCTCCATCCGTGTCCTGCGTGCGCTTGAGGCAGCCGGTCTTGAGGCTTGGTATGTAGGCGGTTGGGTACGTGATGCCCTAATGGGGCGCTCCAGCCACGATGTTGACATGTGTTGTAGCGGCCTGTGGCAGGAGTCCAAGGCAGCGCTCGAGGCGGCTGATATTGCCGTGGTTGAGTCGGGCATTAAATTTGGCGGCATCACGGCCATTTGCGATGGCGAGCGCATTGAGGTCACCACCTATCGCCTGGACGGCTTTTACACCGATTGTCGCCATCCCCAGAGTGTGGAGCGTGCGGCGTCGCTTGAGGACGATCTGGCGCGTCGCGACTTTACCGTTAACGCTATGGCCTGGCATCCTGAGCGCGGTCTTGTCGACCGCTACGATGGCCAGGGCGACCTGAAGCGCAAGCTCATCCGCGCCGTTGGAGATCCCAAGCGTCGTTTAAACGAGGACGCGCTTCGCATGCTGCGCGCGGTGCGTTTTGCCTGCCGTCTGGATTTTATGATCGAACCTAAGACCAAACAGGCGCTTGCCGAGTGTGCGCCGCTGCTCGATGCCGTGGCACGCGAGCGCGTGGGTATTGAGCTCGAGGGCATCCTTTCGACCGGCCACGGGGGAGACGCCATGCTGCGCTACCCCGAGCTTGTTTGCGCCGCCGTGCCCGAGCTCGCTGCGGGTAGGGGCTTTGACCAGCGCAGTGTCTATCATGCCTTTAACGTCTACGAGCATATCGCCCGCGTGCTGACGGTGGCAGGGGAGCTGGCGCTGTGCGATGGTGTTGCGCCCTCTTCGAGCCTTATGTGGGCGGCGTTTTTGCACGATGTCTCCAAGCCCGATTGCTTTACGGTCGACCATGCGGGCAGCGGTCACTTCTACGGCCATCCCGAGCTCGGCGCCAAGAAGGCGCGAGTCATCATGGATCGTCTGGCGCTCTCGCACGATTTGGTGCGCGATGTGTGCCAGCTGATCAAATACCATGACAAGCCGCTGCGTCCCGAGCGATCCTGCCTGCTCAATATGATGCGTGCGCTTTCGGGCGAGGGTGTCGATACGCCGCGTCTGATGGACGAGCTCATGGACCTTAAGCGTGCCGACACGCTCGGCAAGGCGCCCTCGTGCTTCTATTACGTCGAGACGATCGAGGAGATGCGCGCTCTGGCACGCGAGTTGCTGGCGGCGGGGGAGCCCTATACGCTCAAGATGCTTGCTATCAATGGTGGCGACTTGATTCGCGCCGGCGTCAAGCCCGGGCCGGAGTTGGGCAATCTACTCAACACCGCCCTCGACGCCGTAATCGAGGATAATATCCCCAACAAGCGCGAAGCCCTCCTGGCTCACCTGCACCTGGGGTAGTCAGGTGGTTCCATTCCATATGAGCGCCCGGTTGACCTGCGCTTTCCATAACCTCACGACAAAATCTGAGCAATTTGGAATTTCTTCTTGCGCTCGCGTTTTTTGTCCCGTAATATATTTCCTCGCAGCACGGCAGTGCAGATGTCATGTGGCCCGTTCGTCTAGCGGTTTAGGACGCCGCCCTCTCAAGGCGGAGATCACCAGTTCGAATCTGGTACGGGCTACCA
>NZ_CAXVJM010000031.1:0-5170 GCF_964259375.1 Collinsella aerofaciens ATCC 25986
GATTCGCGCCTCAGGACTCAGCGCAACGCGTTGCGCTGAGTCCTGAGGCTGTTGCAATGAAAATGAGAATCAAGGATTGAACTCAAACTCGGTTTCATTCACCCTCTTGCTCTTTGAATACAGGTATCGCCCTAGCGATAGTGTGCTATACTATCGCTAGGGCGATACCTGTTAGGAGACTCGCGTGAAACTGTGGCATGGTTCTCAGAAGATCATTGAGACTCCCCAGATTGGCCTGGGAAAAGTCCATAACGACTATGGACAGGGATTCTATTGCACAGAGAGCCTCGACCTTGCAAGGGAATGGGCGTGCTCGCGTGATGCCGACGGCTTTGCAAATCGATATGAACTCGACATGGCCGATCTCAAGGTACTCGACCTGCTATCGCCGCAATATTCAGTTCTGCATTGGATAGCGTTGCTTGTAGAGCATCGTTCATTCCGAAAGGACACCGCCGTCGCTGTGGGGGCATGCGAATACCTTCGCGATCATTTTTTGCCTGATGCTAACGCTTACGATGTGATTAGAGGGTGGCTTGCGGATGACTCGTACTTCAGCTATGCCAGGGCGTTTGTAAACAATACGATCACCATTGACCAGCTCGGTCGAGCGATGAGGCTCGGCAACCTTGGAGAACAGATTGTGCTCAAAAGCGAGCGCGCGTTCAAGAGCATTCGTTTTGCTGGATTTGAACGTGCGCCACAAGCTCTATATGGCCCATTGGCCAAGGACCGAGATGAGTTGGCAAGGGCGCAGTATCGGGAATTGCTTACCGAAAACCCGTTTGAGGGAATTCGTATCGTCGATATCGTTCGAGAGGGGATGACAGAAAATGACCCACGCCTACAGTGAGATGTATCTCGAGGATGCCATGAGAACGCTGGGCGAGGCAGTCGAATTCGCCCTCTGCGACCAAGGGCTGAGTCCAGCCGAGTTGACGGCGATCCTGTCAAACGCTTTTGAGATGAAACAGTTTGAGCACGGTATACCTCGCGTCGTCTGCGGCATGTCGGGCGACGAGCTCGCGCGCGATATTATCGCCCATGCGGGACTGACCCCCGTCGAATGCAGGGAGACCTATCCGTTCGACCGTTCGCCTCAGTATTGGGCGGGCTGGGTTTTGGCTTATTCGCAATGGGCGAGCAGCTTGCGTTTTAGCGACCTTCTTGAAGTCGCCCCGCTTGATTGGATTATCGGTTCGTATTCCCCGCTTCACGAGGCGTCGGAAGATACATTCGCAGAGATTGTCATCGATAAATGGAACAAAGCCCAGGCAGACAAAAAGGGCCTCAAAGCGGCACGAAAGGCGGCCGGCCTAACGCAAAAACAGCTGGCCGCCCAATCGGGGGTTAAACTTCGCGCTATACAGCTCTACGAACAGAATCAGCTGGATTTGCGCCGCGCCTCGGTCTCTTCGGCATTGGCGCTCGCAAACACCCTAAGCTGCGCCATCGAAGACCTCGTCTGGCAACCGGTTGCCCTAGAGTACGACTCGCGGGCTATTCCGTCCGTAAAGCTATAGAGGAGGCAGTCATGCCTTGGAACTACGTTCAACTAGATGACGGCGTCAATCGCGTTGCTCAAGAAGATCATTCATCTGCGCTCGAGGTAAATTCAGCATCACCGATTTTGCTCGACGGCATCACGTCAATCGACGAAGCTATTCGGCAGACCATAGCGGGCATGCCCAACGCGCTCAGGCTCTTGGAGAACTCATGATGGCGGCTACGCAGCGGGGCGCTCATCCGTTCGCGCCACTCGTGCTTGATGATGCCGGTTCCCTCGAAGCTATGGCCGCGGCTGCGATGCGCTTACACAGCACGCTGATGACGGTCGGGCGCTGCTATACAACCGACGCCACAGGCGACCGGGCCGCGCTTGAGCTTGGACGCGTCGAGTCCGTGCTTGCGGGTGCATTCTGTACGATATTCGGCCAATCGCCGGCCGACCGCTTCGCTGACATCTTTGACCAGGTCACCTACGTTGCTGAGCACATGGTCAAGGACCACATCTTTGAGGACGGTAACAAACGCACCAGCCTTGTCTTTGCGTTGTCCGTTCTAAGATTCGCAAGCACTCCGGTCGTGCTGTCCGACAGTCCCGAGCCCAATGACAACCAGTACTACGTCTGGATCCAAGACCTCGTATCTGGAAACCGCTCTCGCGCCGATCTCGCGGAAGAGCTTAGGCGCAATTACGTTGTGTGTCACGACTGCGCTTCGCCTGTATAGAATCAAACCATCCGCACGTTGGTAATTGAATGGATTGGACACCACATGGAACTCCCCAGCACCCTGTGCAGCAATGTGTGCGACTTTGCGTTTTGCCCCGAGCCCTGCTACGACCGCCTGGCCGACCTTGCCGACCCCGAGGACTGGGGTCCCGGCAACCGCATCCTCAAAAACTACCTGTCGTTTTCGTTTAGCCGCGCGGTGTTTTTGACCGAGCGCGACGTGGACCAGACCGCCCCGTCCAACCTGCCGCTGGTGTTCGAAGACGACCGCTGCCTATTCAACACCGGCCTGTACACGCGCCGCTACGAGACCATCTACGGCCTGTTTGAGCCCAACACCAAGCCCGCCGCGCGCCAGCGCTGGTTTTTAAAGGGCTTCTTTAAGGAAAGCGACCCCCATGCTGGTCTCGTTTGAGTACCTGCCGTGTCGCGTGCGCTTTGCCGAGGACCCCTCCGAGCTGGTTTTTGACTATCGACTGCCCATCCGCTCCAACATCGACCACATTCTGGGCGACGAGGAAAACCTTACGCGTATTCCCGCCAGCCTGATGGGGGAGGGCAACTCGCTGTTGCTGCGCCGCGCCTTTGAGGGTGCCGTCGTCGAGGCCGCCCGCCGCGCCGCCGCCAACTACACGCTTGCCGTGCCGCAGTTCTACGGCGGCCGGATCCAACTGCTGCTGCCGCTGTGCCTAACCGGCGACAAGCCCGAGCTGGCGCTGACCATCCAGCGCGAGGACGGTTTCTACGCTGCGCGCACCTGCCTTACGCTCGACATGGCTTACAACAACGCGCGACTGATCTGCCGCCCCGAGACTTCGTGGATCAAGCGATAAATGGTGCTTTAGCTGTGGGTTTTTCGATTGCTTTGGTCGCATTGGCTTGACTGGCGCCCACGAATTTAAAATCGAGGGCAAAAAGTTCTTGGTAAACCACGCGCGGCTATGTTAGTATCTCTTTTGCCGAAAGGCGACGGGCGATTGGCTCAGGGGTAGAGCATATCCTTCACACGGATGGGGTCACAAGTTCGAATCTTGTATCGCCCACCATCAAAAGCGCAGGTCAGAGGTGTTAAGCCTCTGGCCTTTATCTTTTTGACACCAAGCTTGACACCAAAACTGACACCAAATTTTCGATTTTTATTAAAATGGGGTCTCGTTTTTTATTGATTATGTCCCCTTCACAATTCCTACATATTGAATAAAGTTTCCGTTCGTTGACTAACTTTAAGTGACGTCATTGACCATTTTGAAAATAGCTCACGCGCTCTTTCAATGAATTCTTGGCATGATTCATACGCAATTGTGGAGACAGAGACCACTGGCTCACAGCTCGTACCAGCACATTCACGCCTCGTGACAACCTTTCAACACATCCCATCCATTTTTTGGTCAGCGTTTGGTCAGTTTCCGGTACTTACCCGCATGATGCCCCAGTAGATAATCGGCGATGTCCGCAATCCGCACGGCCTATGGCCGAAACCAGGGGAGGCGCAAATGGACGAAATCGTCTGCGCAAACACCGCATTCCGTTACTGGCGCTGCCCGCCGCAGGTGCGCGATCTCTATCCGCGCCTGCCCAACTCCGAAGACGGCTGGCGTGCCCTATCTCAATCGCCCTTTGTAGTCGACGTCCTTAAGACTCCGATTATTACCACAACAGTGCCCGGTGGCGTTAACTACCATTCGGGATTACGGACAACTATCCACTGTAATGATGCTTCTGGGGTGGACAGCACGCTGGAAACCGCGATGAGCTTTAGGGTTACCAATCCACTTGCGACGCTATTTACCATGGCGCGCTTTGTGTCTCCAACCGATCTTGTCCTTGCCATGTACGAATTCTGCGGATGGTTCTCAGTCTTTGAGCTCACCGCCGCAGCAGAAGCGGAACTAGACAAAGCCAAAGACGCTGCCGAGAATGCAACGACCGAATCCATCTTTGACCTCAATGAAAGCCAAGACGAGCCACAATGGAAGCGCGTTTATGCTCGCATAAAAGTCAAGGAACAGGTAAATACGAAGGGGACCAACGGACAAAAGAAGACGAATGAGGTCACAAAACTAAAGGGCACTTCGCTCTGGATGAGGAAGCCGCTTATCGAAATACGCGAGCTTCATGAGTACGCCAGTAAGATGAAAAAACGAAAGTGGGGTACGAAGTTTTACAACGCCGCGCAGCTGGTGACGGGTATAGCCGCTTCTCCGCTCGAAGTTGCAGGAATTTTATTGCTATCGCTTCCTCGCTCTCGCGGCGGTGCCGGCTTTAGAAACGTTTACGTCAACGACCTTACGCCGCTAACCGCATCGGCGCAGAGCATTGCAGGGCAAAAAGTCTGCTACGGGGATATCGTGATCGTGAATCCAACCATAATGAAGGCAGGCATCGTGGAGATTCAGGGCGAGGTCATCCACGGATCAGGCGCCGTGCTCGACCACGATGCCAAACGCATGACCGCGCTGCAAAGTATGGGGTATGACGTCTTCCTGGTTACGCACGACATGCTTAACGATGCCGAGCAGCTTGATGCGATCGTGCGAAGTCTTTGCTCGCGCTTGGGTTTGCGCTATAGGTGCAAAACTAAGGCGCAAAAGACAACGGAAATGGAGTTACGAGCCAACGTATTGTGCAATTGGCTGGAAATCGGTCGTTAGATGGGTGCCCTACTCACCTCCGGGCGCCCTCGGTCGGCTGCGCGCGACGCCGCCGCCACGGAACCGGCCCATCTACTACGCTTAGCCCCGACCCCTCGACCATACCCCGTATTTCGCGAAAACCGCAGGCCGTCTACCTGCGGTTTTATTTTTGCCCGAGACGTCATGGTCGGGGGATGTGGGCCAAACGTAGTAGATGGCCCGGTTCCGTGGCGTGAGGTCCCCGGGGGCGGCCGGGCGGGTGCCGGGAAGGAGGGCGGCGGCGTGGCCGCCGCCCCCCGGGGG
>NZ_CAXVJM010000032.1:1511-2937 GCF_964259375.1 Collinsella aerofaciens ATCC 25986
CGTGCGGACCGGATTTCCCTGGTCCGCGGGCCGCGCTCCATCACGGGGACGTCCAGAACCCCGCCGAGCCACCCCCATCCGTCGCCCCGTCGGTCGTAGCGCCGCGTGCGCGGTGCAGGAATGTCTGCCTGCTGCGCGTCGGCTACGCCTCCCGGCCTCGCCTTAGCCCCCGACTGACCCTGGGAGGATTAGCCTTGCCCAGGAAACCTCGGGTTCACGGCGGACGAGTTACTCTCTCGTCTCTCGCTACTCATGCCAGCATTCTCACTCCCATGCGCTCCACCGTCGGTCGCCCTCCGGCTTCTCCGCCCATGGGAAGCTCCCCTACCGATTCTAATGAATTAAAATCCCGCCGCTTCGGTGTCCAGCTTAGCCCCGTGTATTGTCGGCGCATGTCCACTCGACCAGTGAGCTGTTACGCACTCTTTGAATGGATGGCTGCTTCTAAGCCAACATCCTGGTTGTCTGGGCGGACGCACATCCTTTGCCACTCGGCTGGAACTTGGGGACCTTAGCGGGCGGTCCGGGCTGTTTCCCTCTCGAGCACACAGCTTAGCCCACATGCTCTGACTGCCGCGCTCTGGGCCGCCGGCATTCGGAGTTCGGTTGGATTCGGTAGGCGGCGAAGCCCCCTCGTCCATCCGGTGCTCTACCTCCGGCGGTGAACGCGCGACGCTAGCCCTAAAGCTATTTCGGGGAGAACGAGATATCTCCGGGTTTGATTGGCCTTTCACCCCTATCCGCAGGTCATCGCCGCCGTTTTCAACCGACGTGCGTTCGGCCCTCCACGGGGTCTTACCCCCGCTTCAGCCTGCCCACGGATAGCTCACCCGGCTTCGCGTCCGCGGCGCGGGACTCAAGTCGCCCTGTTAAGGCTCGCTTTCGCTCCGGCTCCCTTTCGGTTAACCTCGCCCCGCGCCAGCGACTCGCTGGCTCATTCTACAAAAGGCACGCCGTCACAACTAAAAGTTGCTCCGACTGCTCGTGGGCGCACGGTTTCAGGTACTGTTTCACTCCCCTCCCGGGGTGCTTTTCACCTTTCCCTCACGGTACTGGTGCGCTATCGGTCACAGGGTAGTACTCAGGCTTGGATGGTGGTCCACCCAGGTTCGGACCGGGTTTCACGTGCCCGGCCCTACTCAGGGACCGCGTCGCGCCGTCCGGTCTGGGTTCGCGTACGGGGCTGTCACCCGCTGCGGCCGGCCCTCCCATGCCGTTCCGCTCCCCAGCCGGACCTGCGCCCGGGGGCGGCAGCCCCCGGATGCGCGGCCCTGCAACCCCGTCGGCGGAACCCCTGCCGGGTATGCCCGCTCGACGGTTTGGCCATCGGTCCCCTTTCGCTCGCCGCTACTCGGGGAGTCTCGAGATTGATTTCCTCTCCTCCGGGTACTTAGATGTTTCAGTTCCCCGGGTTGTCCTCCCCGGC
>NZ_CAXVJM010000032.1:3027-5076 GCF_964259375.1 Collinsella aerofaciens ATCC 25986
ATTAATCTAATTAATCGATATCATGAATAGCGCTCGTATGTCGCAATTCGGGTATCTCATACCGCGGCACAGTGTATGTACTGTGCTCGCGATCAGATGCTCCTCACTCATTAATAAGTGAATTCTTCTTGTTTGGATCGGATGAATGATTGCTATCATTCTGTCTTTAAATCGCAGAAAAGAATCGAGTCTGGAAGAATGATCTTCCATCTCTCTCCTATCGCTATGCGGCTCTCAAGGTACGCGGGTGCGACCCCGGGGACCGGGTGCTGCGGGGAATCATCCAGGCGACATCCACCGGACGGGCTCCTGCCCTCTATTCGAGTTAAAGTTTGTCTCTCTAAGAACGTATCTCCCTAGAAAGGAGGTGATCCAGCCGCACCTTCCGGTACGGCTACCTTGTTACGACTTCACCCCCCTCACCCTCCACACCTTCGGCGCCTCCCCCCTCTCGGTTGGGCCGGCGACTTCGGGTGCAGACGACTCGGGTGGTGTGACGGGCGGTGTGTACAAGGCCCGGGAACGCATTCACCGCGGCATGCTGATCCGCGATTACTAGCAACTCCGACTTCATGGGGGCGGGTTGCAGCCCCCAATCCGAACTGGGGCCGGCTTTCCGGGATCCGCTCCCCCTCGCGGGGTGGCATCCCTCTGTACCGGCCATTGTAGCACGTGTGCAGCCCAGGGCATAAGGGGCATGATGACTTGACGTCGTCCCCGCCCTCCTCCGCCTTGACGGCGGCGGTCCCGCGTGGGTTCCCGGCATCACCCGATGGCAACACGCGGCGGGGGTTGCGCTCGTTGCGGGACTTAACCCAACATCTCACGACACGAGCTGACGACAGCCATGCACCACCTGTATGGGCTCCTCTCGGCCACGGGGTCTCCCCCGCTTCACCCATATGTCAAGCCCTGGTAAGGTTCTTCGCGTTGCTTCGAATTAAGCCACATGCTCCGCTGCTTGTGCGGGCCCCCGTCAATTCCTTTGAGTTTTAGCCTTGCGGCCGTACTCCCCAGGCGGGACGCTTAATGCGTTGGCTGCGGCACGGGGGGATCGTCCCCCCACACCTAGCGTCCATCGTTTACGGCTGGGACTACCAGGGTATCTAATCCTGTTCGCTCCCCCAGCTTTCGCGCCTCAGCGTCGGTCTCGGCCCAGAGGGCCGCCTTCGCCACCGGTGTTCCACCCGATATCTGCGCATTCCACCGCTACACCGGGTGTTCCACCCTCCCCTACCGGACCCAAGCCGCGGAGGTTCCGGGGGCTTCGGGGGGTTGAGCCCCCCGCTTCGACCCCCGGCCTGCCGGGCCGCCTACGCGCGCTTTACGCCCAATGAATCCGGATAACGCTCGCCCCCTACGTATTACCGCGGCTGCTGGCACGTAGTTAGCCGGGGCTTCTTCTGCAGGTACAGTCTTGACTCTTCCCTGCTGAAAGCGGTTTACGACCCGAAGGCCTCCGTCCCGCACGCGGCGTCGCTGCGTCAGGGTTCCCCCCATTGCGCAAGATTCCCCACTGCTGCCTCCCGTAGGAGTCTGGGCCGTGTCTCAGTCCCAATCTGGCCGGTCGGTCTCTCAACCCGGCTACCCGTTGTCGGCACGGTGGGCCGTCACCCCGCCGTCTACCTGATGGGCCGCGGAGCCATCCCCTCCCGTCGGGGCTTTAGCCGGGGTGCCATGCGGCACCCCGGGGTATCCGGTATTACCCGTCCTTTCGGGCGGCTATCCCGGGGGAGGGGGCAGGTTCTCCACGTGTTACTCAGCCGTTCGCCACTCGCTTCTGCCCGAGGGCAGGTGCCGTTCGACTTGCATGTGTTAGGCGCGCCGCCAGCGTTCATCCTGAGCCAGGATCGAACTCTCCGTCCAAAATGTATGGGCTTCGAGCCCGTCCGGTCCTCACAACTATTAGCTGATCGGTTCCGTTCGATTCATATGGTTTTAGTATAGGAAAAGGAATTTCTCGGGGCCGCCTCTCGGCGGCCTTGCGAAAAACAAATCCAAGTTAGACCATTTCAAATGGTTCGATGTCTGCCCGGATGCGACACTGAA
>NZ_CAXVJM010000033.1:0-4967 GCF_964259375.1 Collinsella aerofaciens ATCC 25986
CTTCATCGGGAGCGTGTGGGCCCAGGTGCCGCCGCAGCCGATGAAGAAGATGTTGGAATAGCCCTGCTCGCAGACCTTGTCCACGGCAGCCTCAATCTGAGGACGGAGAGCGAGGGCATCGCTCACAACCTTCTCGTAACGAGGCTCATCGAAATTGAACATATCTAATATCCCTTCGTTTAATAGAGTGAAATTCGTTTCAATTGACAACTTGTCATTTCACTACGTATTAATACTTAATGACCTAAAAAAATACCTTTCTAGGAAATGGAAGCTTGGCCGTCTTTCATCTCGGCGAGTTTATGCTCGAATCCAAAGCCGCCGGGTTTAAGGCAATTCTTAGCTGAATAGTCAGCAGCGAATTCCATTGCATCCCGAATGATCTCCGCATCGAGCGGTTGCTTTTTACTCCAGCCATGCGAGAGACAGCTCACAACAAACGCAGTGATATACGAATCTCCCGCGCCCATGGTGTCAAGCGCATCTACGGGTCTTATATTTCCCTGGTACCATCGGGAACCGTCAAAGAACACAGGCCCTGCAGATCCCCGTGTAGCAATCGTGTAGCGACAACCATGCTCTATGGCCCTCTTCAATAGAACTTGAATCTGTTGATCGCTCTCGCCGGAACAGGAAAACAGACCAAGGGTTGTAGCAGGGCAAACAAGATCGAAATATGCGTCGGTTCGATACTTATCTTTAACGGAAAAGTCGTAAACCACCACAGCGGGAAGATCTTGAACTAGGTGCACATCATCCTGCAGCTTTGCATTGACGCTGGTAAAAACCGCATCGAATCCCTGAAGAAACTTGACATCAGAATCGTTGATATGGGTTTTGTGCGCCCAGCAAGCCCCCGTATCGTAACCAACTTCGACACGTTCACCGTTGTAAACATTTACATCGCAAGTCTTGGTTGTTGCTTTTTCAGGCATGCATGATTGCGAAAGGTCAACGTTCAGCGAAGAAAGGGCATCGGTGATTATTCGCCCTCCCAGGTCATTGCCGATCTCCCCAATATACGCAGCCTGTGCGCCAAGCATGCTTGCATGGGCAGCGACGTTTACGGCATTGCCACCAGGATACATAACGCCTTTGTTGAGATAGCGATCAATAACGTTGTCACCAATTGCTGCGATTTTCACCTCAACGCCTCCCATCACGTACGGTCTTTATTAGTACTCGACCTTGCGGTAATAACGGCGGATGTCGAGCGAATGGTCACGAATTTCCTCGAAATTCTTGCTCACACGCGAGAGAATGGCATTGAGCACCACCGGAGAAAGCATCCAGCGGAATTCATCACTGATACCCGGCAACTCATAATCATGTGTATCGAATACGGTGAAATCATCCGCATATTGCTTACAGAAGCGTGCAACGCGCTCATCAAGAGGCCTAGTCTGCGCCTCCGTCATTGCGAGCGCGACGCAAACGCCCGGCTCAACAAGTTCGATAGTGCCATGGAAGAACTCAGGCGATGTAACGGATTTGGTGCGCAGCCATTGGGACTCCTCGAGCACACACATGGCAAACGAATACGTGGGGCCCCACAGATTGCCAGAACCAATCCAAATCTGATACGGATCGTCCTTGTGCTTCAGAGCATATGCGCGAGCCATCTCGTCAGCGTTCTTGCCGACGGAAACGAGAGCAGCGGGGAGATTCACAAGCTCATCAGCGAAGCGATCGTAGTCATCGAAAAAGCCCCTGTTCTTGAGAATCTTTCCAATCAGAAGGTACAGCACGAGCTCCATAGGACGGCCCTGCTTATAGATCACTCCATAATCGGAAAGTTCACCAAGCGGTGAACCGTCCACGCCAAGCGTAGAGACAATGGTGCAGCCTGCGTCTTTTGCCGCCTTTGCCGCCGCGACCGTCTCTTTGGTGTCGCCCGACTTGGACGCCATGAACGCCAAGGTCCCCTTACCGATGCGCCGATTGCCAACCGTGAGGAAATCTGCCGAAACTTGGGACTGGACGGGAATATCGGACATAACAGAAACCATATAGTCAAACGGCTGCATCATCGCAAGCGAGCCACCTGACGAGGTGAAGAAAATCGAATCGAAACCCTTTTCGCAAATTTCGTCAGCAATGCGTTCAATTTCGGCACGTTGATTGTAGATATAAGCACCGTTATCGAGAATTGCCTGTTCATCAAATGAAACCATGAGATATACCTTTCTAATTCAATTGGGCCAGACGGCGAAATCAACCATTTAGATTGCAAACACTCCGAAGAAGGAGCCGACGATACCAACCGCCATGAGAATAACGAGAATCCAAGCAATCTTAACCTTGTGCTGGACGAGTTCGTAAACTCCAAGTGTCACAAGCAGCGGCAGCAGGCTCGGCATGATACCGTCGATGATGCTTTGGATAGTCTGCGCACTGTCGCCGGTACCGAGAGAACCAGCCACGCTGACCGATACAAGGTTGGGCACCATAGCGCCGATAACCATAAGACCGAGAATTGCAGCCCCCATAGTGAGCTTTGGCATAAGACCAGATTTCTCGATCTTGCTCAAGAAACTGGTTCCGAATCCATAGCCCCATTTAAGGCAGAACCAACGAATCAGATAATGCGGAACATTGAATACGACAAGGAAGAGAAGCGGGCCGAGAATGTTACCCTGCATAGCAAGCGACACACCCAAGCCAGTGGCGATGACACGCAACGTTCCCCAGAACAGAGAGTCACCGATGCCGGCCAGCGGGCTCATAAGAGCGGCCTTTACGCTGTTGATGGAGGATTCGTCAAAATCCTTTTCGTTAGCGTTTGCCTCTTCCATCGCTGCCGAAATGCCCAGAATTAATGTTGAGACATAAGGAGTGGTGTTGAAGAACTCCATGTGACGCTTGGCAGCAGCAGCCTGGTCATCCTTATTCTTATACACGCGACGAATGATGGGAAGCATAGAGAAGCAGTATCCCATGTGCTGCTGGCGCTCGTAGTTCCAGGAGTACTCCATCGTAAGCGAACGGAAAAATACCGATTTTAGATCACGCTTTGTAATCTTGTTGGAACTGGTGTCATTAGAAGTCGTCATCGTCGAAGCTCCCTTCCGAACTAAGCTGTGGCGTCTGAGCAATGAAGTTTGGCTGGACCACCACGAGGATTACTGCGAGGCAAAGCCCAATGATGGCAATACCAAGGATTGGAATGCTCATGTAGGCACAGAGCGCAAACCCGAGCACGAAGAAAATAGCAGTCTGTTTATTGACAATCATCGAAGCGAGCAGTGAAATGCCGAGCGCAGGGATGAATCCACCCGCAATAACCAGGCCGTTACTTACAAACTCGGGAATTGCGTTAAGCACCGCGTTCATAACCGGCGTTCCGAGATAGAAAGCAAGGGAGCACACGAAAAAGCGAGGAAGCGATTTGACGATGAATCCACCAAGCAGATGCATCCGCTCCATACCTTTGAGGTCGCCCTTTGCCACACAGTCGTCCGCTTTATGGACGAAAAACGGCATCACGATCAGCGTAAGCGCGTTATCGATGATGAGATAAAGCGACGCAATCGGAAAAGCGAGCGTCAGCGCAACTTCAGCACCTTGACCCGTCGAAATTGCAAAAGCAGTGCCCAAAATACCACCGGTGATAACGTCAGGCGGAACGGCCGCCCCGATGGTAACCGATCCAATGAACACCATTTCAAGCGTGGCGCCGACAATAATGCCCGTCTGCAAATCACCCATCACAAGACCGATGAGGACGCCCGTGACAATCGGGCGAGAAGCAAGGCAAGTGCCAAGTGCCCACTCAAATGTCACGCACATTGCGACGAGGCCGACAAGGATCGCTTGAGTCAACATGAGAGATCCCCTTTCTATTGTATGTGCTTAAATCAAAATCTTCTCGTCTCTAGGTACCTGCCTGATCTCCACCTCGATTCCGGCATCACTGAGCTCATGTAGAAGCTCCACGTCGCGATCGGTAGCGAAAACCGTTGAAGATAGGCGTACATCTGCACCCTCACGCGGCTTCGTTCCTCCAATGTTGATATGCTCGATTTCGTTGTAGCCCTTCGCCAAGCGGTAAGCATCCTCGATGCTTTCAACGACAATGAACAAACGGTACTTATCGGTCACACCGCTCCTAAGAGCCTCGATAGAATCATCGACCGATTTGATAACCAATTTGACGCCTGCCGGACGTGCCAGCTTAAGCGTCGTCTTGCGCACGTCATCTTTCACAACCGCATCGCAGGCAATCAAAATGCAATTGGTGTCAAGCTCTTGCGTCCAAGTCATGGCAACCTGACCATGAAGCAAGCGATGGTCAACTCTCAGCAGCTTAATCATCTTTGTTCCTTTCTCAAAAATCCTCGTCTTCTTCTACCGAATTTGGCAGCGAACATAGGCGTGTGCCCTTTTGGCGGACACTTGAAACCAATGCAGCGAGCTCGGCGTCATCAAGTGTGCTCAATTTCGAAAACACTTCGAGCACTAGTGGTAGCGACATACCGGCAATGAGCCTTAAAGAATCGTCACCCAACCTTTCCATAAAAGCGTTGTTCACTGACCCACCATAGACATCAGTGATGACAATCCACTGGTCTGCTGGGTCGCGAGAACGTTCCCAAAAATCTATCAACTCGTTTACATCCATCGTGTCCTCATCGACATATGCGCATAGCACCTTAACGCGAGGATCTTCACCGCAAAATAGCTGGAGCGTTTCACGCATCGCTCTAGCAAGTGGCCCATGGCTGGCCAAGAGCAACTTCCTCATTTATCTCCCAATCTCAGTCAATCATCTGTTAATAGAACGTTATATTTTGTATTGTTATCTACAGTATCCTCGAAACTTTCGCTTTGTCAAGACAGATCAATCAGGCTTCCTAAGCGGTAATAATTCGCCCGTAAACGGCAAAAAAAAAGGCTCTGTTAGACCAGGATTGACATACATGTGTCCTCACGGTGCCATATCGTTGACCCCATAGACCGCGATGATG
>NZ_CAXVJM010000034.1:0-2717 GCF_964259375.1 Collinsella aerofaciens ATCC 25986
CCTTTTTCGATTTAGCGTATTGCTCTTCAGATCATCGTGGTGTGCTCGTAGCCGCGCTCCACGAGGAGCCGCTCGGCAACGTCGAGAATCTTCTCGACCGTCTCCTCCGGGTACTTATTGCGTGCCACGGGCACCTCCGTCCTTGTTATCGCGATAAACATACCATGAGTGGCGTACGGGTCGAGAAGGGCTGGCGCCAAAAGAGCCCAACGGCCGTTACGGCTTCGTTAGAAACGCGCCCCACCATGGATGTTGAACCCGAAAGGTAAGGCGCGCGGGCACGGCGACTCGGCCCGCGCGCCCGGAAGAGAAAGGACGAACCCATGGGTTACATGCTCGAGACGCGCGGGCTCACCAAGCGCTTCGGCCGCGGCGACCAGGCGCAGGACGCCGTGGCCGACGTGAGCCTTCATATCCGCGAGGGCGAGGTGTACGGGCTGCTCGGCCCCAACGGCGCCGGCAAGTCGACAACGCTCAAGATGATCTGCGGGATGCTGCGGCCGACGGCCGGGGAGATCCTCTTTGCCGGGCACGCCTGGCGCCGCGAGGACCTCTACGCAATCGGCAGCCTCATCGAGGAGGCGCCGCTCTACCCCAACCTCACCGCGCGCGAGAACCTGCGCGTGCGCACCACGCTGCTGGGCCTTCCCGAGAGCCGCGTAGATGAGGTGCTCGCCGCCGTGGACCTCGCGGACACCGGGAAGAAGCGCGCCGGGCGCTTCTCGATGGGCATGCGGCAGCGCCTGGGGCTCGCGCTGGCGCTGATCGCCCGGCCACGCCTGCTCGTGCTCGACGAGCCCACCAACGGCCTCGACCCCATCGGCATCGAGGAGCTGCGCGACCAGATCCGCGGCTTCGCGGCGGCGGGCACGACGGTGATCGTCTCGAGCCACATCCTCTCCGAGGTGCAGCAGATGGCGGACACCATCGGCATCATCTGCGGGGGGCGCCTCGCCTACGAGGATGCGCTTCGGCCCGGGCAGGACCTCGAGGAACTCTTCATGAGCGTCTGCCGGGAGGGGCGACGAGCGAGCGGGGAGGTGGCGGCATGACGGGCGAGAAAGGCGGCCTGCTCGCATGCCTGCGCGCCGAGGCCCTGAAGTCGCGCCACGCGGCACCGGTTCGCCTGGCCGTGCTCATGGCGCTGCCGATGCCGCTGCTCGGCGCGATGCCCTACCGGGGCGTGCAGATCTTCAGCGCGTGGAACTACTGGTACGCGCTCTTCCTGCCCGTGGCTCTCTCGCTCGTGGTGGCGTGCGTCGCGCGGGCGGACGCGCGCACGCGGATGCGGGGGCTTCTGGGCCTGGGCTTCCCGCTCGGGCGCGCCTGGTGGGCCAAGGCGCTCTGGTGCCTCGCGCTTTGCACGCTCTCGAACCTCGTGGTCTTCGGCATCTACCTCGCGGGATCGGCGTTCTCCTCGCAGGGCCTCACGGCCGCGGGCACCCTCACGATGCTCCTCTGCGCGCTCGCCAACACGGTGACCGCGGCGTGGATGATCCCCGCAGGGCTCTTCCTCACGGCGCGGCTCGGCATGCTCGCGGGCATCTTCTGCCCGCTCGCCGCGCAGCTCGTGGGTGGGTTCGCCTGGTCGCTGGTGCCGCTGCCGCAGCTCTTTCCGCCGTCGGCGAGCATGGTCATCCCCACGAGCTTCATCCCCGTGCTGCCGAGCGGCGAGCCACTCGCGGCGGACATGGCGCTCGGCGGGGCGCTCACGGCGGACGGCATGCTCACACTGGCGGGCCTTGCGGTCTGCGCGCTCGCGTTCGCCGCGCTCACGGCGGCGGGCGCGGCCTGGTTCGCGCGCTCCGAGGAGAGATGATGGCCATGACACGACTCTCCGACCCGACGCCGCGCATGACTCTCCCGCGGGCCCTGCTCTCCGAGGCCCTGCGCCTGGCGCGCTCCCCGCTCACGGCGGTGCACCTCGTCTGCGGCCTGGCAGCCGGTCTTGCCTGCGGCGAGTACTTCTCCGTTACCCGATGGGACCCGGCGCTGGGCGCGGACGCCTACGCCCAGTTCCTCGGCGCCCTCATGCCGCTCATGTCCGCCATCGTCTGCGGACTCGCCGTGGACGAGGAGCGCGCTGCCGGGCGCCTCGCCAACCTCACGGCGGTCCCCTCGCGCGGGCGCGCCGTCGCGGCGAAGCTGCTCGCCCTTGCGGCGCTCGGCGCGGGCGCGCTGGCCGTGGCGCTCGGCGTGTTCGGGGCCGTGCTCGCCGTCGCCGGGCGCCTGCCGCTCGGGCCCGCTCCGCTTGCGGCCGCCTGGGCGGGCATCGTGCTGGGCAGCCTGCCCCTCTACGCGCTGGGGCTCGGCGTGGCCCTGCGCCTCGGCCGCAACGCCGCCATCGGCGCCGGCGCGGCGGGGATGCTCCTCGCGTTCTTCTCAGTGGGCGGACTTGCGCACGGCCTCATGACCGGCGAGCTCACCGGTGCCCTGGCGACGCCCCTGAACTGGGTGCCGCTCGCCTGGCCCGCGCGCCTGGGGTCGCTCGGGGTGGAGGCCTTCATCGACGCCGCACGCGCGGCGGGCCCTCTCCTCACGACTGCGCTCGCTGGCCTCGTGCTCACCCTGGCAGCCGCCGCCGTCCTTCTCGCCTGGTTCTGCCGCTTCGAGGACGGGAGGGCAGATGCGTAGGAAGCCGTTCGCCGTCGCGCTTGTCCTCCTCTCCGCAGCGCTCGTTCTGGGCGGGAATGCCCTGCTCGACGCCGGCTGGGGGG
>NZ_CAXVJM010000034.1:2815-4150 GCF_964259375.1 Collinsella aerofaciens ATCC 25986
GGCCACGGCGTGGCTCGCCTCGTTCATGGCGCTCTCCGCGGCGATCAACGCGGGCTTCGTCTACGAGGCAAGCTGGGGGCCGGCCAATACGCGCGAGGTCGCGGAGGGCCTGGCACGCGACGGCGTCTGCGGGCAGCAGGACGTGCCGACGGCGTACCGCTACCTCATCCTGAACGAGGACGGATACGTGCTGATGACAGACCTCGAGGGCACGCGGCTCGAGGACGCGACGGAGATGGCCCGTGCGGCACTCGCCGCGGATCCGGGCACAGTGGAGATCGAGGGCGGGGGCTCGGGCCTCACCTACGCCGCGTTCCCGCTCAAGGGCGGCGGGGCCTGCGCACTCGTCAGCGAGTACCTGCCGCAGTGGGTCTCGCGCGACCTCGCCGGCCTGCTTCCCAACCCGCAGAACCTCATGCTCGTCGGCGCCGCTGCGGGAAGCGCGCTCGCGCTCGCGCTCGTGGCGCGCCGCGCGAGCCGCGTGATCTCGCGCAAGATGGCGCCGCTCGCGGAGGCGGCGGGGCGCGTCGGCGCGGGGGAGCTCGACTTCGCGGTCGGCAGCACCAACGTGCGCGAGGTGAACGACGTCCTCGCCGCGATGGACGCCATGCGGGCCTCCCTCGCCGAGTCGCTCGAGGCCCGCTGGGCCGCGGAGCGGGGGCAGCGCGAGCAGGTGGCGTCGCTCGCCCACGACCTCAAGACGCCGCTCACCGTGCTGCGCGCCAACGCCGACTTCGTGGCGGAGGAGCTGGAAGACGAGAAAGACGCCGACCTCGCGGCCGCCGCGCGCGACATAGCCGGCAGTGTCGAAAGGCTCGACGGCTACGTGCGCCTGCTCATCGAGGCCTCGCGCGGGTCCGGCGGGGCGGAGAGGGCCCCCATGCGGCCGGCCGAGCTCTGCGAGCAAGTCCTCGCCGAGGCCGCCCAGATCGCCCGGGCGCGAGGCGTGACGCTCGACGCGGCCACGGGCCCTGCTGTCGCGGGCGCGCCCGAGGCCCCGCTCGACCGAACCGCCCTGGCGCGAGCCGCCGCGAACCTCGTGGCCAACGCCGCCGAGCACGCGCGCTCGCGCGTGGCGGTCTCCTGCGACGTCGAGGGCGGACACCTCGTCATCGAGGTGTCCGACGACGGACCGGGCTTCTCTCCCGCCGCCCTCGAACGCGGCTGCGAGCGCCTCTTCACAGACGACTCCTCCCGCTCCTCGCGCGACGGAGGCCGCCACTACGGGCTCGGCCTCCACGCCGCCGCCGAGGCCGCGAGCGCCCACGGGGGCTCCGTCTCGCTCGCCAACAGCCCCTCGGGCGGCGCGGTGGCCACCATCGCGGTCCCCCTGTG
>NZ_CAXVJM010000035.1:0-2938 GCF_964259375.1 Collinsella aerofaciens ATCC 25986
CTGGAGGGCAATATTGCGGAAATACCGAAGCGGTGCCGATTCGCAATAACGGCAGTGCTAAAGCAGGCGATTACTCACCGCCCCCCAGACGCTCGGCGACCGATGCCACGGCATCCTCGCTAACCGAATCGCAGGCAGGCGAAGGGCTGCGTGTAGATGATGTTGGGCGCACCGTGATCGATTAGGTCGAGTATCTCGGCCGTGAGCAGCCAGCCCTCGCCCATGTTATTGCATACCGAAAGCACCGTGCGGGCTTTATCTGCCATGGTGCCAACACCTGAAGATTTTGAAGATTTTGTCCGTAACTCAAAGAGCTAGGATGTTGATAAAATCCAGAGACATCATGGCTAAAAGAGACGGACACACTGTCCCTGTTTTTCGCACGAGCAGCGCAAAAATAAGGCCCAGACAAAGATAGCCCCCCATCATTGCAATGATGTAATTTGTGGGTGCCCCGATTAAACACTGTTGAGTCACGAGAAGCAATGACCATAGCATCGACTGTATAAATGCCCTTATGCAAAACGGCCGAACTATTCCGACGATTGTGTATTCAAATAAAAATACGTACCTAAATAACAGCTCATGCAAAACTGAGACCGAACAGACCAATACCCATCTGGATATTGATTTTCCACCTATATCGAGCATAGAGGCCATAATAATAAATACGATGAAAATGAACTGCCATCCCAAAAGAATCCCACGCCGTTTGGGCTTATCACAAGAAACAGCGCCCCGAGTTGCAAAAAGATAGACTACCAACGCACAAAAGAGCGCCCCTGTAGAGCACAGCCAAGCGGGGGATCCTTTTGCAATAACCCAAATAGCCCACGGCACGCTAGCAACCATCGTGCCCAGTAGATAACGTGCCCCCAGGCGCATTATTTCAGTCGCTTTTCCCAAGCTCTACCACCTCATCACTAGCATCTATTAGGTCCATATCGTGTGTAATTGCAATGACAATCTTGTGCTTTCGCATTTCCTTCATAGCTTTTATCAGAGCTTCTTTATGAGCAATATCGAGTGATGCTGTTGGCTCATCGAATAAATAGACGTCTGCCTTCTTTTCTAAGACCCGCCTAATTTCCAGTTGTTCCAGTTCCCCGGGAGACATTCCTCCGCACCTCTTCCTTTCGATAGAAGGAAAGTTTCTATCGCAAAGAATATCCTTTACTGATATCGGAGTTTGTTCAGCAAACGAAACTAGCTTCTGCCTAAGGAGCTCACAGTTGATTTCTTCTTGGGCCTTACCGTTGTAGGAAATAGTCCCAACGTAATCCGAATTGAAACAACCCATCAATAAGTACGCAAGGGTCGTTTTGCCCGAGCCATTAATCCCTACAAGAGCATAGAGCTTTCCTTTTTCAAACCTGACATTCAAGTTGCTGTAGAGACACTTTCCATTTAATGTAAAGCTGAAATTATGCAGTTCGATGTAATCGATCTCCAAGAGCTCCTCTCCAGCAGCAGCCGAAGGCAATTTAGAGGCATTTAGACGGGATATCGATGAGAAGCAGTCTTGTGCGCTGCTACCTATACCGTAGATTGACCTCACGGCAGATAGCATTAAAGCCATGTAGCTCGAAACAGCAACAAGTTGGCCTACACTCATGCTTCCATGCATTACATAAAAAGCCGAAATCAAAAGAATGGTCACCTGGGACGCAGCCGCAGCAAAGGAATCAGTTGCCTGAAATTTCGAAACGACACTTTGATAGGCGACTCCGGCGTGCAGCAAAGACGAAAAATAGCTATCTATGGATTTCAATGCTCTTTCGAACAGCGCATTAACATACAAAAATCTCTGATGCGCAAGTATGGACTCCACTTTTCCGAAATACAGGGACTGCTCTTCCTTAAAGGTCAGACCTGAAACAAAAAGCGGTTTTTTAAATGAAGCATATGCAATTGCATACAAGATGCAAAATGTCACGGAAACCCAAAAGAGCGCTGTGGAACATCCATAGAGAAAAAATAAACTGATACCTAGCTGGACAATCGCAAGGAGTACCGTCTGGAGCATCGACAATCCGAAGGACGCCACAGTATTGGCATCTGAACAAATCTGTTGAGTTTTTTCAGCAGACTCCTGCTCAAAAAACAACTCAAAAGGCATCCGCACGAGCTCATCGATTTTTCTTCGAGCAATCGAGAATGCAGCCACGGTCGTTATCCGCATTGAAAGAAGGGTGCTTAAATAGCTGACAACAATATCGATTAATGCCGCGAAACCAATTAACGCACTGTCAATCATAATAGCACCATAAGGAGCTTTTTTAGATATATTATCAACCAGAGCGCTCGTGAGCAGCGGGGATACAGAGGCCATCATTCCAGATATTATTAAGCATAACGTAAAGGCTATAACCAGAAGCAATTGGGAAGAAAACCCAAGTCTGAAATATGGCAGATAGTCGAAGATCGCCGTTGAATCCGCATCACTTCTTATGTTTGAGATCATAGGCCGCCCTCATTACTTTTATACAGTTCTTTCTTGCGGATACACAGCTTGTCTTATTTTCATACAGCCTGGTGAAGGGACAGCCACCCATGCACATAGGAAGAAGTGAGCAGTTAAGGCATTCTGAATCTGAACAAAAGTCGTAAGCATTCCATATGGAAACTTCGGATGCGCTACTCGTTACATTTTCAAAGATGCTCCCATAGCTTCTGTCGGAATATCCTATTTCATTCCAGCATTTATATAAGGAACCGTCTGGTCCAATAACTTCTGAATATTTATTGACGGCTCCGCATATGGTCGGATTAAAGCCTGGAAGAAATGGGTCCATGTACCCTGTCATTTTGTAGCGAGATAGACAGGATGCTTCAATCGAAGCAAATTCATCCTCTGAATAGGGTTGATTTTCAATCTCAACGCAACAGCCTGAACGGACCCCGCGTTTCCGCAGCTATCGCAACGCGGAAATAGCTC
>NZ_CAXVJM010000036.1:0-2572 GCF_964259375.1 Collinsella aerofaciens ATCC 25986
TGAGTATTTGCTCGTCTGAGCACCGGTGATTATTGCGAATCGGCACCGTTGATATTGCGGAATGGCACCGGGGGCGGTACCGGTCGGCACCGCCCCCGGTGAGTCGGCCTACGAGGCGGTCCTCCCTCCTAGCTTCTCCCTCATGTTGAAGTCGCCCATGTCCACCCAAATTGTGTTGTGGACTATCCGGTCCATGACGGCGTCGGCGCGCACGTCGGCACCGAGCCTGGCGTGCCAGTCCTTCTTGCGGTATTGCGTGCAGAAGATCGTGGAGCCGGTGCCGTACCGCGCCTCCATCAGCTCCAGTATCATGCTGCAGAACCCCGCATCCGGCTCGTCGAGCAGCCACTCGTCCAGCACCAGCACGGTGAAGGCGGCCAGCTTCTGCACGAGCTTGCGCTCGGCGCCGGTCCTCTCGAGCGACTCGCGCCATTTCTCCTCTAGCTCCGGCATGCGGACGTAATGCGCCCTGATCCTCTGCCTGCACGCCTCCTTGGCGAGCGCGCATGCGAGGTGGGACTTGCCCGTGCCGGTGAGCCCCTGCAGGACGATGTTGGTGCCTCTCGTCGCATACCCGCAGGTGGCGAGCTCGGATATCAATATGCGGTCCAGCCCCCGCCGCTCGTCGAAGTCGAGGGACCTGACGTCCGCCTCCGGGTATCTCAGCTTCGCCCGCTTGACCAGGTTCGCCACCTTCTGCGTGACGAAGTTGGAGTGGGCCTCGTCGACCGCCATCTGGATCCTCTCCGCGCAGGGCATGCCGACGCAGACCTCCTCGTCCTGCGCGGCAAGCGCCTCCAGAAGGTCGGACGCCCCCATCTCCCTCAGCTTTCTCCTGGTCTCCGCGTTCAGCTCCATCACAGATCGCCTCCGTAGTAGTCGGCGCCGCGCACGTAGCCCTCGGGCCCGGTCGCCGCCCTTGCCTCCATCTTGTCCTGGTTCGACCTCAAGACCGGCTCTATGTCGCGGTAGCGCGGCGAGCGCCTGCCGGTCGCCAACGCCATGGAGCACGCCCTCTCGAGCCTCTCGGAGCCGTATCTGTGCGAGAGCCTCAGCACCGCCAGCGCCGCGTTGAAGCCCTGCTCATCGAAGGCCACCGACTCGAAGATCCTCCCGACGACCTCGGAGCACGACCGGCCCACGCGGTCGGCCCATCTCCTTATCCTGGGCGCATCCCAATCGGAGTACGACCTGCCCTGCGGCATGTCGTGCTCCCGCGTCGAGTACCGGTTGGCGGCATACGGCGGGAATACGGGGTGGGTCGCCACCCTCTCGCCGCCGAGGAACACCTCCAGCGACGTCTCCGTGACGCGCAGGTCGACGGTCTTTCCGACGAGCAGGTGGCTGACCGAGTAGTAGTTTCGCTTGTAGGAGACGTGGCAGTTGGCCTGCACCTTTCGCCCGTAGACCCACCTGCAGATCTCGTAGGGAACCGCCGGCAGCGGCCTGAGCAGCGCCTTCTCCTCTTCCTCGAAGCAGAGCGCCCTCGACCCCGGCCTCTTGGAGAACGGCCTGGCGTTGTGCTCGGCGACCTTTTCCGCGACGGCCGACCTCAGCTGGCCGATGTCGGTGAACACGCGGTCCCTCAGCGCGGCGATGACGTAGGTCGCCGCCGACCACACCTCGTTTTCGGCGCTGGGCTTGTCCCGCGGTTTCCTGACCCTCGCCGGGATGACCGCGCTGGAGTAGTGCGCCGCCATGTCTCGGTAGGCGTCGTTCAGCACGACCTCGCCCTCCCTGGGGTGCGCCGTCACGCCGGTCTTCAGGTTGTCGGGAACAATGCAGGGGACGCTGCCCCCGAGGAAGGCGAACGCGTGGACGTGGCATAATAGCCACGTGTCCTGCCTCATGTCGAGCGTGGGCTCGACGTAGGAGTAGCGACTGAACGGCAGGGTGGCGACGAACAGGTAGACCTTCGAAACCTCGCCCGTCGAGGGGTCCACGAGCCGCATCGTGGGCCCCGACCAGTCGACCTCCATGGTCCTGCCGGCCTTGTGCCCCACGCGGCTCACCACCTGCTTGCTGACGGTGAATCCCTGGTAGCGCTTGCAGAACCTGTCATACCCCATGGCCGGCAAGCCCTTGGACCTCTGGGCATCGGAGTACTCGGCGTGCAGCAGCTTGAGCGTGACGCCCGTCTTGGCGAGCTCCCTGTGGACGTGCTCCCAGTCGGGGTCGCCGTAGACCGGCTCGGGCGGGCGCCTTTCGGGGAACAGCGCCTCGTAGACCTCGCCCTCCTCCTTCCCCTCGACGTCGGCCCACTCGATTCCGAGCCTCCTGGCGGCCGCGACGACGTCGCCGACGCTGTGCTTGGACATCCCCTGGGACCTCGCGATCTCGTTTTGGGACATCCCCGCCTCGCGAAGCTGCAGGACCAGCTTCGCCCTTATCCTTCTCGCCATGTCTTACCTCCTTCTTCTCGGTTCCTGACACATGGCGAGAAGAAGGTACCAAAGCGACGGGGCGGGCGGTGCCGATTCGCAATAGGGGTGGTGCTGGAGGGCAATATTGCGGAAATACCGAAGCGGTGCCGATTCGCAATAACGGCAGTGCTAAAGCAGGCGATTACTCA
>NZ_CAXVJM010000037.1:0-2206 GCF_964259375.1 Collinsella aerofaciens ATCC 25986
GGTGCACGCTTTGCGGCTGATCCGGTTCGACCGGGCCGCGCGGCAAGGAGATATATTGCCAGACCGGAGGGCCCCCGGGGGCGGGAATGTGGGCGTACACATTTCCTACACATATAAGGACTCTCGGCTGGCTGGGTAAATATAAGAGGGAACCTCGTTTCCGAGATCCCCTCTTTCGCCTATCTACAGTAATAGACTCTTAAATACCTTATGCCAGCAGCTTGCGACCGGACTCTTCAATCGCGTCAAGTGCTGCATCAGCCTCGGCGGCATCCGCGCCCTTGGCAAAGATATACAGCTTGATCTTGGGCTCGGTGCCGGAAGGACGGACGATACCCTTGTTGCCACCCTCGAGATCGAATTCAATGACATTAGCCTTCGGCAGGCCGTTCACGCAGGTGTTGTAGTCCACGACGGCCTCAATCTTGGAACCGGCGATCTCCGCGGGCGGGTTCTCGCGCAGACCAGCCATGATGCCGGCCATCTTTGCCGCACCCTCAGCGCCCGGATAGCTCAGCGAAATCGTCTTGTTGTGATAGTAGCCATACTTCTCGTACAGCTCGTGCATCGCGTCGGCGAGGTTCTTACCCTGCAGCTTGTAATACTGAGCCATCTGGCAAATCAGCAGCGAAGTGCTCACGGCGTCCTTGTCGCGCACGTGATCACCAGCCAGATAACCGTAGCTCTCCTCAAAACCGAAGATAAAGCGATCGACTTCACCAGCATCGGAAAGCGAGGTAATGATGTCACCAATGTACTTGAAGCCCGTCAGGCAGCGACGAAGCTCAAAGCCATACTCCTCGGCCAGAGCATCGACCATGGCGGAAGAAACGATAGTAGTAACGGCAACCTTCTTAGTGAGGTCCTCACCGCGGGCAGCACGGGTCTTGCAGATATAGTCGAGTAGCAGAACGCCCATCTCATTGCCGGTCAGCAGCAGATAGTCGTCGCCATTCTTAACGGCAACGCCAACACGGTCGGCGTCAGGATCGGTTGCAAGCAGCAAATCAGGGTGAACCTGCTCACAGAGATCGATGCCTTTCTGCATGGCCTGACGGATCTCGGGATTAGGATACGGGCAGGTCGGGAAATCGCCGTTAGGTTCCTTCTGCTCGGGGACAACCGTGACATCAGTGATGCCAGCGCGCTCGAGCACCGTGGTGACGGGAATGAGGCCGGTACCATTCAGCGGCGTATAGACAAGCTTGAGCGGTGCGCCGGCAATCTCCTCGGCAGAAAGATTCGTAACGCCGCGCGCGAGAACGGCGTCATAATAACGCTCGAGGCACGAGTCATCGATCCATTTGACCAGACCCTGCTCAAGAGCCTCATCGAAGTCCATGGACTTCACGCCGGTGAATGTATCGGTCTCGGCGATAGCCTTAGAAATTGCATCGGCGGCCTCGCTGGTGATCTGGCAGCCGTCGGGGCCATAGGCCTTATAGCCGTTATACGGAGCCGGGTTATGACTAGCGGTCATGCAAATGCCACCGGAGCACTTAAGGTCGCGGACGGCCCAGGAAAGCGTCGGCACGGGAGAAATCTTAGGATACACGAGGGCAGTCACGCCGTTTGCTGCAAGAATGGCAGCCGTCGTCTTAACGAACAGTTCACCCTTATTGCGGCTATCGCGAGCGATGGCAACCGTCGGATGCTCGAAGGTCGCATTGAGATAGTCAGCAAAACCCTGCGTCGCGCGACCGACCGTATAGATATTCATACGGTTGGTGCCTGCACCGATAGTGCCGCGAAGACCGGCAGTACCGAAGGCGAGATCCTGGAAGAAAGCGTCGGTGATGGCGTCCTGATCACCCTGCTCCTTCATCGTGTTGAGCTCAGCGAGGAGCTCCTCGTCCTTGACATTGGCAATCCAAGTATCAAGCAGCTCATGAACATCTGCCATGTGAGTCCTTCCGTCACAATCAATAAAACGACCCGTGTAAAACAGGACAAGCGCAGCAGTGCGCTAAAGCAAATATTAGTCCATTGAGAACAGAGAACCAGCCACAGAACGGTGAACGTTTATATTCACCGGCGGATGATAGGATTGATTTAATTAAATAGAGAATGTCGCCTTTTAACGCAAAAAAGGGGGAGGCCGCGAGGCCTCCCCCTTCTCAGTTCAAGCGTACGGCTCGGTGCCGTCCACCGGTCAGCGGCGCCCTGGCCTCCCACGGGCTGACCCCGCAGTACTCTCGGCGCGATG
>NZ_CAXVJM010000038.1:0-2102 GCF_964259375.1 Collinsella aerofaciens ATCC 25986
GCCTGAGCTGCCACCTCGAGCACGTCCGCAACCACCCGCTCACCACGCGTCGCTACTATCACCAGATGAACTACTAAAGCAGTTTTCAACGGCCGTTATTTTGCTCGGAAATAATTCGTTATGTTGCGTTCGTAAAACAATGCAAACAAATGTTGCAGTCTCGTTCTAGGGAGCCATGCCATAGCTGGCCGCTTGAGGTCGTATTTGCTTGGACTTGACCATGCGGCTCGTTGGCATTTCACGGTAGCGACTTCAAGGCGAAAAGGGGCATTTTTGCCAAATGCCCCTTTTGTTTGCGCCACAAGTGGCATTCGACACCTTCATATGAAGTGTCTGATATTGGACGGTTCAAAAATAAGATTGAACCGTCTATTTCTTTCAAAATAATACGTAATAGGTTATCTTATAACGTATAGAAGTTTCATAGAATGTTGTACGGAGAACGTTATGATTAACCCAACTAGTGCTGTGCCGCTATATGTACAAGTGGCTGATGATTTGCGCCGCCGTATTGAGATGGGCGAGTTTTCCGAAAGTGGCGTGTTGCCTAGCGAAAATGGTTTTTGCGAAGAATACGAGGTTAGCCGTGCGACGATACGGAAGGCAATTCAAACTCTTGTGGATGACGACGTGCTTGATACGCGTCATGGCAAGGGCACATTTATCCGGCAGCCTAAAATCGTCTCGAGCTTGAGCACGTTTAAGGGTTTCACTTATTTTTGCCATGAAAATAATATCGAAACCTCATCTCGCGTTCTCGCTCTTCAGGAGGTCGAGCCGCCCGTTGCCGTCCGTCGTCATTTGCGAATGGAAGAGAACGAATCTGCGGTTTACCTCAAACGCGTGAGGTCAATTAACCACATCAATGCAATGATTGAACATATTTATCTTCCAGTTAAGAACTTCGGGTTTTTACTGGGTGTCGATATGGAGAACGCATCACTTTATGAAACGATTGAGAGAGAGACGGGGCTGCGACTAGAGGACAATTGTTTCCCGTCTATTGTGCTTGAAGCGGGGCTTGCTACGGATGAGGAGAAGCGCATCCTTAATATCGCAGGAGAAGCTGCGATGTTTATATTGAGTGAGACCGTTTATATGAGCACTGGTAAGCCAGTGCACTTTACTAAGCAGGTGATGTTGGGTGATTATTTTAAATACTTCTTTTCGATTAAGGCTAATCAACTCGGCATCAATTGGCAGGGACTTGAAGCCGTTGAGTGTAGAAAGCAATAGGTTGAATAATGGTTAAAGTGGAGAGCGCTGTTCCATTGTATAAGCAGATCGTTCACGATCTTGTGAGTCGAATAGAAAGTGGCGTATATAGCGAAGGGGATAAGCTTCCTACTGAGACGGAGCTTATGGAGGAATATGGCGTTAGTCGTATTACTGTTCGATCGGCAATCAAGGAACTAGAGGATGCCGATATCGTTGAGCGCACGCGAGGGAAAGGTACTTTTGTTACCACGACGCGCAATGCCTATGCAGCCGATGACCAGGAAAGCTTCACCCATTCCTGCATTCAAGAAAATAAAAAGCCTTCGACCGTAGTGCTCGAAATAGCTTGGATTTATCCTACGCTGCGCGATGTGCGTTTTCTTCAGGTCCAGGAGGACGAGAATATTCTTCAGACTAGACGTTTGCGCTTAGTCGATGGCGTGCCAACGATGTTGGAAACCAATAGCTACACTCCTTCTCTTGCCTTTTTGGAACATGAAGATTTATCGGGTTCTCTACTTGAGGTGCTGGGAAGACGCCATATCGAACTTGGCAATAACGAGCGAACGTTGCAGGTGTGCTTTGCAAGTGCTTACGAGGCAGAACATTTGAATGTAAAGCCGGGATCTGCCCTTTTATTATTTGTAGATAAGCGTTGCAACGCGCAGGGAGTGCCATTGTTTATTTCGCGGCAGGTGTACTGCACTGAGCGCTTAAAGTTTTATCTCTAGCGAAAGTCAAAGCCCGGATTTTTCCTGACCGAATAACAAGAGACTGAAAACGCCCCGACAAAGGGGCGTTTTTTTTGGCTCTGTTAGACCAGGATTGACATTCCGCCCCGTCATCTTCTTGCGATTGCACAATGGTCGCCCCTTGTCGAATCT
>NZ_CAXVJM010000039.1:0-1906 GCF_964259375.1 Collinsella aerofaciens ATCC 25986
CCATGGTGCTGATCGTGGCCACCATGGTCGTGGGCATCATCGGCGCGTTCTTCGGCGTGCTGGCGTAAGGGCCCGGCCTATTATCTGCCCCCAAGGGAAACGGCGACCCATTGCGGTCGCCGTTTTTTATTACCGAAAGCTAGTTGGAGGTGCTTCGTGATTCGATCTGACAATCCACCCGATAATGGCGTGAGCGGGGCGATGTATCTATTTGGCACGGCGCTCTTGTGGAGTTTTATCGGCATCCTCGTTCGCGCCAATTCGCAGTCAGCTCTTTTGATCGGTGCCGTCACGGCAATATTTATGGCGCTCTTTATCCTGCTCGTCGGCAGGCCCGTCCTTCGCGTCAGCCGTCTTATTGTCCTTGTGGCCGTCTGCAACTTCGTGACGGGCACCACGTTTAACTTTGCCAACCAGCTCACGACGGTCGGCAACGCGATCGTTCTGCAGTACACCTCGATGATTTTCGTTATCGTGTATCAATCGCTCGCAACTCGCACGTTGCCCTCGCCTGCGAAGATTGCCTCCGTGGTGGTTGCTTTTACGGGTATGGGACTTTTCTTTTTAGGTGATTTGAGCGCCGAGGGCATGCTCGGCAACCTGCTTGCCGTCATTTCGGGCGCCGCCTTTGGGCTGTGTTTCTTTTTAAACTCTCGCCCCGATGCGTCGCCCATGGTGTCCTCGCTCATCTCCTGCGGCATCTCGATACTGCCGATCGTCTATTTTGCCGGCGACCTAGGCTCCGTGAAACCCTTTGAGTGGGGGCTTATGCTGGTGCATGGCCTTTTTTGCAGCGGCCTTGCGAGTGTGCTGTATGCCAAGGGGATTGCGCGCACCAACGCGTTTGCGGCCAACTTGGTCTGCATGAGTGAGGTCGTGCTCGCTCCCTGCTGGTCGGCGCTCCTCTTTGGCGAGGTCTTTAGCTGGAACGAGTTCTTGGGCGCGGCGATGATCGTTTTGGTGATTGTGGCCAACTTGGCATCCGATGCTTTTGGCGACGGCTTTCTGGTGGCGCTTGTCCGCCATCGAAACAAAGAGCGTGCCTAATGGGATGCGCCTGCCGTTTACGGTAAAAAACACCCCGCTGAGCGACTGGTATTAAATAAGGCGAACCTGCATACCTATAATTGGTATCAAATCATTTGTGCCTGGTATGGGTGTTAGCAGCACGCCAGGTGCGGTTCGGACCGTGTGGTCAAACTCCCGGATTGATATCAATAACGCGCGCGACGGGAGTGACGACGGTTCGAGATTCCTTATTGGGAGGAACTATGCTTGTCCAAGCAATCCTCGTCGGCTTAGTCGGAGCTTTTGGATGTCTCGACTACCAGCTCGGCACCCTCTACGCGTTCCGCCCCATCGTCCTGTGCCCGCTCGTGGGCCTGGTGCTGGGGGACCTGCAGACTGGCCTTGCCGTTGGCGCCAGCCTGGAGTTGCTGTTCATGGGCTCGATCTCCATCGGCGCCTACGTGCCGCCTAACGAAACCGTCGGCGGCGTGCTCGCCTGCGCGTTTGCCATTCAGCTCGGTCAGGGTACCGAGACGGCCATCGCGCTCGCCATGCCCATCGCCGTCCTTGCACTGACGATCGGCAACATTACCAATGCCTTGTTCCCTGTGTTTGTCGATATGGCAGACAAGTTCGCCCTCAAGGGAAACCTCAAAGGCATCTACGCCGTTCATTGGGGAATTGGAATCTGGGGCTGCGTCGAGTACTTCCTGCTGTGCGGCGGCGCCTTCTATTTGGGTTCCGACGCCATCCAGGGCCTGCTCGACTTCATCCCGCCCTTCATCATCGACGGTTGCGGCGTTGCCGCCAACATCCTGCCTGCCATGGGCTTCGCCATGCTCGGCCGCCTGGTGCTCACCAAGCAGCTCGTGCCCTTCTACTTCCTGGGCTTCCTGCT
>NZ_CAXVJM010000040.1:0-1621 GCF_964259375.1 Collinsella aerofaciens ATCC 25986
CCTTGATTCTCATTTTCATTGCAACAGCCTCAGGACTCAGCGCAACGCGTTGCGCTGAGTCCTGAGGCGCGAATCCGGGTAGGCAACCCCAGAGGGGCCGGAATCCCCCGGCCCGCGATGGAGGGAGGCCGGCATGTCCAGACCCAAGCCGTCCGGAAGGTCGTACGGGAGGCTCACGAGGCACGAGAGGAACACGGTCGAGAGGATGCTCGACCGCAACCGCAGCGCCCGCGAGATCGCCGCGGAGCTCGGCAGGTCGCCCTCGACCGTGACCAGGGAGGTGGCGGCGCACCGCTACGTCACCGCGCCGCGCTCGCGCTACGGCGAGCCCGCGCCCGCGGACCTGTCGGGGGCCTGCCCCAGGCTCTCCGCGTGGCCGAGGTGCTGCAACGGCTGCTCGCACAGGAGGGGCTACGGCTGCTCGAGGAGGCCCAGGGTGTTCTACAGCGCCAGGAGGGCGCAGGAGGCGGCCGACGCCGAGCTCTCGGCGAGCAGGTCCGGGATCGACGAGACCGAGGAGGGCGCCGCCGCCAAGCTCGCGGCCATCAGGGACGGGCTCGCGCGCGGGCTCTCCCCGCAGCAGATAGCGGCGACGACCCCCGGGCTCAGCGCCTCCACCGTCTACAGGTGGGTGAACGCCGGCTACGACGGCATGACGAACATGGAGCTCAGGCGCAAGGTCGGCTACAGGCCGAGGTCGCGCCGGGCCCCGAAGAGGGCGACGTCCCACTCGGCGCGCAGGTCTCACGCGTCGTTCCTCGCGCTCGGCGAGGACGCCTGCGCCGCGGCCTGGGAGATGGACACCGTCGAGGGCTCCAGGGGCGACTCCGCCAGGCTCCTCACGCTCCTGCACCGCCCGAGCCGCTTCCAGCTGGCCCTGCCGCTGCCGGACGGCACGTGCGCCTCGGTCCTGGCGGCGCTCTCCTCCCTGCGCAGGGTCCTCGGCGAGGACGGCGCGAGGCGCGCCTTCGGCGCCGTGCTCACCGACAACGGGAGCGAGTTCGCCGACGAGGGAGCCATCGCGGCGCTGCTCGGCGAGCGGGACGGCGAGACCAGGCTCTTCTACTGCGACCCCCGGCAGAGCCAGCAGAAGGGCGCGTGCGAGAAGAACCACGTGGAGATCAGGAAGCTGCTGCCCAAGGGCGCCGGGGCCAGGTTCGACCGGCTGACGGCGGCGGACTGCGCGCTGCTCATGTCGCAGGTGAACTCCGAACCGAGGGGGGCGCTCGGGTTCCTGACGCCGGCGCGCGTGCTGCGGATGGCCCTCGGGGAGGACGCCTCCGCCCTCATGGACGCGTTCGGGATAGAGGAGCTGGCGCCCGGCGAGCTCGACCTCACGCCCGGCTGCATCGAAAGGGCCAGGGCCGCGAGGGGCGAGGGGCCGCTGGCGGGATAGGCGGCGGGCCGGGACATGGGCCGGAGGGCCCGTTGCGCTGAGTCCGGAACGGCTGCGCGGCGGGCTGGCGGAGCATGCGGCGGCGGCATGGGGGCACCGGACTCCACAGCCTCTCCACCTGCGGAAACGAAGTGATGGCCAGGTGCCGGGAGCTATTTCCGCGTTGCGATAGCTGCGGAAACGCGGGGTCCGTTCAGGCTGTTGCGTTGAGATTGAAAATCAACC
>NZ_CAXVJM010000041.1:0-975 GCF_964259375.1 Collinsella aerofaciens ATCC 25986
CGTTCGCCGTCGCGCTTGTCCTCCTCTCCGCAGCGCTCGTTCTGGGCGGGAATGCCCTGCTCGACGCCGGCTGGGGGGTCGGCGCTGCGCGCAGGGTTCTGGACCGCTGAGCGCGGCGCTAGTACAATTCCGACGGAAGTTTCAGGAGGTCGAACATGGCGAGGATACTGGCAGTGGATGATGAGCGGGCGATCCTCGACGCGCTCGCGCGCGTCCTCGGCCGCGACGGCCATGAGGTCGTCAAGGCAGCGGACCCGACGGCGGTCCCGGGGATGGACCTCTCGCGCTTCGACCTCGTGCTCTGCGACGTCATGATGCCGGGGCTCGACGGCTTCGAGCTCGTGCGGCAGATCCGCCCGGACTTCGACGGGCCCATCATATTCCTGACCGCGCGCATGGCCGAGGAGGACGCCGTGGCCGGCTACGGCCTGGGCGCCGACGACTACGTCCGCAAGCCCTTCGGGGCCGCGGAGCTGCGCGCCAAGGTCGCGGCCCATCTACGCCGTGAGCGCCGGCCGCGCTCGCACGCCCTCTCCTTCGGGGAGGTGCGGATCGACCTCGGGGCGCGCGGCCTCGCCGTGGGCGGCGAGGCCGTGCCGCTCACGCCCACCGAGTACGCCATCTGCGAGTACCTCGCCCGCCACCCCGGGCAGGTCATGAGCCGCGCGCAGATACGCGAGGCGGTGCTCGGCTGGGAGAGCGACGCCGACGACGCGGCCATATCCATGCAGGTCAGCCGCGCCCGGAGGAAACTCTCCGAGGCCGGCGCCGACCCGATCGCGACCGTCTGGGGGATGGGGTACAAGTGGCAGCTCTGAGGACCGGGGCGCGAGGTCGCGGGGGCATGCCGCTCTCCTTCGTCATCGCGCGCTACTTCGCCTACGCGTTCGCGGCGGTCGCCACGGCGTGGCTCGCCTCGTTCATGGCGCTCTCCGCGGCGATCAACGCGGGCTTCGTCTACGAGGCAAGCTGGGG
>NZ_CAXVJM010000042.1:0-950 GCF_964259375.1 Collinsella aerofaciens ATCC 25986
AGGTCTGCGAGCAGGGCTATTCCAACATCTTCTTCATCGGCTGCGGCGGCACCTGGGCCCACACGCTCCCGATGAAGTACTGGGTCGAGACCACCACGGCCGACGTCGACGTCCACTGCGAGATCGCCGCAGAGTTCCTCGCCTGCCCGCCCAAGGCCTTCAACAAGGACTCGGTCTGCGTCTTCTCCACCCGTACCGGCACCACCCCCGAGATCATCGAGGCCGCCAAGTTCTGCCAGGAGCAGGGCGCCCGCACGCTGATGTACGTCTCCAACGACAACACCCCGGCAACCGAGTACGCCGACTACAAGTTCTTCAGCTTCGCCGAGGACGACGTCCTGTGCGAGGCCATCTACACCTACCAGATCACGCTGGTCGCCCGCTTCCTCAAGAACGCCGGCGCCTTCCCCAAGTACGACACCTTCATGGAGGAGTTCGGCAACATCGCCCCGTTCCTCATCAAGGCCAAGGACGCCCAGGACGAGCGCTGCGCCGCCATGGCCGAGGACTTCAAGGACACCGACTACCACATGGTGATCGGCTCCGGCATGCTCTGGGGCGAGGCCTACGACTACGCCATGTGCATCCTCGAGGAGATGCAGTGGATCAAGACCAAGTCCATCCACGCCGCCGAGTTCTTCCACGGCACCATCGAGCTGTGCGAGGAGGGCACGAGCCTCATCATGCTCTACGGCGAGGACGACACCCGCAAGCTCATGGACCGCGTGGACAACTTCACCCACATGCTCGCCGACGAGAAGGGCGTCAACGTCCGCGTGAACAAGTTCGACACCGCCGAGGTCGAGCTGCCCTTCAGCGACCCCGAGTTCCGCAAGATCGTCTCCCCGATGGTCACCTACACCATCACCGAGCGCCTGAGCTGCCACCTCGAGCACGTCCGCAACCACCCGCTCACCACGCGTCGCTACTATCACCAGATGAACTACTAA
>NZ_CAXVJM010000043.1:0-797 GCF_964259375.1 Collinsella aerofaciens ATCC 25986
GCGTCTTGACCCTCATCTCGAACGGCATCCCGCCCTCCCGGACGAGCGCCCTGAGGAACGCGTTGACGGCGGTGGACATGGACAGGCCGAGCTCGTCCAGGATGGCCGTGGCCTCCCTCTTGACCTCCGGGTCGATGCGGATCGTCGTGGCCGGTATGTTCGACGGCATGGCCTCACCCCTCCTCGTGTATCGCGGTGCGACCATTCTACCGCCTCTATGCGGCGGGCGCGGCCCAGTAGTCCATGTAGGGCGGCTCCACGTTGAACATGTCGCGGACGCGGCTCCTGCAGACGCCGTGCGCGAGCTGCCGCGCGACCGTGCGCCCGGCGGCGCCGGAATCGGTCGCCATGAAGGTCCGGCACCACCTGAACCAGGCGAGGTAGGCATCGAGGTGCTTCGTCGACACGCCCTTGAACGGCTCCATGAAGGCGCCGAGGAGCGAGTGGACGGCGTTGACCCGGTTGATGGTCCCCCCGGAGCGGTCCTTGGGGTCGTAGGCCGCGTGCGCGGCGACCTCGAGCTCGGCGAGGACGCCGACGTAGGCGGCCGCCCTGTCGGTCGCGACGACCGAGCCGGCCGCGATGCGGCCCCTCAGCGCGTCCATGGCGCGCTCCCTCGAAAGGGCGCCCCGCCCCGTGACCTCGAGGAACGTCTCGTTCGAGTCGTTCACTCCGGTCATGACGCAGATCCGCTCGCGCGACAGCCCGCGTCTGTGCACCTGCTTGCCGCGGTGCCGGGAGGGGCGCGGCATCGTGAACGACCCCTTCGCGTGGTTGCCCTTGAACGACTCGGGGAA
>NZ_CAXVJM010000044.1:0-772 GCF_964259375.1 Collinsella aerofaciens ATCC 25986
GCCGGGCCCTTACGCCAGCACGCCGAAGAACGCGCCGATGATGCCCACGACCATGGTGGCCACGATCAGCACCATGGGGTTGATCTTCTTGGACAGCAGCCAGTAGTACAGCCAGAAGGCGATCATGCCGAGCATGCCGGGCATGATGCCGTCCAGGATGTCCTGGAGGGTCTGGGCGTCGTCGCCCGAGCCGATGGCCACCGGGATGCTGGCCCAGAACATGTCCTTGCACATGGCGCCCACGACCATGACGCCCACGATTCCCACGCAGGTCATGATCTTCTGCATGAGGCCGGTCCTCTGGGCCTCGTCCAGGAAGCCCACGCCCAGCTCGTAGCCCTTGACGGCGCCCCAGATGCGCAGCGCGAAGCCGGGGACGTTGTAGATGAGCAGGAAGGCGATGGGGCCGAAGGGGTTGCCGGCCTGGCACAGGCTGATGCCCACCGCGGCGGCGACCACGCGCAGCGTCGACAGGAAGATGGAGTCGCCGATGCCGGACAGCGGGCCCATGAGGGCGGCCTTGACGTCGTTGACGCTCTCGGGCTCGATCTCGCCGCGGGCGACCTTCTCCTCCATGGCCATCGCGATGCCGCCGACGAACGGGGCGAACTGGACGGTGATGTTGAAGAACGCGCAGTGGCGGTGCAGGGCCTCGGCGTAGTCGTCGGGGCGGCCGGCGTAGATCTTCTTGAGCATGTTGGCGACCATCAGGCAGAAGGCGATGTTCATCTGCTTGTAGTAGGTCCAGGAGAACTCCATGCCCAGGGCGCCG
>NZ_CAXVJM010000045.1:0-679 GCF_964259375.1 Collinsella aerofaciens ATCC 25986
GTGCGGGAGTCCGCATCAGTAACCTGCCTCCTTGGTTGTCCCTTCTCTGCATGGTCATCTACATAAAGGAGGAACCAGCCATGCAGATCAGCGTGTCGTCCGCCCTGACCGTGTATCACGACGGCCAATTCTGGGTCGGGCTGGCGGAGCATGTCGAGGACGGAAGGTACGGCGCCGCCCGCATCGTCTTCGGCGCGGAGCCGTCCGATGAGGAGATTCTGCAATTCGTTGTCGGCAAATGGGAGAAGCTCTCGTTCTTCGGCGACAAGGCCACTGAAACAAGCAAGCCCGCGAAGAACCCCAAGCGGCGCGCTCGCGAGGCGGCGAAGGCCCTTAAACGGCCCGCTGTGAGCACCAAGGCACAACAGGCGCTCGCGGCACAGCGGGAAGCGATGAAGCGGGAGTCGGCTCAAGCAAGAAGTCAGCGTCGCGCTGATGAGGCGGAGGCGCGCTTCGAGCAGCGGAAGTTGAAGCGCAAGCAGAAGCATCGTGGGCATTGATCGCCATTTGCAGCAAGGCAAACCATATACAGCAGCGGCGCCAGTTCCACTTGAAGCCGACGCCGCGTAGACGCTGATGGTGACGGCTATGCACGGGCACGAGCGCGCCACCGCACTTCACAGCTTGTTTCTCAAGTATTTGGGACGCACACGCGGCGTTCAAAAATGCGGAGCGACTC
>NZ_CAXVJM010000046.1:0-642 GCF_964259375.1 Collinsella aerofaciens ATCC 25986
GCGGCTGATCCGGTTCGACCGGGCCGCGCGGCAAGGAGATATATTGCCAGACCGGAGGGGCCCCGCGGGCGGGAATCCAGCACTCCATATTTTGTTCACAAATGAACTTGATGGCCCTGGAAATAACAAGGGTCCTATGAGCAGTCATAAATCACAGACAGGCCGTATGACCTCGGCGATCTTGCTGTCTGATGTAGAAGTACTGACCTTATACCCTAATAAGCAAGAGCCACATGCTATTGAACACAAGAAGCGATTTTGCTCATTCCTACTACCTAAAATAGCAACGGGGCCCTATCAGATGACGATAGGGCCCCGTTGCAACATAAGCCTGAGCCGGATACCGCGAAGACACGATAAGCCTCATTGGAGATTAAATGCTGTAGATCCATTTCACTCGTCATCGAAATAGATGTGGTGCTCCGGCAACACCCGACAACAAATAGAGGCAATTTAAAGCAATCTGCAACTTCCAGAGACGCGACTGATCATCTCGACGATAAATCCCATTCCGTAAAACAGAAGGATTAAGCGATCAAGTGCCCCAATTTGTCCTTTAAACGCAAAAAGGGGGAGGCCGCGAGGCCTCCCCCTTCTTCAGTCCGTTGCGACGGCTCGGTGCCGTCCACCGGTCAGCGGCGC
>NZ_CAXVJM010000047.1:0-629 GCF_964259375.1 Collinsella aerofaciens ATCC 25986
GCCCCCGGTGCCATTCCGCAATATCAACGGTGCCGATTCGCAATAATCACCGGTGCTCAGACGAGCAAATACTCACCTTATTTCGTGTTCATTTTTAAGGCGAAAAATTGCCGTCATATGATCGGACGAGTTTCAACGATTGCGATTTAGTATTTGGCGCGGATGCGGTCGATTCCGATGAAACGCTAGTTGACCACGCGGTAGATTGCGCTTTCTCCCAGACGCCCCGGGCAATGCGCAATAAGCCAGATAACGAAGCGATTGCCGGCGCGTCTATCCATAGGGAATTCCGGGAAAGCTTCTGCGGACAGTCAAAAAATTTGTCGGTCCCAAGCGAATTAAAGGTATTTGCATAAGACGTCATTTAACTAGAGACGATGCATATTGAATCGTTCAATGAACTTGCGCGCTGTGTCCAACAACGCCGATTGTTGTTTTAAGGGGCTTGATGAAAGAACAGAGCCAAAATAATACTTGCATAGTTAGTTATATAAAGTATTATAACGTTATGGGATGAATGAAGGGTTCATCTAAGTGAGTTAGGAGTAAGGGATGTTCAATTTCGATGAGCCTCGTTACGAGAAGGTTGTGAGCGATGCCCTCGCTCTCCGTCCTCAGATTGAGGCTGC
>NZ_CAXVJM010000048.1:0-585 GCF_964259375.1 Collinsella aerofaciens ATCC 25986
ATACGGCACGAGGCTGAGCTTCGAAATCGCGTCTTGCGTCGGTAGATTGTTCCGCGTCCGCGACCAGTTTTTCAAGGATGCTAAGCTGGGACTGTATTGAGAGTTCGTTTAGGTGGTTCACATTGTCCATAGCGGTGACCTCCAATGTTGAGTAGCTGTCTTGAAAGACTACGTCATGCTAGTGTCGGTATCGATTTGATACTACGAACAAATTAGAACTAAATGGATATAGTTTCCATACTAATCAAAACAAACTTGCATTCAAGTTTTTATTTATAGTTGATTTAAGGCGGAGTGGAATGTGGGCGCGCAAGGAGATGCGGAATCGATGAGAGCCTCAAAAAAAATTACTGCAGTGTTATCATCTTTCATCCTCTCTATTCTTCCATTTCTGATTCTATGGGCGGCTTGGTCAGTCCTCCCTGATGCAATTCCCGCTCATTGGAGTGGGGGTGTGGTTGATCGATGGGGTAATAAGCTTGAATTGCTGGTCGTTCCGCTGTTTTCTCTGATTGGTTCTATTGCAATTTCTGTGTACCTTATTGTTTCCACGCGGCGAAGAGAGTTCGCGGATTTCTCTGTTCG